>NZ_JFAG01000024.1:0-37175 GCF_006408915.1 Bifidobacterium sp. UTCIF-1
AGACTGGCAATCAAAAAACGACTCTAAAAAGTAGTACAAACACGCTCTTGAGTTCTCAAACCACCACCACACCTGCAGGCAGCCAACCCAAGGAAGGAAGCCCGCCGCGCTGAGCGGCAACAGGTGAATAACTTACACGACAAACCACAACCACGCAAATCAAGGCGCACAAAACCCCTAGGAAACGGCTTCATAGCGCGCTTCCCTCGGCGTGTCGCACAAGGCCTCCCAAACGGTTCCTGAGCCCTGTTATGGCCAGAATAACCCAGCGAACAGCTCCCAAAACGGCAACATCCACCATTCGGCGCGCGTGTCGCGCTTCCCCACCATCAATTCACCGTCAATCCACCAGCCGCTAACGCGCTTTGAATAGGCTGAACAGATTCCGTTCCCGGATCATACCGCCCCCGAACACCGTTCCAACGCCACTGCCAGCCAACATCCAAGCCACCCCACGCATCTCCAGCAGGAATATCGCCCATGTGTCCGGCACCGGCTGCATACGTATTCCTACGAATAGCAGGGCATACGCCATCATCAGCCCTATCGCAGTTGGAATCAGCTGCTCACCGAGCAACTGCAGCGTCACCACGGTTTTCGACGCCCCCATTCTCAAATCGTTGTTTTGTATGCGACGTTTCAGATGCGCCATGAACCCCATTGAACGACTCTGGCGCATATCGACCGCCTCGTTGCGATACAGCTTGCAACCAATGCTGATCGTACCGTTTCATGACTTCGATTCCACACGGCTGGAAGAAGCCTATGCAATCCCGTCAACCACTGTTCATTGAGGGCGGGTATACCTGTAGGTATGAGTAAGAAAATCGCTGTACTGACCGGGGCCGGCATCTCTACGTCGGCCGGCATTCCTGACTTCCGCGGGCCTGACGGGGTGTGGACCAAGCACCCCGAGCAGACCAGCGTCTACGACATCGACCTGTTCCTGAACAACAAGGAGGACCGCGAATACTCCTGGCGTTGGCAGAAGGAATCGCCCGTGTGGAACGCGCAGCCGGGCGCGGCCCATAAGGCTCTGGTCAAACTGGAGAAGGCCGGGCTGCTCACACTGCTCGCCACGCAGAACTTCGACGCGCTGCACGAGAAGGCCGGCAACTCGCCCGACCTCATCGTCAACCTGCATGGCACCATCGGCACCTCGCACTGCATGAAGTGCCACCAGCAGTACGACACCGCCGACATCATGGCGCGACTGGATGAGGAACCGGACCCGCACTGCCACCGCACGCTCAAGTACCGCGGCGACATGCCCTGCAACGGCATCATCAAGACCGACGTGGTGTATTTCGGCGAGGCGCTGCCGGACGGCGCGATGGAGAAGTCATATGACCGCGCGACCAAGGCCGACGAGCTGTGGGTGATTGGCTCGACACTCGAGGTGTACCCGGCCGCCAGCATCGTGCCGGTCGCAGCTCAGGCCGGCGTGCCCATCACGATCATGAACATGGGCTCCACGCAGTACGACCGCCTCGCGACGCGTCTGATCCACGAGGACATCGCCGTGGCCCTGCCCAAGCTGGTCGACGAGACCATCGCGGCGGAGACTGAGGGCTGAAGCTGCGGAAGATGCTGAGCGGCGGAATCCGGAAGGCCATCGCATGCATTCGGTAAGGCAGCCATAAACAATCAAAGGGCTCGCTGCAATGATGACATTGCAACGAGCCCTTTCAATACGCGCTACCGATTAACAGGCACGAACCGCCTAATAGATGCGCTTGGGCTGGAAACCGGCCTTCTTCAACGCATCCAGAATACGGTCGATATGATCGGGGCCATTGGTCTCTACGGTGACGCCCAGCGACACAGCATTGGTGTAGTGACCGGACGCCTTGAACTGGTCATGGTCGAGCGCGATAACGTTGGCGCGCTCCTTGGCGAGCAGCGTAGCCACTTTGACGAGCTGACCCGGCGTATCCGGCAGCTCGACCTCAAAGTTCATAATGCGACCGCGGGCGATCATACCCTTCTGGATCACGGCGCCCATAGTCACCGTATCGATATTGCCGCCGGACATGATCGGCACCACCACATGCGGACCCTGCGCGGCAGCGAACTTGCGGGAGCGCAGGTTCAAGTGTTCAAGCGCGGCGAGCGAAACCGCGCCGGCGGCCTCGACCACGAGCTTGTGCTTTTCGAGCATGAGCAGAATCATCTCATTGATGTCGCGCTCGGTCACAGTGACCAAATCGTCGAGGAATTCGTTGAGCAGCGCATACGGCAAATCACCCGGGTGCTTGACCGCCACGCCTTCGGCGGAAGTCACCACCTGGTCAGCCTCGGTGACATGGCCCGCCGCGAACGAGTTCTTCCACGCCGGCGACCCCTCCGGAATCGCGCCGATCACACGAACTTCCGGCTTGAACGTCTTGATGGCGAGCGCCACGCCGGCGCCCAGACCACCACCGCCAAGCGGCACCACCACATCGGTGACGTTCGGCACGTCCTCGAGGATCTCGAGGCCGATGGTGCCCTGGCCGCAGATGACCTCGTAATCGTCGAACGGCGGCACGTAGATCATGCCTTCGGTTTCGGCGAGTTTAGCGGCGTGGGCGGCCGCCTCATCGAACACATCGCCGTACAGCACCACGTCGGCGCCATATGCCTTGGTGGCATCCACCTTGAGCGGCGGGGTGATGGTCGGCATGCAGATGGTGGCCTTGGCGCCACGCTCACGGGCGGCGTACGCCACGCCCTGCGCATGGTTGCCTGCCGATGCGGTGACGATGCCGCGGGCGATCTGCTCTTCGCTGAGCGAGGCGATCTTGTTGTAGGCGCCGCGAATCTTGAAGGAGCCGGTGACCTGCAGGTTTTCGGGCTTGAGAAGAATCTCATGGCCAGTCAGTTCACTCAGTGCCGGCGAAGGGATGATCTCCGTGTGACGGGCGGTGCCCTTGAGTCGCTCGGCGGCGAGCTTGAGTTCCGCTGCATGGTCGCGTTGCAGCGCTTTCAACACTTCCTTTTGTTCCATAGTGGGTATTGTAAGCACCAAGGCGCCGAAAGGCCCCGTCTATCTCGCTTGCGTGAGGTACATTAGCGGCTTTTCGGAAAGCTATCTGTCTTGAATGTAGTGCCCAACTAAGAATGTATCGAGTACGAACACTGCAATATCAACGTTTATACTCGGCGTTTGCTGGTTTGGGTACCACACTCAAAGCAGATAGCTTTCCGAAAAAGCACCGAAGTACCACATTCAAGACAGATAGGGCCTCCGGACTCGATATTCCGAGGAGCGCAGCGGAACTACAGCTGGATGACAACAGCCTCCCACGGGTCGAGCTCGCCATTGGCGAGGGAGACGACCGAGTGGCTGGCGTTGTAATTGGTGATGACGATGTCCGGCTCGGCGACGCCCATGGCCACCAGCCCGGCGGTATCGTGCGGCAGATCGACTGTGCGTCCGGACATGTTCACCACGACGAGCAGACGCTCCTTGCCCAGACTGCGCGTGAATGCGTACACGTGCTCGTCGGCGGCGTCAATCAGCTCCCAGTCGCCGGCGGCGATAACCGGGCGTTCATGCCGCAACGCGATGAGCTGCTTGTAGAACGCGTACACGGAATCCGGATCGTCGAATTCGCCGGCCACGTTGATCGCCGCATGGTTCGAGTTCACCTCGATCCACGGCTCGCTGGTCGCATCCGGCGCGGTGAATCCGGCGTAAGCGGAGCCGTCCCACTGCATCGGGGTACGGGCGTTGTCACGGCTACGGGCGGCGATGCCGGCCATCATCGATTCCGGCGACTGCACCTTGGCTTCCTCGACGCGCTGGCGATAGGCGTTCAGAGACTCGAGATCGCGATACTGGTCGAGGCGGGTGAAGTGGGCGTCGGTCATACCGAGCTCCTCGCCCTGATACACGTACGGGGTGCCGCGATGCATGTGCAGCATGAGGCCCAGCGCCTTGGCGGAACGCACACGGTTCTCCTCACTGGAATCATCTCCCCAGCGGGACACCACGCGCGGCTGGTCATGGTTGCCGGTGAACAGGCTCGCCCAGCCCGCGTCCGCCACCGCGGTCTGATATCCCGCCATGATGGACTTGAGCTTCGGCAGATCCAGCGGCAGCGGCTTCCATTTGACGCCTTCGCAGTCGAAATCGACATGCTCGAAGAGGAACAGCATATCGAGCTCGCCGTTGGCCGGATCGGTGATGTGCTCGTTGCGCTTGGCGGTGATGCCCGGCGCCTCGCCCACCGTGAGGAAGCCATCGCGCCCGTCGAACACCTCGCGGCGCATTTCGGCGAGGAACTCGTCCTGGCGCGGGCCGTCCGCACAGAACGGATTCGGGTTGGAATACCCTTCCTCGCCCACGGGCAGATCTTCAAGCTCGGAGCCGTATTCGCCCGGCAGACGGCCTGCGGAGTCCGTGCGCTTGGAGATCAGCGTGATCACGTCCATGCGGAAGCCGTCAACGCCACGGTCGAGCCACCAGTTCATCATGTCGTACACCGCGCGACGCACGTCCGGGTTCTCCCAGTTGAGGTCCGGCTGCTTCTTCGAGAACTGGTGGAAATAGTATTCACCGCGCTCCGGGCAATACTCCCACGCCGAGCCGCCGAAATAGGAGCCCCACCGGTTCGGCTCCGCTCCCGGCGTGCCGGGCTCGTGGCCCGGACGGGCCGGACGCCACCAGTACCAGTCCGCGTGCGGGTCGCCCTTGCTCTTGGATGCCTCGAACCAGGCGTGCTCGTCGGAGGTGTGGTTGACGACCAGGTCCATCACGATCTTCAGGCCGCGCTTGTGGGCTTCGGCGAGCAGCTCGTCCATGTCTTCCAGCGTGCCGAACAGGGGGTCGATGTCCCGGTAGTCGGAGATGTCGTAGCCGTTGTCGTCCTGCGGGGACTTGTAGACCGGGGAGAGCCACAGCACGTCCACGCCGAGGTCGGCGAGGTAGTCCAGGCGGCTGGTGATGCCCTTGAGGTCGCCGAATCCGTCGCCGTTGGTGTCCTGGAAGGAGCGCGGGTAGATCTGGTAGACCACTGCGTTCGACCACCACGGGTTCGGGGTCGCGCCGTTGGTACGGATGGCATCGGGCAGAGTCGGTCGGTTGAATTCCGTCATGATGGGGGCCTTTCTATGCAAACATTGCAAACAATGCAAACGTCGTTGTTGCCGGTTCGGCTATACGGATATTGAAACAGCCCGATGGTTTCATTCCCATCGGGCTGTTTGTCAGGCGTGGCGGAAAGTAATTATGCGGAGTACCGGTACGGAGGCATTGCGCTGAGGACAACCCTCGACGAAGGGGGCTCCCCTCAGTCAGCTTCGCTGACAGCTCCCCTCAAGGAGGGGAGCATACGGAGAGACCGCCGGACTGTTTATTTAACGGCGCCCTGCAATTACGAACTCGCCTGCGGCGAGGCTCAGTATTACCTCGCGGATTCGCGGCCTGCCAGCCGCCTGAGCCTACGGAGAGCCCACTGGGCTCTCCGCTTTACGGCTCATTCCGCTCGGCGCTGTGAAGTAATAGCAGCGCCTCGCGCTGCTATTACTTCACAGCGCCCCTCATCACACCACCGACGACCCACTTTTGGGCGAAGATGTAGACGACGAGGATCGGGGCCATCGCCATGAGGTAGCTGGAGAAGGCCATCGGGTAGTTGGTGGCGAACTGCGAGCTGAACACGTACTGGGCCAGCGGGATGGTCTGGTTCGACTGGTCGGTAAGCACGATCAACGGCAGGAGGAAGTCGTTCCAGGCCCACAGCGCGGTCAGGATGGCGATGGTGGCGTTGATCGGGCTCATCAGCGGGAAGATGATGGTCCAGAAGATACGCCATGTGGACGCGCCGTCGATGCGCGCCGCCTCCTCCAGCGATACCGGAATCGAGCGGATGAAGCCGGTGGCGATGAACAGGTTGGTGCCCAGACCGAGCACGGTGTACAGGATGATCAGGCCGAACTGGTTGTCCAGATGCAACGAGCCCATCTGCTTGGCGATCGGCAGCATGACCACCGGGAACGGCACGAACATGGCGGCGATGAAGAAGTAGTACAGGAAGCGGAAGAACCGCTTGTCCATGTTGCGGGCCACCGCGTAGGCCACGAAGGTGTTGGTCAGCAGGGTGAGCACCACGGCCACGACCGTGATGATCGCCGAGTTGAGCGCGGCCTTCGGGTAGTTCACCTTGGCGGAGGCGTCGGCGAAGTTATGCCATTCCCAGCTGGTGGGCAGGGCGAACGTGCCGGCCTCGGCCGGGGTTTTCAGCGCGGTGACGATGGTGAAGTAGAGCGGCACCAGAATCGTCAACGACAGCACGGCCACGGCGGCGGTCAGCCACCAGTTGATGTTGCGGTCCTTGCGGTACTTGACGGGTGCGGCCTTGGCGGAAGCGCCGGACTTGGACGGCGAAGCGAGAGTTGCGGTAGTCATTGGTCTTTCCTCTCCCCGAAATCAGATCTGTTCCTGGCTGCGGGAGATGCGCAGCTGAATGAAGGCGATAACCGCCAGCACGATGAAGAAGAGCACGGCGTTCGCGGTCTGGTAGGCGTATTCGCCGCCGGTCAGGCCGCCCTTCCAGATGAGGTAGGTGACCGTCTCGGTGGCGGAGTTCGGCCCGCCTTCGGTCAAGGCCACGACCTGATCGAACGTGCCGAGCGCGTTCTTCATGGACAGCACGAGGTTGATGGTGAAGAACGGTCCGATGAGCGGGAAGGTGATCTTCCAGAACTTCTGCCATGCGTTGACGCCGTCGATGGCGGCGGCCTCGTAGATCTCGTCGTCGATGGTCTGCAGGCCGGCGAGGTAGATGAGCACGGAGTAGGCCACGCCCTGCCACACGGCGAGGAAGACAATCGGAATCCAGCTCAGCTGCTCGTTGGTCAGCAGCGACGTGGACAGCCATTCGATGCCGAGCGCCTTGCCGAGCTCAGGCAGCGGGTTCATGAAGATGTACTTGAACACGTAGCCGATGACCAGCACGGACAGGGTGTAGGGCACGAAGAAGATGGCGCGGAAGCCGTTCTTGAAGGCGATCTTCGAGTTCAGCAGCACCGACAGGAACAGGGCGATCACGTTGATGAGCACCGTGATGGCGATGGCGATGAGCAGCGTGAACAGGTAGGCGTGGCCCACACGGTTGTCCTGGAACAGGGCGATGTAGTTCTTGAAGCCGATGAACTTGTAGTCGCCGTAGCCCTGGGAGTTGGTGAAGGAGTACTTCACGCCGTCAAGGAACGGCAGGTACAGGAAGAAGGCGAAGATGATCGCCGCCGGGACCGCCATCCAGTAGTAGGCGGGATCGACCTTGCGCTTGGAGAAGGTGGACACCTTCCTCTTGGCCGGCTTGGCGGCCTTGTGCGATGCGGGCTGACCGATGGTTGCGTTGGACATTATTGTTCTCCTCTCCTGCTCGTCACTCGAAGGTCCTGGCCTGGACCTTGTCCCATTCGGTCTGCATCTGGCTCAGGAAACGGTCGGTGTTCCCGGAGGTCACCATGGTCTGCAGATAGCCGCCGATGTTGATGGACGAGGGAATGTAGTGGTCGCAGAAGTCGGCCAGACGGTTTTCCTTGAAGAACGGGCGCACGGTCTCCAGCGCTTCGTTGCCGAAGTACGTGTCCTTGAGCGGGGTGATGGCGGACTGGGCATCGGCGTAGGCGTCGAGCTGCTCCTTCTGCATCATGAACTCGACGAGCTTCATCGCCTCGTCCTTGTACTTGGTGTTGGCGCCGATGGTGAGCATCACGTCGTCGCCGGCGGCGAGGATCTGCTCGTCGGCGTCATCGGAGGCCGGCATCTGCGCGAAGCCGAGGTTGATGTCCTTGTTGATGAGCAGGATCTGCGGGATGGCGTAGGTACCGAGCGGGATGATCGCGGCCTTGCCCTGGGCGAAGCTCTGCGTGCCCTGCTGGTAGGTGACGCCGGTGTCGGCGGTGGAGTAGGTGAAGAGCTCGGCCTCCTTCTCGACCGTGGTCTTCCACAGCTCCTGGAATGTGGTCTTGCCCTGCTTCAGCTCGGTGTACTTGGTTTCGGGCACGAGCGTGCCGGCGAGCGAGGCGAGCGGGGCCTGCGTGGTCCATGCGTCCGCCACGGTGCCTTGAATCGGATTGATGCCGGCGTCCTTGAACGTGTTGAGCATGTTCGTGAACTCGGTCCAGGTGGTGGGTGGGTTCTCCGGGTCGAGGCCGACCTGCTTGAACAGGTCCTTGTTGTAGATGTATCCGGAGGCGTTGCCGGCGAACGGCAGTCCGTACAGACGCTTCTTGGCCGGATCGGTGGTCTGGACCAGGTTCTTGGCGATCTGGACCATGCCCGGATTGAGCTCGTTGACGATGTCCTCGTTGGTGAAGTCGTAGAACACGCCGGATGCGGCGAACATGCCGAAGCTGATGTCGCCGTTGAAGGTGATGACGTCCGGCACGCGGTTCTTCACGAAACGGGTACGCAGGTCGGTCTGGGCGTTGGCGGAGTTGTTGATGTTGACCTTGATGGTCGGGTTCTGCTTCTCGAAGTCCTGAATGATGCCCTTGAAGGTATCGGCGGCCTCGGATTTGAACTGGAAGAAGTCCAGCGTGACGGTGCCGGCGGTGCTGGAACCGCAGCCGGCCAGACCAAGCCCCACGGCGAGCGCGCACGCCGTTGCGGCTACGCGCATGCCCAGACGCTTCAGTCTGGTCGAGTTGGTGGAATCTGACAGCATATGTGACTCCTTTATCTTTCCTTCCAACCTCCGGCCCCTATGCCGGTAGGTTCTTTCCACGGTGTCCAAGGTACCGTTTCGCCCATTTCATTCCCAGTGCCAGCGAGCCTGCTTGCGCTGGCAATTAAAAACGCGGTATTTTGTGATTAACGCAATTAATACTTTCGCAAAGGGGCGTGATGGCTGATTCCAATGCGATTCCGCAGTGGTTTTCCGGATCGGAGCATACGCATCGGGTGGCCGCGGCCGTGGCCCAGTACGGGCCAATCGCACGCACCACACTGGCCCAGATGCTGGGGCTGAGTCAGGGGGCGTTGTCCCGGATCACCAGCGATCTCATCTACGCGGGCGTGATCGAGGAAATGCCGGCCGTCTCCGGCGCCTCAGGCAAGCTGCCGGAGCGATTCACGCCCAAGGAGAGCTCCGACCGACGTGGCAGGCCGCAGACGGCGCTCGTCCTGTGCTCGAACGCACGCACATTCGTGGGCGTCAAGGTGCATGGCACGTCCATCGTGTCCGCGGCGGTGAACGCGCATGGCGAGGTGGTCTCCGGGCGTCACGAGGCACCCATCGGCGAGGACCAGTCACCGGAATATGTGACCGAGGCGATCGCCCGGCTCGTGTCCGCGTGTGCAAACGACGTGATGGCTGCCGGACTGCCCTCCCCCACTGCCGTTGGCGTGGCGGTCGGCGGCCATGTGGTCGATGATTCGACGGTGACGTTCGCCCCCTTCCTGCACTGGGAGAGCGCGGTCGACTTGGGGGCGATGGTCGGGCAGGCCACCGGGCTGCCGTGCGGAGTGTTCAACGATATCGACTCGTTGCTGGTGGACGCCTCCTGGTTCGGCCCCGGCGTGGGACTGGACATGTTCGCCGTGGTCACCATCGGCGTGGGCGTGGGCTATTCGCTGGCGGTGCATGGCGAGCCGGTGACCTATCCGGACAAAAGTTACGGGCTGGTGGGGCATGTGCTGGTCGATCCGGAAGGGCCGCGCTGCACCAGCGGCCATATCGGCTGCTCGCAGTGCCTGACCGACGATTCCATCGCGGAACAGTACTCCGCGATTGTGGGCCGTCCGGTGACGTTCGAGGATTTCGCGCGTGACGCCCACTCCCGTGTGCCGCAGGCCACGCAGCTGGTGAATCGCACCTGTTTCCGGCTGGGCGCACTGGTTGCCACCGTGGCGAACATCGCGATGCCCGGGCATGTGATGATCGCCGGAGAATCGGCGTTCCTGGCCAAGCTGGGCACCGATTCGCTGCGCGACGGCATCCGCTTCTATCGGCACAGCCAGGCCCAGCCGGTGAAGTTCACCATTATGAACCACGACTGGCAGCTGTGGGCCAAGGCCGCCGCGAGCCGTGTGATCGTGAAGCACATCGGGTAGTTAGGGCGACTGGACTGGCGCGGAGGGCGGGCTGAGGGGAGCCCAGCGGCCTATTCAGCGACTGCCTTCAGAAGGACGGCCTGCTGGGGGTGAAGGGACGGCGGGCGGATGCCGTAGCGGTCCAAAGCCTCGCCGGTCATGACCACACCGTCCTCGTTCCACCAGCCGAGCGTGCTCTGGCCGTTGGCCAGACCGGTCAGGTCGAGGCTGGGGTCGAGCGGGCTCACGCGATAGGTGCGGTCGGGGTCGAGACCCGGCAGCCGCACGGGCGCAGCCGGATAGGTCTGACCCGTGGTGAGCTGGGTGAAGCGGTAGATCGCGGCGTCACGGCTGGGCATCACCATGCCGTCGAGTCGCACAGCCGGGTCGTTGGCGTCGGCGTGCACGCAGGTGTCGATGGCGAACCAATCGCGGTGCTTCTTGAACTCGGCCACCCATACGGCCAACTTGGCGAGCGCGTCCTCCGGCTCCTTCAGCAGGTTCCATTCGATGCCCATATGGCCGAAGAACGCCATTGCCATGCGCAGCTCCTGGCTGGTGGCGCGTTGCGTGGAATGCGCCGGGCTGGCTCCGACATGCTCGCCCATCATGGCCGGCGGCACCAGCAGCGACGTGTAGCGCTGGATGTCCGCGCGCTCCACCGGGTCAACGCAGTCGGACACCCAGATGCGATCGGCGTATTCGAGAATACCGAGGTCGACGCGGGCGCCTCCGGACGAGCAGCTTTCAATCTCCAGTCCGGAGTGGCGCTGCTTCAATCCCTTGAAGATCTCATAGACGGCCAAGGTCTGCGCGTGCACGGCCGGGCGGCCCGAACGGCGGGAAGCCGCCTCGGTGACGAGCTTGTTATGGTCCCACTTGATGTAGTCGATACCGAGCTCGCCCACCAGCGAATCCATCGCGCCGAACACGTAGGCGAATGCGTCGGGATTGGTGAGATCAAGCACCTGCTGGCTACGGCCCTGCATCGGCAGACGGCCCGCCGTGGGGGAAAGAATCCAGTCCGGGTGGGCGCGCACCACGTCGGAATCGATATTCACCATTTCCGGCTCGAACCACAGGCCGAACTGCATGCCCTTGCCGTGCACATAGTCGGCAAGCGCCTTGAGCGACTTCGGACCGTCCGGCCACACCTCTTGGGAGATCCGCCAATCGCCCAGACCCGACGTATCGTCTCGGCGGGACCCGAACCAGCCGTCATCCACCACGAATCGTTCGACGCCGGATGCTGCGGCCTTGTCGGCGAGCGCCTTGAGCGTATCGAAGTTATGGTCGAAGTACACGGCTTCCCACGTGTTGAGGATCACCGGACGACCCTTGGCGAACAGCCGCGGATGGCGGGAGCGCACATAGGCGTGGAATCGTGCGGCGATCTCATTCAGGCCATCGCCGAACGAGCCGAACAGCCACGGGGTTTCATACGAGCTCTCGCCTTCGCCCTGGGGAGCCAATGCCACTTCGCCGCCGAGCAGGACCTCGCCACCGCCGATGACGCCCTGCGTGTACGGCAGGCGTTCGACGGACAGCACGGAGTTGCCGCTCCAACCCACGTGCACGGAATATGCCTCGCCATGCTCGAAGCCGAAGCCGGGCACGCCGGCGGTGAGCAGCAGGGAGGCGTCGAAGTCGGGGCGGCCGGCGAGCTGGGGCTTCTCGAATCGTCCGACGGTCAGCGGCTGGCGCTGCGGACTGCGCTCGTGTAGATGATGACCGGTGGTGGTGAGGATTTCGCCGGCCAGTTCGGGGACCGGGAAGCCGAGCTCGATTTTGCCGACCTCGAGTGGGGCGGCGGCATTTGCTGCGGCCTCAGTCGAGGCTTCAGCCGAGGAATCAGCCGAGGGATTGGAATCCGGCACACCAAGGTTGGTGACCGTGGCCTTCTGCCGGGCGAGGCCGCCGTCCAGCAGCTCGAATCGCCATTCGAGGGCGATGCCGTTCTCCTTATCGACGGCATCCACCACGACTCCAGGTACCCGGACCGGACCGGTGTCGCGGGAGTGGCCGGTCACATCGGCATATTGGTCAGCGCCCGAGGCGTCCAACGTGGCGGGCAGCACGCCATCAGCGGCGATATTGGTTACGGTGAACTTGGGGAACAGTTCGATGCCGGCGCGGCGCAGTACCACACGCGGCTCGCCGATCCAGCTTTCGGCCTGCGTTGGCAGCACGGTGGGCCATACGGTTTCGTCAAGTCCGCCGGAGATGCGCTGCGGCTTCAACGCATCATACGAGTCGAGCAGTGTCTCCGGATCGGCGAGAGGACGGCCCCAGTGCACGATACGCGGCAGTTCATCGCCGGCGAATACCAGGCCTACGGCCGCGCGCGCGGCCTGCTGTTCAAGGTAGACGGCGGTAAGTCGGGTGCCGTCGGCTGCTGCACCGGTGAATGTGCGAGCTTGGGAATCGGACATGATGGGGGTCTCCTTTGACTGGTCGGCCGGCTCGGCAGTGATGGTCCCAGCCAGCGCCGGCATGAGTCGGCATATGCAGGACTGTGTCGCATCAAGCAAGAGCACGAGCGAGCGGTTTTCTGTTGTATCGCTGATTCCGATGGTAGGCGCAGGCGAATATGTTGCTTTGACGCCGC
Organism: Bifidobacterium sp. UTCIF-1; assembly: GCF_006408915.1. Taxonomy (NCBI): domain Bacteria; kingdom Bacillati; phylum Actinomycetota; class Actinomycetes; order Bifidobacteriales; family Bifidobacteriaceae; genus Bifidobacterium; species Bifidobacterium sp. UTCIF-1. The sequence continues at coordinate 12,639 of NZ_JFAG01000024.1, forward strand.
GTGTTTCTTGCACAACGCAAGTATTTCTGTGCTGTGCCGCCGTAATCCACGCAATACCGCAGTCACGTGATGCCGCGAGCCCGTCCGCCAATCGCCGTGATTCACGTTCAACCCGCCCATGGTGTAGGGACTTCCCCATGGTGTAGGGAACCGAATAGTGCCCTTACAATCAAATCCGCAGAATAAAGCCATTTTGCTTCCCTACACGGTGGGATGTTCCCTACATGGTGAGCACATCCCTACACCGTGCGGCCTTCCCTACACGGCGGGCACACCTGTACCCCGAGGAAAGACATACCAAGTACCGCCGAACGTCGAACGTCAGCGACGGGCGGTGAAAAAGTCGGTCAGCACGGCCTGACAATCACCTTCAAGAACACCGCCGTACACCTCGGGAGCGTGCCCGACGTGTGGATCGCGCGGAATATCCCATACCGAACCGCATGCGCCAAGCTTGGCATCCCACGCACCGAACACAATCGACCCGATATGCGTTTGGACGCAGGCACCTGCACACATCGGGCAGGGCTCGAGCGTAACCACCAACGTGCAGTCGGCAAGATTCCAAGAGTGGGCGCGAGCGCGAGCGCAGTATGCCTCGCTGTGCGGACGCTGTGCCCCACTATGCGGACGCTCGGCCGCAGTCCCATAGGCCGCAATCCCATCATCCGAAACCGTTCGGCATGCCATACAATTCGACTGCCGATGTGTGGCATACGGCTTAGCGGCATCGACTCCGCAGGAATCCATATCAGAATCATCCATATCAGCAGCTTCCGCAGCGTCGCGCGTATCCGAACCGGCCTTGGCCAGCGTCTGCGCGGCCTCGCGCATCGCCAGAATCTCGGCATGAGCCAGTGGGTCGCCATGCGCCTCGCGCGTGTTGCAGCCTCGGCCGATTATCCGCCCGGCGGCATCCAGCACCACCGCGCCGACCGGCACGTCGCCGGCCTCGGCAGCCTGCCGGGCCAGCGCCAGCGCCTCTCGCATCGCCTGCGTATATGCCACTTTCAGATCCATACTGCGAGTCTACATAGCAAACACAGTCATGCGCATACGCATACGCAGCGCAAACAGTGCCGGGGCCTGCGCTGTACATTCGGTCACGCCCTGTATTCACCCCTGTATGCGCTTACCCCCGGTATTCATCCACCCTCTGTATTCGCTCACCCTCTGTATGCGCTCACCCCCGGTATTCACCCACCTCAGCGCGGCGAAACCTCGGCCCAACCACAGAAACACCCCACTCACACACCCCCAGCAAAGCGAAACCACAGCCCAGCCGACGGCTTGCTCCGCTGTCTCATTCTCAACGGGGCAGAACCTCTAGCCAGCCGGCGGAACACCCCGCTACAAACCCGTCAACGGAGCGAAACCTCGGACCGACCGGGAACACACCCCGCTCACAGCCCGTCAGCGAGGCAAACCCTCGGTCCGACCAACAGAACACCCCACCCACAGCCCGTCAGCGAGGCAAAACCACTAGCCGACCAACGAATCACCCCGCTCACACACCCCCAGCGAGGCGAAACCACGGCCCAACCGACGAAACACCCCGCTCACAGCCCGTCAGCGAGGCAAACCCTCGGCCCAACCGATGAAACGCCCCGCTCACACACCCCCAGCGGAGCGAAACCGCGGCCCAACCGGCTGAACACCCCGCTCACACACCCCAGCGAAGCAGAACCTCGGCCCAACCGACGAAACACCCAACCCACGCAATCCGCGGCACGCGCTTATCGCAAACGGCGGGCCATGCCGCGTAACCGGATTTCCTAACGGTTCCCATATACTTGCCCCGGGGAAGAAAGGACAATCATGGCGGTATTCGAACTTATCATGTGCATTATCGCGGCCGTAGTGGTCAGTTCGTTTGCCAGTCGCTTCATCCCGAAAGTCTCCACACCTCTGGTGCAGATCGCGCTGGGCGTGCTCGTAGCGTATCTGCCGTTTTTCCCGAACGCCAGGCTCAATCCTGAATTGTTCATGGTGCTGTTCATCGCGCCGCTGCTGTATCTCGAAGCGCACGAAATCGATAAATCCGCGCTACTGAAAACCCTGAAACTCAGTCTTTCGCTCGCCATTGGCCTGGCGATCGCGACGATGGTGGCAGTGGGATTCATCCTGCACGCCGTCTGGCCGGCGATATCGCTGGCGTCCGCACTGGCCTTGGGCGCGGCATTGGGACCGACGGACGCAGTGGCCGTCAGCTCCCTTGGCAAGGAGGCGTCGCTGACACAACGTCAACGAGGTGTGCTCAAGGGCGAATCACTGTTCAACGACGCATCCGGCATCGTCGGATTCCAGTTCGCACTGGCTGCGGCCTTCACCGGCAAGTTTGCGGTCGGCGAGGCGGCTGGCGAGTTTGTGGTGTCGTTCATCGGCGGCACAGCGTTCGGCCTCGTGGTGGCGGTGATCGCCAATTGGGTATTCGAAACAGTGCGATCGCTCGGCTGGGAGACCACCACCACACGCATCCTCATGGAACTGTTCCTCCCGTTCCTGTTGTATCTGGGTGCCGAGGAATTCCACGTGTCCGGCATTCTGGCCGTGGTGGCGGCCGGCCTGTTCATCCGATTCGACCGCACCGGTGTGGGGCCGAATGTGGCACGCACGAACATCGTGTCGACATCGGTGTGGGGAGTGCTGAGTTTCTCGCTCAACGGCGCGGTGTTCATCCTGCTGGGAATGCAGCTGCCTGGCGCCATGATGACCAGCTGGTCCGACCCGCGCATCAGCAATCTGGTGCTGATCGGCATCATTCTGCTGGTCACTGCGATAGTGATTGTCCTGCGCTTCGCCTGGGTGGCGGGCATGCTTCGCATCGCGCGCGACATGTATACCGGCCACCGCCGCCGCATGACACCCGAACGCTGGCGTTCGGCCGCAGTGATGACATTCGGCGGCCCGAAAGGCACCATCACGCTCTCGTTGATGTTCACCATCCCGTACTCCATCGCTGGCGGCGCCGATTTCCCGATGCGCGACGAGCTGATGTTCATAGCCTCCGGCGTCATCGTACTCACCCTGCTGCTGGCGAACTTCCTGCTTCCGTTGCTCGCGCCGAACCGCGGCAAGGATCCCGCCACCGAAATGATTCCCATCACCGTAGATGTATTGCGCGCTACTGTGGAGGAGCTGACAGGTCGCATCACACCCGAGAACCGTCGGGCGATTCTGATGGTGATCGACCTGTACACCAAGCGCATCAGCAGGCTGAAGCAGCGCATCGGCACCGCCGACCCGCAAGGTCTGGAGCAATTGCAGATCGAGGCGTTGCATTGGGAGAAGCAGTTCATCCATCAGCAATTGGATGCAATCAAGGCCCATCCGGACCCCGATCCCGCCACACAGGAGCTGAACGAGGAAGCTTGCGAGCGCATGCTCGATCAGATCATGAACACGCTGCGGCATACCGCAGTGGATTCCGAGACGGATGGCCATACGGTTTCGCAGATCCGCGGCCGTGCGCGCATGCTGCAGCGTCGCGTGAACAACGTCGCCAAGCGCACGATATCCAAGATCCGGCACACCGCGCCGCTGGTGAGCGAGGACCAGATATTCGCCCGCACGCGCGCATTGCAGATCGAGGCGATCCATCATGTGATCGACCGTCTGGTGGATGAGATGGGACGCGACACATACAACACCGAGCATTGCTCCGCGCTGCTGCTCGATTATCGACGGGCCGAGGCCTCGCTCAAGGCCCGACCGACCATGAGCGGTTCGGCGGCGGTCATCGGGCAGGTCGAGGAGGTCAAGCGTGAAAGCTACGGCATCGAACTGCGGGTGATCCAAGACATGCTCGAAGCCGGTGACATCAGCCGGACTCAAGCCAAAATACTCCGCCGCAACATTTATGTGATGCAAGTCGATGCCGATTCCGGCATCTAGTGGTCCGTCTCAACTAATAATTGAGCAGTGCATCTCCTGTCTCTCCCCCAGTCAGCTTCGCTGACAGCCCCTCGTCAGAGGGGGCCAACACCACTCAGACAATTACGAGACAGACCACTAGACCTGCATCCTGCGAGCCTACGGACAGTCCAGTGGACTGTCCGTAGGCTCGCAGAAACCAGCCTCGCCGAAGGCGAGACCATACCAGTTGATGCCGATTCCGGCATCTAACTTGCATCACCGTCGCGGCGCAGCCGCTCCCCTCGCCTACGCGCAGCCGCTCTCTCGGTCAGCGACGGGCGGCTTTGAGCGCCACGAACAGCGAACGCACTAGCAGCACACACAGGTAGACGGTGAACAGGATCGCACCGGTCCTCGGAGTCACGGCTTCGGCAATCCACGTGCCCAAGGGCGCGGTCAGCGCGGCGACGATTCCGATGATCAGAGCGGCTTTGATATGCACCATACGCCGACGCGCATTGGCCACGGACGTGGTGATAGCGTTCGGAAACATGGCGAGCAACGATGTGCCACGCGCGATGAGATCGCTCGCCCCGAAGATGATCGACAGCGCCGGCACACAGATCGCCCCGCCGCCGATGCCCAGCAGTCCGGCCAGGATGCCGGCAATCACTCCAAACGCGATTAGTCCTGCAACCGTTGCCGCGTTCAGCACGATGCGTGAATCACGCGAGGGGTTCGACATGGCCTGGTTCACGATCACGAACACCAGGAACAGCACGAACGCCCATCGCAGCACGAGCTCCGGCAGTTTAGACAGCAGCCACGACCCGATCTGTCCGCCCACGAACATGCCGGCGAAAATGATGACTGCGGCAATCCAATCCACATCATCGCCCACGGCATAGGAAACCACGCCGGATACGGCCGTGGGCACGATTGCCATCATCGAGGTGGCCGCCGCATGCCGCTGCGTGAGGCCGAGCCAGACCAGCGCCGGTACGATCACCGTACCGCCGCCGATGCCGAACATGCCGGACAGTATGCCGACCGCCACGCCCACCACGGCCATAATCGCCAGCCCGCGCGGCGATTCATCCAGATGATTCTGATCGATGCTGTCTGCAAGACCCCTTGCGTTATCCCCTGTGCTCACGGCCCCAGTCTATGACCGGCGGCAACGTACGTGCGGCGCAATGTCCGTCTGGCGCAATCGATTCAGCCTAGACTCGCGGCACCGACGCGGAAGCCAGCCTGGGACCCGACGCAGCATTGGTGCGACACAGCACGGAATGAACGCCGAACCGGCTGTATGTTCGCGTCCCAACGAAGGCGGCGCAAACTTACAGTCGTTTTTGCGGCAATAACCGGCTGTATGTTCGCGGGGTATAGGTTGGAACGCGAACATACAGCCTCCAGAAGCCTCCAAAAGCCTCACCGGAGCCACCGCGTCACCAGAAAACCGCCGCCCAACCGCGCCACCAGCCGCCCCAGCACGTACCAACCACCGCGTCACCGGACCACCGCCCAACCAGCGCCACCGCGCCCCAGCGCCACCGCGTCACCAGAACCACCGCCCACCCGTGCCACCCGCCGGCACCCCGGGCCTCCGTACCGTACGGCGGCGCACCCGACCACACCACCGGTGCCCGGCCGCCCACCCGTACCGCCCGCCACGGCACAACCGAGGCTACAGCACGCCCGAGGTGATGTCGTTGTCGAGCAGCCACTGGCGCAGATCGGCGAACTCCTCAAGGCTCACATTGTGGTCGAGGCCGTGGTAGCTCTTGGTTTTGAGCCATGTGTGCTCCTCGAGCCATGCCGCAGTGGCAAACAGTTCGTATTTCGGCACGACACCGTCGTTCTTGCCGTAGGTGTAGAACACGGGGATGTCGTAGTCGGCGAGCCGGTCGTCGGCGGGCGCGGTGCCGGGCACTTGGCCGGGCGCGTTGAAGCCGGATAGGCTGATGACCGCGCGGTACCGTTCGGGATTGATGCGCAGCAGGTGCACGGCGACGAGGCCGCCTTGGGAGAAGCCAAGCGGCACGATGTCGCGGTCGGCGGGGATGTTCGCAGACACCCAGTCATCGACCGCGCAGGCCGCGGCGTACGCATCGTAGTCACGATCCTCGCCTACGGGCATCGCCCCGTGCAACCACGCATAGTTGCCGGGCTCGCCCGCTGCATCCCGCCATCCGCCGGTGTGCCAAATCGTATGATTCGCGCAGGCTTGAGGCGATTGGGCTTCGGCGTCGGGTGACGCGCACGCCGCCGCCGGCGATTCCACCGCAGCCGATGATTCCACCGCGTCCGCCGAACCTACCGCAGCCGGCAACTCCGCCGAGGCCGCGGCAGCCAGCGATTCCGCGCCACCAGCCTGTCGCGTAGACGCCGAACCACTATCGCCGTCGGCATCGCGCTCCTCCCGCGCCGACGCCAAGGTCAGCGGTCCGCGCAGCGCGACGAAATCGTTGTACGGCGCGATCAGCCGCATGATGTCCGCCATCTCTTGCTCGTTCGACCCCCAGCCGTGCAGCAACAGGAACAGCGGATGGGTCAGGTGCTGGCCGAATCCACCGCGCGCTGTGGCGGCATGGCTCACGGTCAGCGGGTCGCCGTAATGGCCGGGGACTTCACCGGATTCGCCACCGACCAATGGAATGCGGGAGTTGGCTTCGTTGCTCATGTGTTTTATGGTAAATGGTCTCAATATGACTATGCCCGAATGTGACCATGATGTGTGTCACATTCGGGCAGTATGGGGCGAATCAGCTCCGCGACGCCTCAGCGAGGCGGTCTGTCGGCCACGCAGGCGTACCGATCAGATACCCTGCCAGGCAGGCTTGTGCGCGAAGGCGTAACGGTAGTAGTCCTTGTGGCGCAGGCGGCTGGCGGCTTCCTCATCGATGATGATGGTGGCGTGCGGGTGCAGCTGCAGCGCGGAGGCCGGGCAGAACGCGGACACGCCGCCCTCCACCGTCTCCTCGATGGCCTCGGCCTTGCCGGAACCGAACGCCAGCAGCACCAGATGACGGGCCTTGAGCACCGTGCCGATGCCCTGCGTGATGCAGTGGGTCGGCACCTGGTTGATGTCGTCGTCGAAGAAGCGGGCGTTGTCGATGCGCGTCTGCTCGGCCAGGGTCTTGACGCGCGTGCCGGAGGCGAGCGACGAGCCCGGCTCGTTGAAGCCGATGTGGCCGTCGGTGCCGATGCCGAGGATCTGTACGTCGATGCCGCCGGCGGCTTCGATCGCACGATCGTAGGCCGGGCCGGCCAGCGCGATCTTGTCGCCGTCCTCGAGCGGAGCGCCGTTGAGGATGTCACCGGGCACGTGCACCTTCTCCGGGTCGAGGCCGAGCGGCTCGACGACCGTGCGGTGGATGGTGGAATGGTAGGACTGCGGGTGCTCGAGCGGCAGGCCGAGGTACTCGTCCAGCGCGAAACCGCGCACCTGGCTCACATCGATGGATTCGTCCTTGACGATCTTGGCGAGCGCCTGGTAGGCGGCCAGCGGGCTGGAACCCGTGGCCAGGCCGAGCACCGCATCCGGCTTGGCCTTGATGAGGTCCGCGACGGCACGACCGTAGATCTGGCCGGCTTCTTCCTGGTTCTTGACAATGATGACTTCAGTCATAACTGTTCCTTAGATATCTCCATGTTGTTTGTGGTGATGGTTACAGATGTTCGGCAATAAGCCCGATCAGGCGTTGCGCCAGGCGATGCCGCTGCCTTCGAGGTCGAAGGTCTCGGTGCTGCCGTCCGCCAGCGTGACCGTCGTGGTCTGTGGCTCCTCGGTGTTGTTGATCACGCAGTAGATGCCCTGTTCTGGGAAGTGCGCGACCTCGCATTCGGGGTTGGACGAGCTCCATGCCGCATACTTGTCCTCGTTATGGGAGGCGTAGAACAGGATGCGTTCGAGCAGACGCGCGTTCGCTGCCGAGTACGGAAGCCCTGACACGTACACGCCACGGCCCTTGCCGTATTCGTTGACGGCGAGCTGCACCTGGCCGTTGTCGGCGCGCAGCAGCGTCACGTCCTCGTTGATCGGATAGGTGTTGGCCACCGGCTCGCCGAAGTCGATGCCGCCGAGCGGCGCCTTGCCCTGACCGCCGCCGCAGCCCGACAGCGGGATGCGGTAGCCGGCTTCCTCCCAAGCCTTGCGGGCTTCGGGATCGACATGCACGTCTTCGGTGATGAAGTGGTCCGGGGTGACCGGCGGGAAGTACTTGTCGATGGACAGGGTCTGGAAGCGCTCCTCATCCACACCGAGCACGTCAGCGAGCTGGAAGAAGCGTCCGGCCTGGAAGCGCGGCAGGGAGCTCGGCTCGCCGACGCCCACGAAGGCGCCGCCACCGCGCACCCAGGCGCGCAGGGTCTCGGCGAGCTTCGGATTGGCCCATACGTCGCCGCCGGTGAATGCGGTGTCGACCGGACCACCGTTGATGATCACGTCGATGTCCGGGTCCACGCCGTGCTCGAGCACGTCGTCGAAGCTGATGAAGCGCACGTTGACGCGCATGCCGGAGAGGGATTCGAGGATGCCGTAGTACGAGTAGGTCTGCTTGTTCGGCAGCGCGTGGGCCACGGTGAAGGCCATCCAGGAGCGCATCTTGCCCCAGGAGTTGAGGATGGCCACGGTGAGCTCGCCTTCGGCGGCCTTGCCGTCGGTACGATCGTGGATGTCGCGGAATTCGTTGGCGATGTGTGTCACGGTGTCCACGAACTTCGGGAACTTGGCCGCGAGGGACAGGTAGCCGCCGTATCCCATGCGGGAGATCGGCGAGCGCAGGATGGCGCGACGGGCCTTGCGCCAGTTGTCAAGGCCTTCGATGCTCGGGTCGTTGCCCTCGTAGAAGGTGTCCGGGAAGAAGTATGGCAGGAAGCGACCCTCGGTGTACTTCACGCCGGGGATGTCCGCGATCATGCGGGTGGTGGTGCCGTCGCCGATGGAGCCGACCACGGCGTCCAGGCCCAGATCGCCGAAGCCCTCCTTGTAGGGCTCGGTGCCGATCCACTGGTCGCCGAGGAACATCATCGCTTCCTTGCCGGCGGCGTGGGACATGTCGGCGAGCTTCTTGACGTTCTCGCGCACGAAGCCGGAGAGGAAGTCGATCCAGTCGCGCTGCGCCTTGCGGGGCACACGCCATGCGGAGTTGTAGGCGCCGCCGTCCACGAAGTCCTCGGGGCGCAGACGGTAGCCGTACTGCTTCTCGAAATCGTCGAGCGCCTGCGGGGAGACCGTGCAGGAGCAGCCGAACCAGTCGACCACCTTTTCGCGGTGCTTCGGGTCGAAGAGCAGGGTGAACTGGTAGAAGAACGTGGTGAAGCGCACCACATCCACCTGCGGGTTGTCCTTGAGCCACTGCTCGAAGGTGTCGAACACGAACTTGCGGGTGGCCGGATGGTAGATGTCGAACGGGATCTCGTGTTCCTTATCACCCCAGTTGTTGGTGAGGTGGTTGTACATCTCGACCGGATCCCAGATGATGTAGGCCATGAAGGAGACCGTGTACTCGTGCATCGGGGTGACGCCCGTCACATGCACGGTGTCGGCATCGGCGTCCAACGTCCAGTGCTCGGGCGGCACGACCTCGCGGGTGGTGCGGTCGACCACTTCCCAGTACTTGTGCGGGTCGGCGTCGCGGTTGGGCGTCAGCTGCTCGGCGAAGAAGCCGTCCATCAGCGGCACGTCAACGGCATCGGATTCGGCCAGCACACGGTCGGTCAGCAGGTAGACCTGCGGCGTCTCGTCCATGTGCAGCGTGATCCACTCGTTGTGCGCGCGGGTCGGGAAGTATGCGCTGTAAATCTTCTTGCCAAGTGCCTGGACGGCTTCGTCCAGGTGCGTGCCGTCCGAGTTGCGGATGGCATCGGCACCCCACAGCTCAGCGAGCTCCTTGGTTTTCTCGGCGAAGTTCTCTTCGCTGGGAATCGTAAAACGCCCAGTGCTCATGAGCGCTCCTCTCTGTATTTCAGATAGGTTGTTAATGTTGTTAACAAAATGAATTCTATCATGCGCTACGGTCGTCCGGAAGTGTACGGCAGCCGCGCGCCTCCATCGCAATGGCGGCGTCGGACGTTGCACGTCGGATTGACGTGGAACTCAGGGATACAGGCGGCCAAACGCTAATATGCCTCGCCGTAAGTTCGTTGATTAATTCACTACCCTTCAGTCCCGCTTCGCCGGCGCGGCTCGTCCTGCAATTGTGGATGCGCTTCGCGCGCGGTTGGCCGGCTCGCCTGCCGGCTCGCACGTTGCCTACAAACAGCTCCGCTGTTTGCTTAACGGCAACGTCCATCAGAGGGGCCAGCACCACATGACAATTGTGAAACGGACCGCTAAGCAATCACCGATCACTGACCGGCATCGGCGTTCGTGCCGGAGCCGGCACCATCAGTAGCATCGGCATCAGCAGCGCCATCGTCGGCAGTGATGTTCTCGATGTCACCGCCCCACTGCTGCTGCAGCTTGGTGATGTTGTCGGCCTCGGCGAACACCATCCAACGTTTGCCGACCAGCAGTCGCCAATCGCCCCGGGCCTTCTCGTTATTCGAATACTGTGCCAGCAGCTCGGCGATCTTCACCTTGATCGGGGCCTTGCCCACTGCGGCCATCGTCTCGGACTCGAACGAAACGAACGCCATACGCGGCTCTGCGCACATCTGTACTGTTGAGACACCGGGCAGACCGCCCGTATCCATACCCTGCCAGCCGGCCGTGCACGTGCCGGCGGCCTGTTCGATGCCCTGTTCCATCTGCTGGGTGCTCTCCACCGGGGCTTTGTCGTTATCCGGCAGAATCAAACCGTCCGGGAACAGTACGCCCACGGCCACACCGACCACCAGACACGCACAGGCCAGCACCATGCATACGATGCCGCCCCCACCGACACCTCCGTGCGTCGAGCTGCGCGGCATGGTGGAGCGCGCGCCGATCACGAACATCAGAGTGAGCCCTATGAGCACCGCGGCGGCGACCGCAATGTACCGGCCGGGCATGTCGACGAGGAAAGGAATGGCATAGGGCGCGATCTCATGTACGGCGGATGCCGCACCCGCCGCAACAGCAAGGAGACCCGTCACCAGCGCCAAACGCCGCAGCACCTTCGATGCAGGACTGTCTACTCTCAGTCGCGCCGCGCGTCTGCCTGAAGGGCGCGAACCTTGGCGACCGCCGCGCGCGCTCCGGGACCGGGGAGCGTCCTCATACTCCGCACCGTCGAAAAAGTCGTATTCCTCGTTGTTCTTCCCCATAAGAGTTCCCTCTCGTCCGGCTGATTGCCAGTATATCGCTGTAGGGCCGAGACGGTCGTCATCCCATGGGATGAACGCGAGACCGGCGGAAGGCGTTATAGACGATCCCCGTTTCGCAGCAGCGACGCAAATTCTCGAAAACAACCCAATGTTCGAGAATTTCGTGCACTGACCGACTCCCAGCGACGCAAATTCTCGGGAGATGGGCAATTCTCGAGAATTTCGTGCACTGAGGGATCTCAGTGCGAGTATCCGCAACTGCAAGCATCGGCGACGCCTGCGCAAAAAAGAACCCCGGCGGGTTGGCGCCGGGGAGAGAAAGGAGAGAGAAGAAGAAAGGGGTTCAATTATCGGGAACTGCTGCTGTTCCTGATCAGCTTTCCGCTGACATTTCTTATATAACCACTGGTTTCTGTGTCTAATGCTGATGTTTTCTGGGAATAACCTGAGAATCTCAGTATCCTGCGCGCACGCCCTCCCGCGACTACCGCATGCTGTGTTTCCGCACTGGGCGCTAAACTTGACCGCAGTATTGTCATTCAAGGAGTTTCTCTATGCTGCTGTCCGACCGCGATATCATCGCCGCACAGTCCGCTGGTCATATTTCGCTCGAACCGTGGACTCCCGAAATGGTGCAGCCCGCTTCCATCGATGTCAGGCTGGATCGGTATTTCCGCCTCTTCAACAACCACGCCTACACCTATGTCGACCCTGCCGAGAATCAGGGGGCGCTCACCGAACAGTTCGAGGTTGGCCCCGATGAGCCCTGGATCCTGCATCCCGGCGAGTTCGCATTGGGATCCACTTGGGAATATGTGAAGCTGGACCCGACTATAGCCGCACGACTTGAGGGCAAGAGCTCGCTCGGACGTCTGGGCATCCTGACCCATTCGACCGCGGGTTTCATCGACCCTGGCTTCGAGGGGCACATCACGCTTGAGCTGTCGAACGTCTCCACGCTGCCGGTCAAACTGTGGCCTGGCATGAAGATCGGCCAGATGTGCTTCTTCCAGTTGAGCTCGCCGGCCGAGCATCCGTACGGCTCTGCAGGTACCGGCTCACATTATCAGGGCCAGCGCGGCCCGACACCGAGCCGCTCATACGTGAACTTCTACCGAGCTCATATCGACGACTAATCCGTATACCGACCGGCCGCTGATGTGTGGAACATCGGCTCGACCGGTTGGCTGGCGCTTCGGCATCAATGCCGGAGCACTCATGTACGCCAAGGAGATGCAATGACCAACAGTGATGGCGGTTTTCAATTTGACTTCCAGCAGCATCAGGAACCAATCAAGCCGGTAGTGCCTCCCCTGCCGGGACAGGGAGCTTCTGCACAGCAGCAACCGCAGGGATCCGCTGCAAAGGATCCCGCTGATCAGGAGCCGACGGCATGGCCTTCCCTGCAGTGGCCCGATTATGGTGCCGCTGCAACAGGTGCCGCCGCGACCGGCACAGGCGTTGCAGGCGGCGCAGGTGTTGCAGGCAATGTACAGCCCACCCAGGCGATGCCGGCACCGACGTCTCCGGCACCATCCAATTATTCGAGCTCGGCCGATGCGCCGGCATGGGGCACGGTTCCGGTCGCCCGACCGGTACAATCCGCGCAACCCGCGCAGCCGACGCAGCCGGCACAGCAAGCGCAACCTCAGCCTCCGCTCTCCGAGGCGACACAGGCATTCCAGCCATTTCCCGCAACACCGCAGCCGACGCCCGCCCCGGCGCCTCCGACCCAGCCAATCGCAGAACCGGTCCAGCCAATCGCACAGCCGGCAGTCGAATCACAACCAATCGTCCCTGCCGCCGGACAACAACAGTACGTCTGGGATCAGGCCACGCAGAGTTTCCGCCCGGTAGCCCCCGTAGCCCCGGCCGAAGCGTCGGCTCAGCCAATCCAGCCGGCTCAGCAGTCGCCGTACGGCCAGCCCACGCAAGCGATGCCGTACACCCCGCCGACACAACCGCTCCAACAGCCCGTGAGCTCTGAAGCCAGTGAAGAAGCCACGCAGCTGTTCCAGCCGACTCAGCCACCGACGGTTGTCTCAACGCCGAATGCGGCGCTTCCTCCACTGGGGAGCCCGACAGCGCCTTCTCAGGATCAGGCCACGCAGGCGTACTCGCCGCTGGCCCAGCCTCCGGCCATACCGCTGGCCACCGAATCGGCCGCAAACGCGGCGAACGGCGAGATTCCCGCCGACGAAGAGGCGACACAGGTGTTCCAGCCGGTGACCAATCCGCCCGCCCGTCTCGCCGGCACAGAAGAGCCGGCGCAGCCGCTCCCGCCCGCCATCTCCCCATTCGAGCAGTTCGAGGATGAGGACGATGCCGACTCCGGCGACGGCAATGGCCGAGGACAGCATAACGGCGGCGCCGACAAGAAGGATACGCGCAAGATCGCGATCACCGCGGCAATCGTGGTGGCAGTAGTCGCATTGATCGGCGGCGGCCTGTTCCTGTGGCGATCCAACAGCAGCAAGGTCAGTCAGGCAGCCGCGCTGACCGAATGCAAGGTGGTCGCCAAGCAGTACGACGCAGCCAAGAAGAAGCTGGAAAGCGCCGTGACCAAGGGGCAAAGCACCTCTCAAACAGCCAAAGGCAAGGTGGCGGACAGCACGACCATCGATACGCTGAACGCCGCCGTGGAGAAGGGGCAGAACCCTGCAGACACCGCCAGCTGCAATTCCAACCTGTCCGCAGACCAGCTCAAGCAGCAGGTCAAGGACATGCAGGGGAACGTCGACACGGTGACCGACCAGACGGATGCCATCAACAGCGCCATCAAAGCCGTGACCGCCTCGCAGAAGACCGCTGACGTCGATGCCAAGAAGAGCAAGCTCAGCTCGGCTGTTTCCCAGGCACAGGCCACGTTGACCGGTTCCGCTGGCAGCGTCGCGGATGAGAATACCCGCACCGCCCTGCAGACGGCGATCACCACCGCGAACAACGTGATGAATAGCTCGAATCCGTCCGACGCCGATATCGACAATGCCATCTCCGCCTTGCAGAAGGCGGAATCGGATGTGAACGCCTCGATGCAGGCCAAGCAGAAGGCGGACGCTGAGGCCAAGGCCAAGGCAGACGAAGAAGCGAAGAAGCAGGCCGAGGAAGAAGCCCAGCAGCAGCAACAGCAGCAACAACAGAATGGCAACGACCAGTCCAACGGAGGCGATCAGTCCACGGACGGCGGCGACAGCTCCACTTCCGGATCGACCAACTGAACTGAGCTCTCGACCATTGAGCCGTAGTAACGGCCGGCCGCCCCCTCATTAGGGGGCGGCCGGCCGTTCTTGCTTCCAGCTATTACTTCCTGGCCATGGCGCGCAGCACGGCCTTGCGCAGCTCGGAAGCCACCAGCACGATGGCTGCCAATCCGATGCATTCCAGCCATGCCAATGCGCTCAGAGGCGTGGTGCCGAACGCCGAGTTCAGGAACGGCACGTAGATCACCACAAGCTGCAGCACAATCGAAAGCCCGATCGCGCCCCACAGCCACTTGTTGGAGAAGAGACCGACGAACGCGGACTGCAGGTGGGAGCGGGAGGCGAGCGCGTTGAACAGCTGGGCGAACACGAGGATCGTGAAGCCCATCGTGCGCGCCTCGACCATCTGCGCCTCATGGCCGACGGCCTCCACCGAACGGTCGGTGAACAGGCCTCCGGACAGATGCATGTCCATGCCAATCAGCGTAACGATGGCCATGATGATGCCGATGTAGACAATGTCGCCCCACATCGAGGCGTCGATCACGCGGTCAGTGACGCGGCGGGGCTTGCGACCCATCACGTCATCGGTCTGCGGGTCGACGCCCATCGCGAGCGCGGGCGCGGCATCGGTCAAGAGGTTGATCCACAGCAGCTGCGTGGCGAGCAGCGGCACGGTGACGCCCACGGTCTCCGGCTGGCGGATGCCGAGGAAGCCGGCCAACACCACGCCGAGGAACACGGTGAACACCTCGCCCACGTTCGAGCTCAGCAGGTAGCGCAGGAACTTGCGGATGTTGTCGAAGATCACGCGGCCTTCGCGCACGGCTGCCACGATGGTGGAGAAGTTGTCGTCCGCGAGGATCATCTTGGCGCTCTGCTTGGTGACCTCGGTGCCGGTGATGCCCATGGCCACGCCGATGTCCGCAGACTTGACGGCGGGGGCGTCGTTGACGCCGTCGCCGGTCATGGCCACGATGTTGCCTTGGCGTTGCAGGGATTCGACGATCTTCAATTTATGTTCGGGTGCCACTCGCGCGTATACGGAGACGTCTGCGGTGGCCTTGTCGAGTTCGGCCTCGCTGCCCAGCTGGTCGAGCTGGTCGCCGGTCAGCGCTTTGCCGTCCTTGGCGATGATGCCCAGGTCGGAGGCGATGCGGGCCGCGGTGAGCGGATGGTCGCCGGTGATCATCACCGTGCGGATGCCGGCGCGATGCGCCTCGGCCACGGAATCGCGGACTTCGGTGCGCGGCGGGTCGATGATGCCGACCATGCCATTCCAGATCAGGTCGGTTTCGATGGCGTCGGCCTGGTCGGCGATGTCCGCCACCTGGCCGGCCGCGTTCACCGTGACACCGGGCACATCGGCAAGGCTGCTGGTCTCCAGCGGACGGCAGGCTTCGCCCAACGTGCGGTAAGCCTCGGAGGAGAGCCGTTCGACAGTGGCGAGGATCGACTGGCGGTCGCCTTCGGTGAGTTTGCGCACCTGGCTGCCCACGCGGATGCGGGAGCAGTAGCTCAAAAGCACGTCGGGCGCGCCCTTGGCGAACACGGTGAGCTTGCCGGAGTCGGTGTCGTCCTTGGCGATGATGGACATGCGCTTGCGTTCGGAGGTGAACGGAATCTCGCCCACGCGCGTGAAGCGCTTCGCCTTGTGGTCCGCCTTGACCTTGCGGGCGGCCACGATCAGCGAGACTTCAGTCGGGTCGCCCACGGTCTCCCAACGTCCGTTGGCATCCTGGCGCAGCTCGCCATCGTTCGCCAGCGTGCCGGCGAGCAGCGTGGCCACTACCTCATCGGCCACGACCCGAGCCTGCTCGCTGTCCGAGCCGGAGCCATCGGCCATAACCATGCGACCCTCGGGCGAGTAGCCGGTGCCGGTGATCTGCACCTCGCCGGACGGCGTCACCACACGCTCCACCGTCATCTCGTTGCGGGTCAGCGTGCCGGTCTTATCCGAGCAGATCACGGATGCGGAGCCCAGCGTCTCCACCGAATGCAGTTTCTTGACGATAGCGTTGTGCGCGGCCATGCGCTGCACTCCGAGCGCGAGCACCACGGTCAGAATCGCGGCCAGGCCTTCCGGCACGGCGGCCACGGCCAGCGAGACGGCGAGCAGCAGGGAGTCGATCACGTCATGGATATCGTGGAATCCTTCCAGCACGGCGAGCGCCACCAGCACCACGACGGCGATGATGCACACCGCGATGCCCAGGATCTTGGAGACGTAGTCCATCTCCTTCTGCAGCGGGGTCTTCTCGTCTTCCGTGGCGGAGAGCATGTCGGCGATCTTGCCGACCTGCGTGTTCATGCCGGTTCCGGTCACGATGGCGCGACCCGTGCCCTGCGTGACGGACGTGCCGTTGAACACCATGTTGGCTCGGTCGCCCAAAGCCTTGGCTGCGGCCAGTGTGTCCGGCTTTTTGCCGACCGGCACGGATTCGCCGGTCAGGCTCGCTTCGGCGATGCGCAGGCTCGCCGCGTTCACCAGGCGGCCGTCGGCGGACACGGAGTCGCCCTCGGCAAGCACGATGATGTCGCCGGGCACCACGTCGACGGTGTTGATGCGCTGCACCTTGCCGCCGCGCATCACCGAGGTCTGAGGCGCGGTCATTTGGGCGAGCGCCTCCACCGCGGCCTCGGCCTTGGCCTCCTGGATGTAGCCGAGCACGGCGTTGACGATCAGAATCAGCACGATGACCAGCGCATCGAACGGGAGCGCCTCTCCCCCTTCGGCACCGGGTACGGCGTTAGCTTTCTCGATGAACCAGGCAATCACCGAAATCACAGTGGCGGCAAGCAGCAGGTACACCAGCGGATCCTGGAACTGGGCCAGGAACTTCTTCCATTTCGGTACGGGCGGAGCGCTGGCGAGTTCGTTCGGGCCGAATTTGGCCAGTCGGCGGCTGGCTTCCTCTTCGCTCAGGCCCTGTTTCGGGTCGACATTCAGGGCTTTGGCCACATCCTCGGCACTTGTCAGGCTGGGATCGGCGTCGCCGAGCAGGGCCTGCTGGGCGCGCACTTCTTCTGATTCCGCGATCTCGTTCGTTGCGGTCGCGGATAGTGTGGACTGATCTGTAAGGCGATCATCCATGATGTTCTCCTTGGTATAGCCGCGGAGTAATCAGTTCTGCGAGCGCACCGGGTTATCTCCCCCGATCATCGCAGGACTGCGCGGTTATGGACATCGACGCAACTGCTGCCGATGCATACGGTTGCTATTATTCCATAACCGATAGGTGCGCTTGGCGTACAGCGTAATGGTGTTTTGCCTAGTGGGCAGGATCGTAAAAATTGAAGGATTAAGCTTTTTCTCTCCCCCAGTCAGCTTCGCTGACAGCCCGTCCTGCAATCAGGGACGCGCTGCGCGCGGCATCCAACTGGTTCGCCTGCCGGCTCACACGCTGCCTACAAACAGCTCCGCTGTTTGCTTCACGGCAACGTCCCATCAGAGGGGGCCAGCACCACACAACAAATATCGGGACGGACCACTAGAACAGTCGCCGCAACCAGGCTTCGGCCAGTTCGGGCCAGCATTGCACGGCCGGCACGATGTGTTCTGCACTGCCGTGGTAGGCGGTCTCCTCATTGGCCAGGGAAAGCCCGTGACGTCCTTCGGGGAACAGATGGGCCTCGACGCTCACGCCGGCTACCCGGCAGGCCGCGATGAGCATCAGCGTGTTCTCCACAGGCACGGTGGCGTCGTTCATCGTGTGCCAGACGAACACAGGCGGCGTCTTGGCATCGATATGCTTCTCGATTGACAGCTTGTCGCGCAGCGCCTGATCATGATCATGCGCGCCCAGCAGGTATTGGAAGCTGCCGCGATGCGCGTATTCGCCGGATGTGATTACCGGATAGGCGAGCATCAGCGCATTCGGGCGCACCTCGTCCGGATCGTATCCGTGTTCGTGCAGATCGTCATCGCCGGCCGTGGTGGCGAGGTTCGCCGCCAGATGCCCGCCTGCGGAAAAGCCCATCACGGCGATTCGTTCGGGGTCGGCGTGCCATGCTTCCGCGTTCGTACGAATCAACCGCATGGCCTCGGCCGATTCGACCAGCGCCACCGGGTAATGGCTGCGCCGCACCGAATACCGCAGCACGAACACGTTGAAGCCTTTGGCCAGAAAACGCAGGGCCACCGGCTCAGCCTCGCGGTCGGAAGTCATGACATATCCGCCGCCGGGGAGAATCAGGATTGACGCGCGGACTCGGCCCGGCTGGAGATCCGGGCTGTCGTCCGGCACATAGCCGATGAATTGCGCCTCGCTGCCGTCGAAGCCGGTAATGGTCTGCTGAATGTACTGCATTGCGCCCCCTGCAGGTCGTGCATCAAAGTGCTCACGCGATTGGTGCCCGCGTGTTCAGGAATCATGATAAATGCGCGACGGTACGGAGACGGAGCGGCATGATGCCTTTCGCCGCGCATGTGACATGTGTATCGCTTTGCCGCAAGCATCCACCGGCGGCAGTGGGTCGTCAGTCCGGATCCGCGGCTGTGGTGGCAGCATCGCGCAGGCTGGCGGCCATGGCGCGGTCGCGCGCGGTTTTGGTCAGGCGCAGGCCGATGGTCACTGCAATCAAAACGATGGTGCAGGCGATCCACAATACGCGCCCGCCGAAGCGGCTGATCATCCAGCCTCCGGCCAGCGGGGCCAGCGCGATCGAGAGCGACCACAGCACGTTGTACATACCCTGATAGGTGCCGCGCGCATCAGCCGGAGCCAGTGCGGCAACCGTAGTGGTGGCGATGGGGAAGGTGCCCAGCTCTCCCAGCGTCCACAACATGACGGCGAGCGCGAAACCCGCCCACGAGTCGGCCACGGTCTGCACGGCGTACCCGATTACGGTCACGGCGAGGCCGGCGATCAGCACACGGGAGTTGCCCATGCGCGCGAACAGCTTCATCGCCGGGACTTGCAGCAGACACAGCATACCGCCGTTGATCGTGAGCAATACCGAATAGTCGCCAAGGTCAAGACCAAGGTCGGTCATGGCGATTGGCAGACCTGACGTGCTCTGGAAATAGACGAGGAAGTATCCGAACATCAGTACCGAGAACATGAGGAAAGGCACGTCGGTCATGGCGCGACGCCAGTTGCGCAGCATGGAGGCTTTGGCGTCGGCCCGGGCGGTGGCGGCCGGTGCTGCGCCGGCATCACCGTCCAGAGCAGCATCATCGGTCAGAGCAGCATCATCGACCAGGGCAGCGGCAACGGTCGCGGAGTCCCCAGTAGCGCGTCCTGAGCCATCCCACGGTTTCGGCACAGCGATTCCCAGATGCCTGACCTCGCGGAAGAAGGCAATAAGCAGCACAGTGACGCCTACCATCACGGCCGCCTCGACATAGAACATCAGCGAATACGACACCTTGACCAATTGATTGGCCACAATCGGACCAATCGCATACCCACAGTTGATGGCCCACGACTGCAGCACATACGCGCGCTGTTGACGTTCGGCGGGCACCACATCGGCGATGTAGGCGGCGATTGCCGGGCTCGGCAGCGAAGCGAACGCGCCATACACGAACAACGCCGCGCCCAACGACACCGGCTCGACCAGCACCGACACCACCAGCAAGGCTGCCGCCGCGCCGATCTCACCGATGATGATCATGGACTGGCGTCCGAAGCGGTCGGACAGCATGCCGCCGAACAGGCAGCCGATGATCGCGCCGAAGCCGTACATGGCCACCACGGCACCGACCACGCCTTCATCGATATGCAGCGCGGACACCAGATATATGGAGAGGAATGACGTGACGAAGCGCCCCATCCACAGGATCAGAATCGCCAGCCAAAGCCCCCAGTACAGCGGGGACAGTCCAAATATCTCGCGTTGCTTCTTCGCCTCTTGTCTCACCTCTGATACTGTACTCGCGATGCATGCGCGCCGGGCTCGGGCAGTCATTTGGCGCGGGGTGCTGGGACAATGTCACCTATGGCTATGAAAAAGGGACCGACCAAGGGGTCGGGTGGAAAGCATCGTAATAAGTTGAAGGGCTATGGCCCCACGCCGAAGGCCGAGGACCGCGTGTATCACAAGGCGTATAAGGCCAAGCAAATCGCCGAGCGTCGTATGCGCTCCGACCCGCGTCTGGCGGCCCGCCGTCGCGTGGACAAGTTCGCGTCGGCCGACACTTCCGACCTGGTGTTCGGCCGCAATTCCGTGCTGGAGGCGCTGCGCGTGGGCGTGCCGAGCTCCACGCTGTACATCATGTCGCGCATCGAGCACGATGACCGCACGCGCGAAATCGTGAAGATCGCAGGCATGAACGGTCTGCACATGCTGGAGGCCGACCGTCTGGAGATGGATCGCATCGCCCGCTCGGGCAACCATCAGGGCGTGATTCTGAAGGTGAATCCGTACCAGTACTCCTCGTTGCATGAGCTGGTGGAGCGTGCCGAGAAGAAGGCGAAGGCCATGGAGGCCGTGAATTCCGCGGCCATGCGGATCGCTTCGCGTCCGCTGTTCATCGCTTTGGATGGCGTGACCGATCCGCAGAACCTCGGTGCAGTGATCCGTTCGGCCGCCGCATTCGGCGCGAACGGTGTGATCCTGCCGGAGCGCCGCTCCGCATCGGTGAACGCCGCGGCATGGAAGGTGTCCGCAGGCGCGGCCGCGCATATGCCGGTGGCCCGCGTGGTGAACCTGAACAAGGCCATCGAAGGGCTGAAGGAACGCGGCTATTACGTGGTTGGCCTGGACGGCGGTGGCGACAAACTCGTCGGTGAAACCGGTTTTGAGGCCGATCCGCTTGTGGTGGTGCTTGGCTCCGAGGGCAGCGGCCTGAGCCGTCTGGTCCGTGAGGCTTGCGACGCCATCGCCGGCATTCCGATCAGCTCAACGGTGGAGTCGCTGAACGCCTCGGTGGCTGCCGGCATCAGCCTGTACGCCGTGGCACACGCCCGCCGCGAAGCCGCGAAGTAATCGCAACCGCAATTATGCACCGCTTATAGTGAAGCCCCTCAATGCGAGGGGCTTCATGCTTAATGGCTCCAGCAATTTCGGACTTGCCTACGGCAAGCCCAACCCACCCTCACTCGGCTACCGCCTCGCTCGGGGCTCGCCTACGGGCAACCCACTGGGTTGCCCGCTTAACGGCTCGACCCAGCAATCACCGACCTCGCTACGCTCGGCCCCAACCCACCCTCGCTCGGCTACCGCCTCACTCGGGGCTCACCTACGGGCAACCCACTGGGTTGCCCGCTTAACGGCTCGCCCATACAGCCGCGTCAGGATCGTCGTCGGGGTTGTAGCCGTCGTCGGCGTTGTAGGTGTATTCGTCGTCAATCACACCGGCATCGGCTTCGGCGTTGAGCTCGTCAAGGGCCTTCTTGTCGAGCTTGTAGTTCGGCAGGACGTTGTCGATGTAACTGGTCACGGCCTCACCCATCGGCACATCATGGCCGGCCTTCTCGGCGAGGAACCAACGGTGGTCGAGCACCTCATGGAAGAACTGCGCCGGCTCGATCTGCGTCCGATATTCCGGCGGAATCATGCGCACGGTCGGCTCGTACACCTCGCGCATCCAATCGGTGGCCACGATCTCGAGGTCCTCGCCGTCGCGCCACGTGGACGCGCGGTAGGCGTCAAGGTCATTGAGCAGGCGACGGGCCTGATTCTCCTGCACATCCAGACCGGTCAGACGCAGCAGCTTGCGGTTGGCATATCCTGCATCCACCACGCGCGGACGCACCAGCACGCGCTTGCCATCCTCAGCGGTCTTCATCTCAAGCTCGTCCACGTCGAAGCCCAGCTCGTTGAGCTTGTTGACACGCTGCTCGATCTTCCACATCTCGTCCGGTCCGAACTTATCAGTGTCGGTGAGCGCACTCCACAGCGAATGGTACCGATCGACCAGCCGGTTGCCGACCTCGATCTCGTCCACATCGCTCGGCAGCAGACGGCCGGACGCAAGATCCATCAGTTCGCCGATGATGTTCGTACGGGCCAGATCGATATCGTATTCACGCTGGCCATCGGTGAGCTGCACCTGCAGGTCACCGGTCTCGGCATCCACGAGGAATGCGGAGAATGCGTCGGCATCGCGCAGGAACAGTACGTTCGACAGGGACACATCGCCCCAGTAGAAGCCGGCCAGGTGCAGGCGCACCAGCAGCACGGCGAGGGCGTCGATCAGTCGTTCGGCGGTGTCCGGGCGCAGGTTGCGGGCGAACAGCGCACGGTACGGCAGTGAGAACTTCAAGTGCCGGGTGACCAGAATCGCCTCCAGCGGCTCCCCTTCACGGGTGTGACGGCCGGTGACCACGGCGATCGGGGTCACAGTTGGCAGTTCGAGCTTCTGCAGTCGACGCAGGATCTCGTACTCTCGCTCGGCCACCTGGCGCGTGATCTCCTTCATGGCGTACACCTCGTCGCCCACGTGCACGAATCGCACGACGTGGCGGGAGATGCCTCGCGGCAGGTTGGCCAGCAGGTCCTCAGGCCAGGTGGCCAAGGGCTTGTGCCAGGGCAGCGTGAACATCTTTGGGTTCGAGCTGGCGGCGGTGATTTTCAGTGCTTGCGGTTCCGCTGAATCGGCGTGTTCGTCTTCGGCTTTGACAGACGTGGCCTTCAGCGCACGCGGATCCATCTGGGGCAATTCGTTCAACTCCATGTGTTCGATTTTACGTGGTGCTTGGGAAGTGCGCTTCCCAGCCACATATTCGGCGCGTTATTCTCGCATACGAATAAACAAAAAGTCGGGTAATCCCCCACATGAATGAGATCAGAAGAAATCAAGCCATCTT
The DNA here is from genome assembly GCF_006408915.1 of Bifidobacterium sp. UTCIF-1. Taxonomy (NCBI): domain Bacteria; kingdom Bacillati; phylum Actinomycetota; class Actinomycetes; order Bifidobacteriales; family Bifidobacteriaceae; genus Bifidobacterium; species Bifidobacterium sp. UTCIF-1. Next base: position 35,704 of record NZ_JFAG01000024.1, read on the forward strand.
TAATTTTGTATCGCAAGCACCAGCAAAAAGCATCAAACAAAATAGGATACCGAACAACACAAAATCGATAGCCCAGAGACAATCCTGTTTGCTCGTTTTGCCCCCGTCATCCGCAGTAAAGAGCCACCCAACTATGAGGACAACGATTGAATAAACAAACCAACCTGTTGCGCAAATTATTGCGATTAAAACAAAAGCAGTCATGGTCAGAGGAGCTCCCAGGCTCATTTCATAACGCTTTCGTCATCTGTATGGGATTTGTCGCTCAAATTGACGACACTCATGCGGCGCCTCATGCGCAGCCTGAATAAAACGAACGCAACGAGTAGCATGAGCCCCGCTGCCGCAGCAATGCTTCCTACGGCGGCACCGGTACGGCCGATAACGCCAGGCTTTACCGGCTCCTTGTTTGGATTATTTTCGGGCGGAGTGACGAGAGTTCCGGCGCTAAATTTCGGCTCTACCGTGATGTTGAGATCGGCGGCCGTGTCTCCGCTGCCGGGAATCGAGATGAGGAACGGATCGCAGTCGTATGCTTTGTTGGCTTTCGCCGAGTTCGTGCGGGAGACCAGATATAGGCCGAGCGGCAGATTCTGGAAAGTGAGCTGGCCAGCTGCATTGGTGATGCCGGAATGCTGGTATAGCTTGTTTTTCGCCGCATATGCAGCCAGCTTCTTGGCGGCATCGTGATATTCGCTCGATGTCAGGCGTTCCCAATCGGCAGTGAGACTGGAAAAATCACTGACGGTTTTATATGAGGAAACGCTACCATCATTGTTCGTTGTGACAGTGGCGACGCGCACGATGGCATAAGTATCGCCGGCAAGTGATTTGGGCGCGGCTGTATCTCGGCCCCATACGGCATTGATGGTGAGAGTGCCGAAGGAATCAGCTTGCGCGTATGGCACCATGAAGCCGAAAGACACAAGACCAGTGAGGATGATAGTAATGGTGGCGGCAATCATGGCAGCAACGCGCGCCGCACCATACTCGCTTCCGCTATGCGGGTCTAACATGTCTGCCCGGTCCTTTCCGCCGTGATGAATGTGATTGGTTATTTGTATTGGCTGGCTGAGGAGGCAAGTCACCGTCCGGCTCGATGGCTGCGGAGCTAGAATCATCAGACGCGACCTTGGCGCTCCCACTCTGCCGGCGTCGCCGCTCATGCCGTTGCCACAAATGCCATGCGATGAGCAAGGCAATCAATGCGAGAGACGGCAACAAGTACTGCAGCGGGATGTCCACGTGGAATGTGGATTTGGCGTCATTCTGCTGCTGTGGTGTGTACGGGATGCGATGACCGCGCACCAGCAGCCGGTGCGTGTTGACCGCATACGGTGTGCAGGTGATGAGCGTGACCAAATCCTTGCCGGGCTCGATTGCCAGTTGTTTGGTATCGGTCGGCAGAACGGTAGTGATCTTATCGACCTGATACGCATATGTGTCTTTAAGTATTGTGATGTAGAACTTGT
>NZ_JFAG01000025.1:0-35064 GCF_006408915.1 Bifidobacterium sp. UTCIF-1
CCCTTATTCCAAGTCTCATGAAGTTTTAGGCCTTTCCTAATAGACGATATCAATGGTCTTAATAATTACCAGCGGGACGTTGTGTTGCAGGTCAAACAGGTGTGGTTGCGATTGGTGCAGGTGGTTTATACATAGTTACATCCCTTAACGTACCTGTAAGTGAGCACAATCCACCTGCGCGGGCTATCTGAAGGACACAAAATGCCTGCGGAAGAAAGGGACTCCACGCATTAAAGCCTTGTCAGTTACGGATATGACCTGATTCCACGCGCGAATGTGGATAACCCGGAAAGCTGGAACCACACCACATACCTTGATCTGGCTCGACAAGCCGTGTCAACACCGTTTAGCTTCAAGTCGGAGCACCCTACCAGGACGCATGACGAAGAAGTTGATGCAAGTAGCATCCGGAGCGCCGATGATACCCACGCCCCGCGCGTCTTCCATGAATCATTACAAGAGAGGGCGGGGCGTCACATCGTCTCTGCAGGTCAGTCGACGAGAACTGGAGCCGGGAGAGACGCCGGGCGTCGGTTCGGCTCCGGCAACGGCCGGGGTGGGCAACACACCATCCAAGCCGGGCACAACACCTGATTCGGTTATAACGTCTGAACCTGTCACACCAGCCGAATCGGACAGCGCGACCGACGTATCAGGCGAGCCGGTGTCCGCCACAGCGACGGCTGCAGGCTGCTCGGCGTGACGGTCGCGCATAATCTCAAGGGCATGTGCCAAATCCGCCGGATACTGAGATTCGACGGTGGTCCACACACGAGTGCGCGGGTGGCGGAACTCGAGTTTCATGGCGTGCAGCCACTGACGGTCGAGGCCGAGCGCTTCGGAAAGCACGGGATTGGCACCGTACATCGGGTCGCCGCACAGAGGATGCCCAATCGAGGAGAAATGCACGCGAATCTGATGGGTGCGACCGGTCTCAAGATTCACGGAGACCAACGTGGCCTCGTGACCGAACCGCTCAAGCACATCCCAGTGTGTTACGGCCGGTTTGCCGGCGGGCGTAACGCAGAATCGGAAATCGGAAACCTTGGCTCTGCCGATTGGCGCCTCGATGGTGGCCTTGTTCTGTTTCAAAGACCCCTGAACCAAGGCATGATAGGTCTTCTTCACCTCATGCTCGGCGAACTGGCGGCGCATTTCCGTATAGGCCAGATCGGACTTGCACACAAGCATCAGCCCGGAAGTGCCCACATCCAGACGGGATACGATGCCTTCGCGTCCTGCCGCGCCAAGCGAAGTGATATGCACACCACGATCGCGCAATGAGCCCAGCACCGTGGGTCCGGTCCAACCGATTGAGGCATGGGCGGCCACGCCCACCGGCTTGTCCACCACCACGATGTCGTCGTCTTCGTACACCACAGCCATATCATTGGCGATGGGCTCGGGTTCCTGATGCTCTTCCGCCAGATCGAATTCGACAGTCTCCCCCGCCGTCAAGGTGCTGGATCGCGCCACGTCACGGCCGAGCACACGCGCCTGTCCGGAATCAATCAGATCAGCTGCTTTGGACCGTGATATGCCAAGCATCTTGGCTACGGCGACATCGAATCGCTTGCCGATGAGAGCGTCGGGAGCAGGAATCATGCGATTCATTACTCGGCGTCCACCTTTGTTCCATCGGATTCGGCGTTGTTGGCGTGAGCTTCATCCGCATCTGCGGTGGAGAACGGCTCGTTGAACAGAATCAGCACCACGATGGCCACACCTGCCGCAACGAGATAGATGTCCGCCACGTTCCCGACGGACCATCCATAGTTCAGGAAATCCACGACCTTGCCATTGAGGAACCCATCCGCATACATCACACGGTCGATGAGGTTGCCGAACGCGCCGGCAAAAGCAAGGGACAAGGATACGGTCCATTTCAGCGACACTGAACGTACACCGAAATACAGCAACGCGCACGAAGCCACGATAGCCAGCAATGAGATAATCCACGTGGCGTTTGACCCCATGCCGAGTGAGGCACCAGGATTACGCACCAATGTCAGCGACAACAGACCCGGAATCACACGGATGGTCTGACCGCTGGATAATGCCGCCAATGCCCATGCTTTGGTCAGCTGATCGACAATCAACGCGACTGCCGATACACATGCAAAGACGGCCACGCGCATGCGCAGCCGTCCCTGTTGGTTCGTCATATGACTATACCCTGCCTACGACTCAGTTGGCCTTGGATGAGGTCTGGTCTTCGTAGTTGTTCGATTCGGACACCTGGGCGGCGAGCTGGCCGAGGAACTCGGTCAGACGTGCACGGTACTCGGTCTCGAACTGCTTGAGGCTCTGGATGTTGCCCTCGATGACCTTGGACTGGTGCTGCAGGTTGTCGCGAACCTGCTGCGCATACGTGTCCGCGGCGGAACGGGTCTGCTTGTCGTACTCGGATGCGCGACGCTGCACCTCGGCCTCATACTCATCGGCATCGGTGTGCTGGGTCTTGGAGTAGTTGTCAGCGTCCTGACGAGTCTTCTCAGAGTAGGCGTCAGCATCGGAACGTGTGTTCTTGGAGTAGACGTCAGCATCGGAATGCACACGGTCGCGGTAGGCGTCTGCTTCGGAACGGGTGCGATCGGAATACGTGTTGGCCTTGGTGACCAGGTCGTTGTACTTGGCCTGGCTGGCTTCGGTGATTTCCTTGGCCTTGGTCTTGCCTTTCTCCACGTACTGATCGTGCAGCTGCATGGCCAGAGTCAGCATTGCGGTGGCGCGCTCGGGCTCGCTGCCCGGCAGGGATGCGGCACCGGCGATCTTCTGGAGGGAGCCGGTTTCCGTGCTCGGCTCGACCTTGGAGACCTGCGAACGCAGCTGGTTCTCACGCTGCTTGGCCTCTTCGAGCTGACGGGACAGTTCCTGAATCTGGGCAGCCTGCTGCTGCGCCACGCCGCCTTGCTGCTGGGCTTCGGCCAGCTTGCGGGACAGTTCCTCGTTGGCGGCGCGGAACTGGTCGCGTTCCTTCTGGATGGCGGCGATCTGCTGGCCGACGGCTTCCTGGTTGCCGGAAGCCTGAGCTGCCTGAGCGGTAAGCTGATCGATCTGGGCGTTCAGCTGGTCGACCTGACCCTTGAGCTGATCGTTCTGTGCCGCGAGAGCACGATTCGATTCCTCGGCCTCGCTGAGCTTCGCCGCAGCCAGCTGAGTGGCCTTCTCGCCCTCTGCAGAAGCCTGAGGACCCTGGGCGGCATTCTTCAGCTGCGCATTCTCTGCTTGCAGCTGCTGCACCTGACCGGTCAGCTCGGAAATCTTGGCGTTCAGTTTGGTTACATCGGGGCCCAGAGCCTGAGTGGCCTGTCCGCCGGCCACTGCCTGACGACCCAGAGCCTCAACGGTCTCCGTGACCTGATCGAGGAAGTCGTCAACCTCGTCGACATCGTAGCCTTCCTTGAATCGCACGGTCTGGAAGGTATGCTCCCTAATATCCTTCGGCGTCAACAGAGCCATAAATATTGCACCTCGCTTTGGGGCTTTGCCCTCGCTTACGTTGGTATCAAGTATTGATGCTATCACGACCCCATCGATTCATGGGGCTTAGCGACGATTTTCTAGGTGCGACATGCCGTATCGGCCTCAATAAAAGCTGCAAATACAACTCATATGCGCCATATACGCCTTGCATCATGGCCTAAAAGACCATGTATACGACGCTCTCCAGTATCACCAGCGCGAAATAGAGGACGAGAAAACTCATATCCAAGCTGATTGCACCCAGCGGCAATGGTCTGATGTATTGGCGAAGCCAGCGCAGCGGCGGCTCGGTGATGGTGTATACGAGATTGATGAGTTGGGCGACGATGCCTCGCGGATACCAATTGCGGGCCAGTATGGCCACCCAGTCCAGGATCATGCGGATGAACAGCACCGTGATATACGCGTTGATCAGCCATCCCAGGATGCGGCCGATCAGAGCAAAAGTAAAGGACAACATGAGGCAAGGCTAACAAGACCGAGTGAAAAGTTTGCTGGGAGCTCAATGGGGAACTTCATGCACAGTGGCCGGCTCCCGTTGAGGAGTCGGCCACTTGAAGAAGACTGCAGGAGCGCCTAATTGACCTGCTTGTCATTCCGGATTCCGATCGATCAGTACGACCGAACGGATCAATCAGAGAACAAATCCCGTGCAGAGGCCGGATTAGCCGGCTCCTCCACCTTGATGTTGACCTGTGCCGGACTAAGCAGGAACACTCGAGGAGTGACGCGTTCGAGCGAACCGCGTACACCGAACACCACGCCAGCGGAAAAATCGACAATGCGGTACGCCACGGCTTCGGACACGCCGGTAAGATTCAGCACCACCGGCACCCCGTCTCGCAAAGCTCGTCCGACCAGCTGTGCATCCTCATAGGACTTGGGATGAATCGTAGTGATTCGATTCACCCTTCCACTGCCCTGGAAAGGCGTGGTCTTCGATGAAGGCTGACTTGCCGTGGGTGCCGCTTGGGTCATTGGCGTCACCGTATGGTCGGAATCGAACGTCGGCTTCGGCTGAGGCTTCTGCTCTTCCTCCTCGACGAAATCGTCATCGTCATCGGCAACGTCGCTCATGCCCAGATAGGACATCGCATTCTTCATGAACCCAGCCATGGATCAGTCCTTTCAGCGCAGGAAGTCCGGGATGTCGAGGTCACCCGCAGGATCGTTCAGGGAGATGGTCGGATGTTCCGAGGTCGGATCATCAAAAGGCAGCGAAGCGGAGTCGCCGGTGGCAGGCGCGAACGCCGGCCGTGTGGTCTGCTGGGCGGATGCCGCCTGCTGGGCAGGAGCCTGCGAAGCAGCCGAAGAGGGCGCAGGACGGGTGGACTGGGCCGGCACCACCGGAGCCACAGCCGCCTGATCGGCGTCGTCCTGAGTGGATACATGATCGAATCCTGCGGCGATCACCGTGACGCGCACTTCGTCGCCGTAGGCGTCGTCCAGGGCCAGACCCCAAATGATCTGGGCCTCGGGATGGATGGCCTTGCGCACCAGCTCGGTGGCGGCCGAGGCCTCCTGCAACTTCAGGTCGGTCGGACCGGCGATGTTGATCAGCGCGCCATGAGCACCCTCAATGCTCTCCTCAAGGAGCGGTGAGCTGATGGCGATTTCGGCGGCCTGGGTGGCACGATCCTCGCCCCGCGCCGAACCGATGCCGAACAATGCTGTGCCCGCACCGCGCAGGATGGAGTTCACATCGGAGAAGTCGACGTGAATGTAGGAGTTCATGGAAATCAGGTCCGTGATGCCCTGCACACCCGCAAGCAATGCGGTATCGGCGGTCTTGAACGCCTCGATGATGCCGATGGAACGATCGGACAATTCAAGCAGACGATCGTTGGGGATGACGATGAGGGCATCGACTTCCTTGCGAAGATTCTCAATGCCGTAGTCGGCGGACGCGGAACGCTGCGGACCTTCGAAACTGAACGGGCGGGTGACCACCGCGATGGTCAACGCACCCTGCTGATGAGCCGCACGAGCCACAATGGGGCTTGCACCGGTACCAGTGCCGCCGCCCTCACCGCAGGTGACGAACACCATATCGGCGCCCTTGAGGGATTCCTCGATATCAGACTGGTGATCCTGGGCGGCCTTCGCGCCACGCTCCGGATCGGCACCGGCACCCAGACCACGGCTGGACTTGTCGGACAGGGAGATCTTGACATCGGCGTCGGATCGCAGCAGATCCTTCGCATCGGTGTTTATCGCTACGAATTCAACGTTCTGCAATCCTTCGGCGATCATACGGTTAACGGCATTGCCGCCGGCTCCGCCTACGCCGACGACCTTGATATTGGTCTTGTCGTTGAACTCAGTCTGGGCGATCTCGCTCACGTTTGGCTCCTGTCACTTCACGGTTACACCCAAGAGTAGCGCACCGACTCTACTCGTGGAGGGAATTCGCACATGGAAAAGTGCGTGTTGTGCATTATTTTTTCTGTATCAACAGCCGTCAATAGCTTGCATCCATGGGATCGTCGCCGAAAAGGTTTTCACGCTCCTCATGGGTGGTGGTACGTGATTCCAGCCAGCCATATGGCAGATGAACCTTCTTGGCGAAACGCACTCGGCCTCTCGGCTTGTCCAATACCCTCGGGGGGTATTCAATCGCCGGATCGAGTCGGGAGATCTCCCGATCCACATCGGCGAGGGATTCGCATTCCATAAACGCCTTTCGCGTGGATCCGCCGACCGGGAATCCCTTGAGATACCAGGCGATATGTTTACGTAGGTCATGCACCGCCATCATTTCGTCGCCATCATAGAACTGGATCAGCAGTTCGGCATGGCGGTGAATCACCCGACAGACTTCCCCGAGATTTGGATCTATACGCTCCGGATTTCCTTGGAAGGCGTTCTTGATATTGGCGAACAGCCACGGCCGCCCCTGGCATCCGCGGCCGATGGCCACGCCATCGCAACCGGTTTCACGGACCATTTCCAGAGCATCATCCGCGCCCCAGATATCACCATTGCCGAATACGGGGATATCGAGATGTTCTTTGAGCTCGCCAATGCGCGACCAATCCGAATGACCGCCATAGTATTCGGCGGTGGTGCGGGCATGCAACGTCACCGCTTTGCAGCCCTCTTCCTGAGCGATATGGCCTGCCTGCAGGAAGGTCTCATGCTCATGGTCGATGCCTACGCGGATTTTGGCGGTAACCGGTATGCCGGCAGGCTCGCATACCGAGACCACACGGGAGACGAGCTCGGTGAAGATATCCGTCTTCCACGGCAGCGCCGAGCCGCCTCCACGCCTGGTGACCTTGGGCACCGGACACCCGAAATTCAGGTCGACGTGATCCGCCATGCCTTCATCGACCACGATTCTGGCGGCCTGCTCGGTGATGGAGGGATTCACACCATACAGCTGCAACGAGCGAATCTTCTCGGTGGGTGCGAAATGGCACAGACGCAGCGCCTTGGGGTTGCGGGCCACCAAAGCGCGCGCAGTGATCATCTCGGCCACATACAGCCCATCCGGACCGTATTCCTCGCAGATGACACGGAAGGGCCAATTGGTGACGCCAGCCATCGGCGAAAGCACGACCGGCGTGGGCACGGTGATGTTTCCCAGCTGTACCGGTGATATATGCACCGGAGAATCCGGTCGTGCCGAGGCATCCGTACGCGGGTCGAGGTTGTCGGTCTCGTGACGCTCGGTAAGCACGGTCTCAGATTTGGAGTCTGCCATGTGTTTCCTCGTACAAACAACAGGGGCTCCCCTTTTATCGAGGGGAGCCACTATACAATACAGGCCTGGCTCAGTACAGGCCGCCGGCTTCCTGGATGCCGGATGCCGGCCAAGGCTCTCCACCCATTTCGACGGGCTTGAGCGGCACACGCGTGCGCTTTTCGCTGATGCGCGCGGCCACATAGTCCGCGACCTTGTCCAGGGAGACGCGTTCCTGGGCCATGGTGTCGCGTTCGCGGATGGTCACGGCGTGGTCCTCGAGGGTATCGAAGTCCACGGTGATGCACAGCGGGGTGCCGATCTCGTCCTGACGACGGTAGCGACGGCCGATGGCGCCGGACTCGTCGTAATCGATCATCCATTCGTTGAAGCGCAGATCGGCGGCCAGGTTCTGGGCCACCTCCTGCAGTTCGGGCTTCTTGGAGAGCGGCAGCACGGCGGCCTTGATCGGGGACAGGCGCGGGTCGAGTCGCAGCACGGTGCGCTTGTCTACGCCACCCTTGGTGTTCGGGGCCTCGTCCACATCGTAGGCGTCCACGAGGAAGCACATGAGGGAGCGGGTCAGGCCGGCGGCCGGCTCGATGACGTACGGGATGTACTTCTCACCGGTGGCCTGGTTGAAGTAGCTCAGGTCCTCGCCGGAGTGCTTGGCATGCGCGGAAAGGTCGAAGTCGGTGCGGTTGGCGACACCTTCGAGCTCGCCCCAATCGGAACCCTGGAAGCCGAACTTGTATTCGATGTCCACGGTCCTCTTGGAGTAATGGGCCAGCTTCTCCTTCGGGTGTTCGTAGTGGCGCAGGTTCTCGGGCTTGACGCCGAGATCCAGATACCACTGGGTGCGGGCGTCGATCCAGTACTGATGCCATTCCTCGTCGGTGCCGGGCTTGACGAAGAACTCCATCTCCATCTGCTCGAACTCACGGGTGCGGAAGATGAAGTTGCCGGGCGTGATCTCGTTACGGAAGGACTTGCCCATGTTGGCGATGCCGAACGGCGGCTTGGAGCGTGACGAGGTCATCACGTTCTTGAAGTCCACGAAGATGCCCTGGGCGGTCTCCGGACGCAGGTAGTGCAGCGAGTTCTCGTCCTCGACAGGGCCGAGGTGCGTGCGCAGCATCATGTTGAAGTCGCGCGGTTCGGTCCATTCGCCACGGGTGCCGCAGTTCGGGCAGACGATGTCCTTCATGCCGTTCTCCGGCAGCTTGTCGCCGTGCTTCTCCGCGTAGGACTCCTCGAGTTTGTCAGCGCGGTTGCGCTTGTGGCAGCTGAGGCACTCGACGAGCGGGTCGTTGAACACGCTCACATGACCGGAGGCCACCCACACCTCGGGAGGCAGGATGATGGAGGTGTCGACACCGACCACGTCAGGACGGGTGACGACCATCGAACGCCACCATTCGCGCTTGATATTGTCCTTCAGCGCGACGCCGAGCGGACCGTAATCCCAAGCGGAACGAGTGCCGCCGTAGATCTCGCCGGCGGGGAACACGAAGCCGCGACGCTTCGCGAGGGATACGACTTCATCGAGTTTGGATTGAGCCACAATGCACCTTCTGGTTTGAACGGTTTGGGGACTTGATTACAACCGCTTCAGAATAGCGGCACTCCCCTACAACAGCAGTTTGATGCAGGCAGATCGCCCATCATTCGTCTTGGAGATACTTCCCTACAATCACTTGGTGCAGCCCTAGAGAGGGTAGCCACATGCCAAGTCGAAAGCATGTCGGTCTTCACCCTGAGATAGTAGCCGAATCGCACCAATCAGCGGCAGCGGCGGGTCAGAGGCTGCCAGGGCTCGAGTTCGACGGGTTCGGCCTTGGTGAGGTCGAGGGTGGCTTGGTCGAGCATATCCTTGCGGATGATGAGCTCGGTGACGTACTGGTCGAACCACGCGTCCGAGGCCACGTAGTAGCCATCCTTGCCGTTGTCCTTGCCCCAGCTGTTCTCGATCTTCCAACGGTCAGGACGACCGTCGGCGTCGAGGTTCACGCCGGTGAAGGTCATGGCGTGGTTGCTTGGACTGTCGCCGTATTCGAGGCCGTCGGCCTTGTCGAACGTGAATTCGGTGCCAAAGAGCTGGTCCACGCGCACGGTGTCGCAATCGAAGACGCCTTCGCCCCTCAAAGAGAACTGCATGCAGTCGCAGGCGAACCAGATGGGATGGCCGGCGCTGAGCTGGTCGATGGCCGCCTTCTTGAACACGTCGAGCGGCACGTTGACGAATTCCATATCGCCCGCCTCGATGACATTCGCCGTGTAGAGGATGCGGTAGCGCTTGCCGAATGGCGTGCGCTTCATCGGGGCGTTGGAGATGGTGACGAAGTCATTGACGTCCACCGGCACGTACTTACGGTAGAACTCGAGCGGGGTGATGCCGGTCTCACGGATCTGCCGGCGCTCATCCTTGCCGGATTCCGGCTTGGCCTTGGTGTCAGCCGCCTTGCTGCCATAGTCTTTGCCGTCGCCCTTGGCATCGTTGGCGGCCTTGGCGCCATCGTTCTTGGCATCATCCTTGTCATCGTCGTCCTTGACCCGGGCCAGGAAGTCGAATGTGGCGGGCGGCTCGCCAAGCGCGATTGCGCAGATGCGGTAGACGGTGGCCATGTCCTCGCGCTTGGTTTCGCGCAGGGTCTCCGTCGACGCGCCAGCCTCATGGCTGCGACGCAGGCCGGCGGCGAATTCGCGCAGCTTGGTGTTGAGGTACTGCTTGAAGGCGTCCGAATCGCGGGAGTTCGCGGATTCCGGATAGGCGGACTTCGGTACGAGGCCGTACTTGTTCACCAGCGCGGCGAACATCTGCCACCAGCCGCCATCGTCGGACGGCCCGTCGTTGATGACCTCGAAGATGCGGGAGTCGGTGGGTTCGTCCAGCGTATCCAGCACATGCTCGAGATAAGTGTTCGACTTCTCGATGGCATCCCAGAAGAACAGGTAGGTCTCGGAGAATTCGAAGTCCTCAAGGTTCCAACGGTGCATGAGTTCGTAGCGCAGCGTATTGAGCGAGGCGAACATCCAGCAGCGACCGGAACGTTCCTGATTGGTAATCGACCCCTGCTTGAGCTCGATGGAGAAGTCGCGCGGCAGGCTCCTCAGGCCCCGGTAGTCAGTGGCGGCGGCGAGCACGCCGGTGGAGACTGCGGCGTTGGCGGCCACGAGGTTGGCGCGGTCGGCGTTGAACGCACGCGAATAATCCTTGAGATGTGCGACGTCGACTGCGGCGGCGGACTGGTCGGTCATGGTGTTCCTCCCGAAAACGTACGGCTCATGCAAACGTCTTCATGGTACTCGTCCCTCGCCGGATTCGGTGGGATGTTTCGAGTAAGGACCGGCGGAGTCGGGTCGAGACCTGGCACGCGCCACATTCGGCGGTATGCTACCGTGCCTTGAACAGGCGGAAGAGGCAGGATTCGCGGACGGCGAGCACGGCCAGCGCGGTGGCAACGAGGGCGCCGGAGAGCATGGTCGCAGGAGAACGCACCGCCGCGAGGAACACCGCCGCGGGGTCGGACGGGGAGAGTCGCCAACACAGCGCGGCGAGCAGAGGCAGGGTCACAGCGGTGGCGGCCCCGGACGTGATCAGCATCTCGCACAACGCGGTCAGCAGTTGAGCCTCTTTGCGCTGCCCGCAGTGCAGCGCGCCGGCGTATTCGAGTCGGCGGCGGCGCACGGCGGCGATACCGATGACGACGCCGACGGCGAGCGCCGCGACGGGCAGTACGCGGGTCATGCGCGTCTCATAGAGGCTGGCGGCGCTGTATCGTCGGTCGTGGCTTTTGTTGAGCTGGGTGACGCCGGGCAGTGTATTGGCGTCAGCCACGCCGGATATGGCGGTCTCGTTGAGCAGCAGGTCGAGCACTTCGGTCTGCGGCCACTGCTTCGCCCAGCATTCGGCGAATGGCTTGGCGCTGCTGGATACCGGCACGATGAGCGCGTACACGAAGCGGGTGTCGCGCCCGTCGTTGGGCCAGTGGAAGACGCCGGCGACGGGGATGTCACCATGATCGGTCTCCAGCAGGCTTCCCTTGGCCCAGCCGAAATCGTGGGCGAGCGCAGTGGAAACCCATATGCCGCTCGCGTCGGCGGCTGGCTGATTCGCGGAGGAGGACGTCTGGCCTGAAGAGGCGGGAGAGGAACTGGACAGTGAGCCATGGCCGGCGTTGGCCGCCGCTGATGCCGATGACACCGATGACAACGCGAGCAGCCGAATCATGCCGGCGGTGACCTCATAGGAGCCGATGCTGCGGCCAGGGGTCGAACGAGGTGTGATCTGCTCGCCCTCGCGCATGGCGCCGGATGCGCTGGGCCCTCCTTGGGCCTCGGTGAGACGGTCGCAGGCGGCCCCGTCGATGGCGAAGACGGGGCTGACGATGGTGGTCACGTCGGCGGCGGACTCGATGCGTGCCGCTGCGGTGTTCTCCTGCCCGATGATGGTCAGTGCCTCAAAACCGCCGAACAGTGTGCCCGCCACGGCCAGCGCGAGGAACCAGAGGATGGTGCGTGAGGCGCCGGAGGCGATGTTGCAGACCGCCTCGGAGATGATGGATGACAGTCTCATGGCCGCTCTCCTTTCAGCGCGGAACCGTCCGGCGCCGGATCGGCCGGCGCGTAGTCAGCGAGGTCGATGACCTGTTGACAGGCATCGCGCGTGTCGCGGTCATGAGTGGCAACGACCACAATCATGCCGTGGCCGGCGAGGTTGCCGAGCACATGACTGACGCTATGCGCGGTGCGCGTATCCAACTGCGCGGTCGGCTCGTCCACAAGCAGCATGTCGGGCTTCGAGCAGACGGCTCTGGCGAGCATGAGCCGCTGCGCCTCACCGCCGGAAAGTGCCGCGAACGAACGGTCGGCGGCGTATTCGAGCTCGAACAGGCCCATCGCCTCCAAGGCCTGCGGTTCCGCGTCGGCGCGACGCAACCCCTGTGCGAGCAGTGGGAAGACCACATGATCGAGTGCGGTGCGTTCGGCCACGCCATACGGATTCTGAAACACCCAGCCCACCCGTCGAACGCCGCCGCGGTCCACAGTGCCCGCCCACGGCTTCTCCCAACCCGCGAGTATCGACAGCAGCGTGGATTTGCCGCAGCCGGATGGCCCGCAGATGGCCACGGTCCGCCCCGCCTCGAGCGTGAACGACAGGTGTTCGAACAGCACGTCGGTGCCGGGGAATCGGTGCGCGAGATCCTCCCCCACCACCCGCATCGGTACGGCGGCGGGGGCGAGCATCTCGGTCCCGGTCATCGACCCGCCGTCAGCAGTCCCGGCTGCTGTTCCAACAGGTGTGAACCCAACGGATGCGGACCCGACAGATGTCGCTCCAGCCGTGGATGCCGACTTCGCGGTCGCCGAATTTCCACGCCGACTTCCACGAATCAGGAACATGTCGCACCTGCGATTGCACTGCCGAGGGAGACGTGGGACGGCGTTTCAGCGTTTTCCGGCACCGCCACACCACCCGCGGATTCGCCTTCGGCCGTCTGCCCATCGGCGGCATCCCCCGTCTGCCGGCCCGCCGCGGTCCCCTCATCGCCCAGCTGTATGAGGCTCACGCCGAGGTCCGCACCGATGATGGTCACCGGCATCGTCCTGCCATCGGATGCGATGCATCCGCGGTCCCCTTTGACGCCGAACACGGCAGCGGCCGGCACGCGCAGCACGTCCACGGGCGTGGCGAGCGCCACCGTGGCATCCACACCCTGACTGAGATCGCCGCCCTGCTGCGCCCACTGGAAATCCCGCGAAGCCGTGACGCGCGCGCAGAATTCAGGGTCGTCGATCACCGTGGCACCGGCCTTGAGCACACCCTGCTCACCGAACACGGTGATCGTCTGGTCGGCGGCGTTGGGTGTACCGTTCTTCACGGTAAGCGAGGTGATGGCGCCGGGGATTTCGGCGATCGGCGATGCTGCGGCCACCATCGCGCCGGTCGCCGCCTGCCATGAGGAGGCCGTGGCTCCGTCCTGCGGCAGCCAGATCACGTCCGCGAGCGGCAACGCGCCGTCCGAACGGACGGCGAGGTTGCCGAACAGGGCGACAACCGCCCAGTAGGTGAGGCTGGAATACTGGTCGGATTCGGGATTGGCGTTGTAGCCGAGCCGCGTCAGTTCGGCGTTGAGCGCACGCACGTCCTCGCCCACGTCGCCGGGCGCGAGATCGCGGTAGAGCGGACTTGCGGTGGCGAGCGCCACGATGGGCCTGCCGTCAACCTCGAGCGCCGCCGCACCGGAATGCAAGCCTCCGGCGGAATAGTCAGCGGTCACCGTGCCGGAGGTGTTGATGAGCACCTTGCGCGGCGCGGATACCGTGGGAACCACGGTGATCTGCCGTTTCGCGTCGTACTGCTGGGCGGCGACGGGCGCGCTGGTGATCTCGCCGGCGCGGGCCAGCACCGCCGGATGCCGGTCGGGCCGCAGGAACGCGCAGGCTCCCACGCTGATTGCCGCGGTCAGGATGACCGCTAGCAGCAGCCAAGTGACAGAGACGCGCCCACGCCGCCTGCCGCCGCCAAGTCCACTGCCGCCACCGTCGTTTCGGCTCGTTTGTCTCGCCATGATGAAGCCCCTTCCGGTTCGCCGTCCCGCCCGTCGTCTCTGCCATTTCGGGTACTGCCATGGTCCCACCGGCATGCTCGCAAAGTCAGGCGAAAGTCAGACACCGGCTTCCTAGAATGGGACATACGGATTGGATTGGCGGGGCGCGAATCGCCCGCAAACAAGGGGGTTTCGATGGCATGGTTGAACGGAAGGCCGCGCATCGCCGCGACCGTGATGCTGACGATGGCGCTGGCCTTGGGACTCGCGGGATGCGCGGTCCCGGGAATCTCCGGCGACGGAAAGCCAGGGACGTCGAACGCCGCCGGAACCGGTGATACGTCCGCACAGCAGGGCCCGGCGTCCACCTTGTATGAGGCGGACGAGAACGGACGTCTGGCAAGTTCACTGCCCGCATACATCGACGAGGTGCTCAACGATCCGTACGTGGACGACTACGAGCGTCCCATCCTCGAGCAGGCCAAGAAGGAGGGGCGAGTCTCCACCGCCGCGTATGAGAAGGTCTGGTCGGACTACAAGACCTGTATGATCGACCGCGGATTCAAGGAGCCGAAGCTCGAACGGTTCCCGAACGGCATGATGGACATCATGAGCCACATGCCGGGCACCGACGCCCAGGAGGAGGCATGGAAGGACGCCTACACCGATTGCTATCTGCGATTCGATCATGTGCAAAGGCTGTACGGGCAGCAGCAGGGCAACCCGAATCTCTATGCGAATGTGGAGGAGGCGGTCGTCGACTGCATGAAACGCGAAGGTGTGGTGCCCGCGAGCTATACGGTCAAAGACTTCAATGACGGGCAGACCCTGCTCCAGACTGAGGGCTTTACGGATGCAAAGGACAAGCTCGGCTACGACTTCAACGACTCGCGCGTGCACGGCTGCAAGGCGGCGCAGGGCTGGTCATCAAGCAGCACCGACGACCCCGTGGAGTACATCTGGTAGAGGTCGGCATATCGGCAATCGGGGCAATCAGTGCGGGAACCCGGCACGGGGAATGACCGGATCGTGAGGCTGCGGGAGATGGCGGGGATACTGATCGTCGAGGACAACACTGGCATGGTCGCCTCGCTCGACGACGCGCTGCGGCATGAGGGGTACCGCACTTGGACGGCAGGGACCGGCGTCGAGGCGCTGGAGTTGCTCGCCGCGCACCGGGAGGACATCGACGTGGTGCTGCTCGACCGCGATCTGCCCGTCATGTCCGGCGACACGGTGATGACGACGATCCGTTCGATGGGCATCGACGTGAGCGTGCTCATGGTCACCGCCTCCAGCAGCCTCGAGGACCGCGTGGAGGGGCTGGACCTCGGCGCGGACGACTATCTGACCAAACCGTTCGCCTTCCGGGAGCTGTCGGCCCGCATCCGCGCGTTGCTGCGGCACGATTCGCGCCATCGCGGGCCTTTCGGCGGCGGCCCCGGTCCGGACTCCGGAACCGGACCCTCCCCGCTCATGATCGATTGCGAACGTCGGCTCGCGTACTGGCATGAGACCCCGCTGAACCTGACGGCCAAGGAATTCGCGGTGCTGTGGCATCTGGACGAGGCGGACGGCGGATGGGTCGGTCTCGACGAGCTCATCGCCGCCGTCTGGCCGAACGGTTCGGCCAGCACGGGCGCAGCGAAAACCGTCATCTACACGCTGCGGCAGAAAATCGAGCACGCCGGCGGACGCGGGGCCATCGAATCGGCCCGCGGGAAAGGGTACCGGCTGCCATGAGCGAACATCACGGTCACGAGCATCGCGAGCGCCACCGCCTGCGTATGCGGTTGGTTCCCCGCACCTTCCGAGGCAAGATCGCGCTGGCCATCGGTCTGCTGGTAGCGGTGTTCCTAGGAATCGCGCTGGCGTTGCAGGCCATGTTCTTCAGTCGCATCTACGACCGGTCATCCTACCGGCTGTATCAGGTGGCACAAGGCTCCACGCTGCCTGCACCCGAGAACGGCGAGCTCTATGTATCGACCACCGGCTGCTATTACACCGATCACGCGGTAGGCTGCGGGCCGATGACGCCCGGCTCGATCATGGAGATCAGCGATGCGGACATGCGCAAGCCCCTGATGCAGAGCGCCATGTGGTTCTCGCTGGCGCTGTTCGCCGCGTTCGCCATACTGGCCATGATCATGGCGTGGCTCATCTCGCGGCGGCTGGCCGGACGCATCTCGTCGCTGGGGGCGCAGATGCAGCGGCTCGACCCTGCCGAACCGGGTGGGCGCGTGACGCTGGCGGGGTCCGACGAGGTGACCGACCTGGCTGGGGACGTGAACACCATGCTGGAACGTATCGAGCGCGCGGCGGCCATGCAACGGCAGTTCATCGCGAACGCGTCGCACGAGCTGCGCACACCGATCGCGGTGATCGAGACCAGTCTGGACGCGCCGCTGAGTCAGGGCCGCTTCCCCGATGATGTGGCGCCCGCGGTGCGGCGTGCGCTCGACGCCGACCGGAACGCCGCCGATCTGGTGGAGGGGCTGTTGGCGCTGTCGCGCGTGCAGAACATGGCGTTGCATCACGGCGACGCGGAGCCGCCGGAAACGTCGCTCGGGGATGCGGCGGAACACGCGCTGGACGTCTCGTGGGATGCGATCGAGGCTCGTGGATTGAATGTGCGCACCGACATCGACCGGTCGGTGCGGGTGCGGGCAGACGAGACGATGCTCACGCTGCTGGTCGGCAATCTCGTGCGCAATGCGGTGGTGCATAACGTGGAATGTGGGGATATCACCGTCATCGTGCGTACGGTGAGCGGCGTAGTGGACGACGGCACGGTGAGTGGCGATACTGCGGACAGCAGCACGGGGGACGGCTACGCGGAGCTGTTGGTGGAGAACAGCACAGAAACGGGTGCCGATGGCGAGACCATCGGCGATACGACCGTCAGCGATGGGATCACCGGCGACAACGCCGCGCATGATTCCGGCGAATCCGGTGAATCCAGCGAGCCCGGTGATTTCCCCGATGCCGGCCTGCTCTCCGATTCCAGCGACTTGAACGACTTGCTCGTCCCCTTCCACCGGGGCGCGGCCTCACGATTGGAAAACTGCCCCGGCAACGGATTGGGTCTGTCCATCGTCAAAGAGATCGCGGATTTATACCATGCCGAGCTGCGACTCGCCAGACCTGAAGCGGGCAGATTCGCCGTTTCTGTGCGATTTTGTAACAAATATGTCCATGTTGGAGCATAACGTCGGCAACGTAATGCAGGGGAACCCGTGGCGACACGGGTTGAGAATGGCCACGGCCTGACCCTTAGAACCTGTTGGTTAAGACCATCGTAGGGAGCAGTGATATGAGCGATGATTCGCACCCATCATGTTGCACCGGCGCACATGGTGTAGTAAATGATGCACATGTACACGACCATGACGACGAGTTCGCCTCGCTGCGCCACGACATCGCGCAGGCAGTACGGGATGTGAAGGCCAAGACGCCGCTGGCGCAGTCGTTCACGAACTTCGTGACCATCAATCTGGTGGCCAACGCGCAGCTCGCAGCCGGCGGCACGGCGGCCATGAGCTTCCTGCCGGACGATGTCATCGACACGGCCTCCATCTCCGGTGCCGATTACATCAACGTGGGCACGTTGCTGCCCTTCTATGCTGATGCGCTGCCGCAGATCGCGCGCGCCTTCCACAAGTCCGCCCACCCGTGGGTACTGGACCCGGTGGCGGCGGGCATCGGACGGACGCGCACCGAAATCCTGCGCGCCTTCCGCGCCACGCCGCCGACCATCGTGCGCGGCAACGCCTCCGAAATCATCGCGCTGGCCGACATGTGGGGGCTGAATCAGGCCAACGGCAACAATCCGGAAACCCGTCCCGCCGGCGTCGAATCGGTGGATGAGGTGGACGCCGCCGTCGAACCGGCGAAGCGACTGGCCCGGTTCCTCGCCGCCTCGGCTCCCGCCGGCAAGGCGGCCGTGGCCGTCTCGGGCGCGGTGGACCTCGTGACCGACGGCGAGCATGTCTACCGCTTGCCGGGAGGCAGCGCGCTGATGTCCAAGATCACCGGCGCCGGCTGCTCGTTGGGCGGTGTGACCGCCACGTATCTGGCCGTCGCCGAGCCGTTGACCGCAGCCCTTGCGGCAACCCTGCTGTACAACCGTGCTGGCGAGATCGCCGAGGCCAAGGCCGACGGACCGGGCTCGTTCCAAGTGCATCTGCTGGATGCGCTGTGGAATCTCACGCCCGAGCAGGTGGCGGCATCGGCGATTGTGGCGCAATGAACCGTGTGGTCTCGTACCTATTGTCTCTCCCTCAGTCTCGCTACGCGAGACAGCTCCCTCATCAGAGGGAGCCGAGAAACGTGAGATCGCGGAACGCCCAAGACTTCCTCATCAGAGGGAGCCGAGAAACGCCATTCTTCCCCGGATACACAACAAGACTTCCTTAATTAACCCAACACCAAGGAACACCAAATGAACAACGAATACCCATACGCCTCCATGCGCGACTCGTTCGACCTGTCCGCGTACTTCGTAGTCGGCCCTGAGGATTGCAAGGGCCGCCCGCTCACCGACGTGGTCGATCAGGCCCTGCGCGGCGGCGCGACCTTCATCCAACTGCGCGCCAAGAAGGCGGACGCCTCAGAACTGACCGCCATGGCCCAGGACATCGCGCAGATCATCGAGGACAACAACAAGTCCGACTCCGTGGCCTTCGTAATCGACGACCGCGCTGATGTGGTCTGGCAGGCCCGCCGCAAGGGCATCAAGGTGGACGGCGTGCACATCGGCCAGACCGACATGGAGCCGCGCGAGGCCCGCGCCCTGCTCGGCGACGAGGCGATCGTGGGTCTTTCCGCCGAGACCGAAAGCCTCGTCAAGCTCATCAACGAGCTGCCCGATGGCTGCATCGACTACATCGGCGCCGGCCCGCTGCACGTCTCCAAGACCAAGCCCGAGGCTTCGGTCGGCGGCAACGACGGTTCCGGCAAGACGCTTGACGACAAGCAGATCAACACCATCTGCGCGGCCTGCGACTTCCCAGTGGTCGTGGGTGGCGGTGTGACCGCGGCCGACATGGCCATGCTGGCGGGTACCAAGGCCGCCGGCTGGTTCGCCGTCTCCGCCATCGCCGGCGCCGATGACCCGGAGGCCGCCACCCGCGCGATGGTCGAGGGTTGGAAGGCCGTGCGCGGCGAGAAGAGGCACGGCTACGCCAAGCGCATCGTGACTCACACCCCGGCCGCCGACACGCAGGCCGCGCAGGAGGGCACCGCCCCGGCAGGTGCCGAGGCCACCGAGAAGAAGTTCACCAACGCCAAGGAGGCCAAGGCCGCGCAGAAGCTCGCCAAGCAGCAGCGCGTGGACATCGCCGCCCGCGGCTCCAAGCAGCGCGACAAGGCGCACATCCGCAAGACCAAGCCGGTGCATTTCGAAAACCAGTTCGGCTCTTACGACCTCGAGGTGCCGTACACCGAGATCAAGCTGTCCGACACCCCCGGCGTTGGCCCGAACCCGCCGTTCATCGACTACAACACCGAAGGCCCCAAGTGCGACCCGAAGGAGGGCCTGAAGCCCCTGCGCCTCGACTGGATCAAGGACCGCGGCGACGTCGAGGAATACGAGGGCCGCCGCCGCAACCTCGAGGACGACGGCAAGCGCGCCATCAAGCGTGGCCGCGCCACGAAGGAATGGCGTGGCCGCACGCACCAGCCGATGCGCGCCAAGGACCACCCGGTGACCCAGATGTGGTATGCCCGCCACGGCATCATAACCCCTGAAATGAAGTATGTGGCCGAGCGCGAGAACTGCAATGTGGAGCTCGTGCGTTCCGAGCTGGCGGCCGGCCGTGCGGTCATGCCATGCAACATCAACCACCCGGAAGCCGAGCCGATGATCATCGGATCCGCCTTCCTCACCAAGCTCAACGCCAACATGGGCAACTCGGCCGTCACCTCGTCCATCGACGAGGAGGTGGAGAAGCTCACCTGGGCCACCAAGTGGGGCGCCGACACCGTGATGGACCTCTCCACCGGCAACGACATCCACACCACCCGCGAGTGGATCCTTCGCAACTCCCCCGTGCCGATCGGCACCGTGCCGATGTACCAGGCCCTCGAGAAGGTCGAGGACGATGCCTCCAAGCTCAGCTGGGAGCTGTTCCGCGACACCGTCATCGAGCAGTGCGAGCAGGGCGTGGACTATATGACCATCCATGCCGGTGTGCTACTGCGCTTCGTGCCGCTGACCGCCAACCGCGTGACCGGCATCGTTTCGCGCGGCGGCTCGATCATGGCCGAATGGTGCCTACAGCATCATCAGGAGAGCTTCCTGTACACCCACTTCGACGAGCTGTGCGACATCTTCGCCAAGTACGACGTGGCGTTCTCCCTCGGCGACGGCCTGCGCCCCGGCTCGCTCGCGGACGCGAACGACGCCGCGCAGATCGCTGAACTCATGACGCTGGGCGAGCTCACCCAGCGCGCGTGGGACAAGGACGTTCAGGTGATGATCGAGGGACCGGGCCACATCCCGTTCGACACCGTGCGCATGAACATCGAGATGGAGAAGGCGATCTGCAAGAACGCACCGTTCTACACCTTGGGACCGCTCACCACCGACACCGCGCCGGGCTACGACCACATCACCTCCGCCATCGGCGCCACGGAAATCGGACGCTACGGCACCGCCATGCTGTGCTACGTGACCCCGAAGGAGCACCTCGGCCTGCCGAACAAGGACGATGTGAAGCAGGGCGTGATCGCCTACAAGATCGCCTGCCACGCGGCCGACATCGCCAAGCACCACCCGCACGCGCAGGACCGCGATCTCGCCATCTCCAAGGCCCGTTTCGAGTTCCGCTGGCTCGACCAGTTCAACCTGAGCTACGACCCGGACACCGCAATCGCCTTCCACGACGATACGCTGCCCGCCGAGCCCGCCAAGATGGCGCACTTCTGCTCGATGTGCGGCCCGAAGTTCTGCTCGATGGCCATCTCGCAGAACATCCGCAAGCAGTTCGGCGGCGCGGCGGCGCAGGAGAAGCTGGTTCAGGACACCCTCGCCGGCAAGATCCCGTCCGCCCAGGAGGCTCGTGGCGCTCTGACCACGCCGGCCGCATCGGCCACCCCTGCCGGCACGGCGAGCGCCGAGGACATCCAGGCCGGCATGGCCGAGATGAGCCGCAAGTTCCAGGAAGGCGGCTCCAAGCTCTACCAGCCCGCGCAATGATGGAATTGCCGGTGTGATGTAGTGTGAATGATGCAGTCGGCGCAATGCACGTCGGCTGCATCATTCACATTGGCACATTGACACATTGGCGGCGCGCAAAGGAGAGCACATGGCCATATCGCAAGAGGCACTCGACATCATGCATTCACCCGGAATCTATTTCTGGGACGAGAAACTCATGTCCACCGCCCAGCAGGAGCAGCGGGACATGCTGCACGACATCAATGCGCTCAAGGCGAGCGACCCACGGCGTGAGCGACTGTTGCGCACGTTCTTCGCCGAAATGGGCGAGGACGTGTGGATCGAACCGACCTTCAACGCCAACTGGGGCCTGAGCACCCACTGGGGCAGCCACACCTACGCGAACTTCAACCTCACCTTGGTGGACGACG
Source organism: Bifidobacterium sp. UTCIF-1 (assembly GCF_006408915.1). NCBI lineage: Bacteria > Bacillati > Actinomycetota > Actinomycetes > Bifidobacteriales > Bifidobacteriaceae > Bifidobacterium > Bifidobacterium sp. UTCIF-1. Next base: position 21,313 of record NZ_JFAG01000025.1, read on the forward strand.
GCGAAATCTTCATCGGCGATCATACGATGATCGGCCCGAACGTCACGCTCGTCACCACCGGCCATCCAGTCAGGCCCGACCTGCGCGAACGGGTCGCGCAGTTCTCCGAGCCCATCCATATCGGCCGCAATGTGTGGATCGGCGCGAACGTGACCGTGCTGCCGGGCGTCACCATCGGCGACAACTCGGTCATCGGCGCCTGCAGTCTGGTGACCCGCGACATCCCCGCCGATTCAGTCGCCTTCGGCACCCCCTGCCGGGTCGCCCGCCCGATCAACGAGCATGACGACGAATACTATTGGCGAGACCGCCTCATCCCCAAGGACATCTGAAAGGCGCTCCGCCCAAGCACGCCGCGCCCTGCGGCAGCGTCACGAACGTACAGCCGCCTCACTACGCTCGTGAGATAACCGAAGATCATATAAGGAGACGACATGAGCACCACTTTGCCGGCAGTACTTGCGATTTCGGGATCGGACTCGTCCGGCGGCGCCGGTATGCAGGCCGACCTCAAGACCATGCTGGCCTGCGGAGTGTTCGGCATGAGCGCCATCACCGCGCTCACCGCGCAGAACACCACCGGCGTGCGTTCCATCCAGGACACCAAGCCGGAGATTCTGGCCGACCAGATTGACATGGTGTTCGAGGATATCCCGCCCGTCGCAGTCAAAATCGGCATGGTCTCCTCCGCGGACATCATCAATGTCATCGCAGATCGTCTGACCGCGCATCATGCGACCAATATCGTGCTCGACCCGGTGATGGTCGCCACTTCCGGCGCCAAGCTCATCAGCGATGACGCCATCGCCGCTCTGACCAGCCGCCTGTTCGGCATGGCCACTGTGGTCACACCGAACATCCCCGAGGCAGAAGCCCTGACCGACACCCTGATCCACGATCAGGAGGATATGGAGACCGCAGCCCGCCGTATCAGCGAACAGTACGGCTGCGCGGCGCTCGTCAAAGGCGGCCATGGCACCGAGGACGCCAATGACGTGCTCGCCGAGACGGACGGCACCGTGACCTGGTTCGATGGCATGCGCATCGACAATCCGAACACCCATGGCACCGGCTGCACGCTGAGCTCCGCCATCGCCGCCTATCTGGCGCAGGGCGAGCCTTTGCCCAAGGCCATCAAGCACGCCAAGAAGTACCTGACCGGCGCACTGAAAGCCCAGTTGGATCTGGGTCATGGCTCCGGGCCGATGGACCACTTCTGGAAGTACCGCTGAATCTCCGGAAAGGCTTCTTCCGGCGTCTCGATCAGGGATGAGAGATGTCGGAAGAAGCCTTTCTCATCAAGAAAGGACAAATATGGTTGTTGACCGCAACGCCGTGAAGCAGGAAGTACCGATCGACCCGGCCACCGGAAAGCCGTATCTGAATACGGTCGCGGCAATCCAAGTCTCCGCGGCCGGTGTGGGCTCCGAGGTCTCCCCCTACGTTTCCCAAGCGATTGAGGTGATCCGTGAGTCCGGCCTGCCTCAGGAGACCAATGCCCTGTTCACCAATGTGGAGGGCAATCTCGACGATGTGCTGAAAGTCGCCGGAGAGGCGGCCAAGAAGCTCGCCGAACAAGGCTATCGCACTTCCCTGATACTGCACATGGACATCCGCCCCGGCTTTACCGGGCAGCTCACCGAAAAACCTCGGTTGGTGGACGAGATCCTGTCCAAGCAACAGCAATGATAACGCGATGACATCCCGCAGTCATCCATAGCATCACCCTTGGCGGCGGCTCATGAAGGGCCGCCGTTTTTGTTTGCCCTGAAGCAGTATCCCGGACGCTATTGGGTGACGCATCGGTCAGCATTCGGCCCTGTAGTCGTTCACATTGTGACATCACAGAGGAGAATCGGCCGGGCGCTCCTATAGTACTGCCTATCGCACATGGGTGGTCTCACAACGACCGCTCATCATCGATGGATTCAAGATGCAGCGACGGCTGTCGTCCATCCCACACAATGGGAGGGGGAACATGCACGGCATGCATCAAGAGTTCGCCCGAAGACGTCGATTGTCTGCATGCCGCAGACAATAGCCACAGTTTGTAATTGATGACGGCGTATTCGGGCAGGATGCAGAAGAGGATATTCATCATGACTGCTGCCGAACAGCAGATTCCAGGCGATTCCACGATGACTGATACTGCGCAGGGGCGCAGTGCCGTGGATCAGGCCAAGGTAGAGGAAATCATCTCGCGCATGGATCGCGCCCACGAAACCCCGATGTTCCATCGCATCGTCGCACTGGTGGCGGCCGGAATGCTGATGGACAGCATCGACGTCTACATCGGCAGCGCCGTGGCTTCCAGTGCGCTGTCCACCCACTGGTCCACCGTGGCGCAGAACTCCACGTTCATGTCCGCAGGCTTCCTGGGCCTGCTGGTCGGCTCGCTGCTCGCCGGTTTCGTCGGCGACCTGAAGGGTCGTCGCGTGGCCTACCAGATCAACCTGCTGCTCTTCGGCGGCTTCACATTCCTGGGCGCGTTCGCCCCGAACATGGCCATCCTTTCGCTGTGCCGCCTTGGCGCAGGCCTTGGCCTCGGCGCCGAGATCGTGACCGGCTTCGCCATGGTCAATGAGTTCGCGCCGATGAACCGCCGTGGCCATTGGTGTGCGATCGTCTCGCTCGTGGCCAACTGCGGCGTGCCGATCGCCATGCTGCTGTGTGCCTTCATCATCCCCCGCTGGAGCTGGCGTCCGCTGTTCGTCGGCATCGGCGTAGTGGCTGCCGTGATCTGGTGGCTGCGTCGCGACATCCCCGAATCCCCGCGCTGGCTGGCCGTGCATGGCCGCTATGACGAGGCGGATGCCATCGTCAAGCAGCTTGAGGCAAACGGCTCGGAGCCGGAGGCTGCTGCCGCGAAGACCAACACCGACTCCACACGCAACGCGGGCGGCCGTTCGCTGGGCATCTGCCTGCTCGTGGCCATCGTGGCAGTGAGCGCCACCAACGTGTGCTCCTACGCCTTCACCTCCTGGGTGCCGACGATTCTGGTCAAGCGCGGCATCAACCTTTCCTCCTCGCTGACCACGTCCACGCTGATGATGCTCGGCGCCCCGGTAGGCTGCCTCATCGGCTCGCTCTTGATTGACCGCATCGGCCGCAAGCGCACAATCGTGCCGGCCTTCCTGTTCACGGGCGTGTTCGGTATGCTCTACGCTTTCCAGTCCTCCACCACGGGCGCGATCATCGTGGGCTTCTTGCTCATGATGTGCCTGTACGTGCTCATGGCTTCCGTGGTGGCCGTGTATGCTCCTGAACTGTTCGCCACCAAGGTGCGTTTCCGCTGCGTGGGCGTGGCCAACGCCATCGCCAAGCTGCTCAACGTATTGATGCCTATGGTGGTCGGCTGGATGCTCGTCACCCTCGGCGCCACATCCATTTTCGTTTCCATCAGCGTGATCGCCATCGCCTCGATGCTCATCGTCGGATTCTTCGGCGTGGAGACCGCCCAAAAGTCGGTTGGCTGAGAACTAATACGGCACCACCACGGATAGCGTCCATTCGGCGTCCTGTGCAGTAATGCGCAGGACGCCTTTTCGCTCTTCCAGCAACGTTCCGTACCGGGCCAGCCCGGTGCCGCCCGTGGCGATATCGGTACGCTCCTCCGGTTCCTGTACGCGCGGCCTGTCAGTACACGCGACATGGACGGCGTCCGAACCGAATCGGACCGTCACCACGTATCCGCCCGCCGGATCGGCGTGTTTGGCGATGTTGCCGTACACTTCCTCCAATAATCCCGAAAGCAGTCCGCCGTAATCGGCGTAATCGGCGTAATCGTCAGCGACGCCGCTGTCGGCATCGATCTCATTAATATCGGTCACCGGTCCGACATCGGCCGTGGATATGATGGTCCGTCCGTCGAATCCCAGTTCCGCAAGCCGGCGGTCGCCGTTCCGTGCAATGCTGCTCACCCGCCGCACGACCGTTTGCTCCATTTGCTCCATTTGCTCGACCCGTCCCGACATTCCTCTGGACGGGTCGAGCACCGACCTGGAAACGCCCGATGGAACGCCATCCTTATTCCGTCGTGCTCGCCCCCGGTCCAGCCGGTCCCCGGAAGTGACATTGCCGACGCCGATCCTCCGGCTCCTTGGGCCGGACGTATTGGTGGCGATGGCACCGTCGCCAGCTTCGTCGTCAACGTCACCGTCAAATGCACCACCATCGCCGATTACGCCGCCGGGATCCCCACGCCCCTCCATCACGTCAATGACCTGATGGGTCCGATTCAACGCGCCGACGGCCACCTTGCGCAATTCCTGCAGCTCCTCGACGGACGGGCTATAATCATCCGCAATATCCTTGTCGAGCCGCAGAATCAGATACGCCAGATCGTTGGATACGTAGTCGTGGATGTCCCGGGCCGCGCGCTCGCGACGCCGGCGATGCTCCAATTCGGCTTGGGCCATGCCGCGTTCATGGTTCCAACGCGCGGCCACGCCGGCCAGCAGGCAGCCGACGGCGAGCACGATCACCGGCATGGGCCCGTCGATGGTGACGACGCCGAGAATCACCTGCCGACCAGCCCCTGCCTGAACCGTACCGACGGTCTGCGCGATGGCACCAAAATGTCCGGAAGCGGCCACATCCCCGATCGGCCCGATCACCCAGCCCATCACGGTCACGGCCAATATGAGAGCACCGAACCATACGAAGACATATCCCGCAATGCCGATCGCCAGCATCACCGCAAGCAGCGCGCCGGACGGTACCCACAATGCCCCGAACGTCATCACCACGACCAGCATCGTCGTCAGCAGGCAGCCCTCGACCGGGCGGAAGGACATCAGCACCGTCGCCGCGACAAGCAGGAACGCCGGTGCTCCCGCTGCTGCCGGCAAACCGTCGATCATGATCGAGCGCATCGTTTCGACCGCGCAGACCAAGGCGACGAGCAGCGTGGCGGTCAGCAGCCACGCGTTGCCCACGCGCGCGTCGGCTTCGGCGATGCGACGCCATAATCCACGAATCATTGTCCGCTCCTCCTTCGCAGACCAGACGCAGGACACTAGATTTCGTGCCGTCTGACACATATGGAAATGGCGTGCGCACGGCTTCGTGCGCCAAGTTTGGCGCACGCCCTGCGTTCGAAAGTGGCCACGGTCGCGGCGCTCACGCCGAGGCGCACCGCAATCTCCCTGGTGGTGAGCCCCTCTGCGTACAGGCGCAGGGTCTCCCGTTCCTTGGCGGACAGCGCCCCGCGGACGGCGTAGCCCGCATCCTCCAACAGCATATGGGCACTGATGGCGTCCATGAATCCGGCTCCCCCGCGCCCGACTCCGTTCCCTTCTGCATCCCCATCCATCGGCATGCCACGAGCTGCACAGCGGATGGCGTGTGCGATGCCGCGCAAGTCGGTCTTGGCCACCAGCGCCTGCGCCCCGCAGCGTACGGCCTCGTCACGGAACGAAGCAAGCGAGTACGAGGTGACACCGACCAGGCCGACCTCCGGTGTTTTGGCGCGGATGGCCCGACATACCTCGGTGCCGGACACATCGCCCATCGACATGTCGGTGACAAGCACGTCCGGCCGTTTCGCCGGATTCAGACAGCGGCTGATTGCCACGGCGCCCAGATCACAGGTCCAGACCACTCGGAAGTCGGAGGCCATGCGTTCGATCATCGTCTGCAGGACCTTCACCGCGTACGGGTCATTGTCCACGAGCCCGATGCGGATGGGTGCCGATGCCTTCTCCTCCCCCGTATCGGCGACGATTCCCATGCCGTTCCCCATGCCGTCATCCCCTTCCTCGGTCCCATCTATGATGCCCGCGCGAAACCGCTCCGTCCTCGCGTTGTCATAGCCGCTATGACAACCATCATCCCACGATTTTCAGCAAATCTATTATGGAATCATCCCGATAATCCGCACAACGTCGTGAAAGGAACCTGAGATGAACACGACATCGCAACGACGGTTCACCTGGAACCGTGCGCATTGGATAGGCATGGTCTCCTTGGCTGTGCTGCTGGCACTGCTGATCATGGGATCAGGCGTGTTCATCCTCGACTACGACGGAAACGCCAACTGGATGACCTCGCCTGACCATTTCGTCTGGCTGGGCAGCATGCTGCTGCACTGGCCGTTGGCGCTGGGACTGGCCAATGTGATTCTCGGCAGCATCCGCACCGGCAGTCTGTCGTTCCCGTTGGCGAGCGCGCTGCTCGGCCCGTTGGGGTTCGGATGGGCGAATCTGCGGCTGCAACCCGGCTATCGATATCCGACGTGGCCGGAATGGGTCGGGCTCATGCGCACCGATGGGTTGCGTCTCATCGGGCAGACGCTGTACGGCGTGGGCGTGCTGCTGGTCTCCTATGCGGCGGTGGCATTCATCTGTTACGCAATCGGTCGATACGGCCTGCGCGCGCTGTTCGTGAACCCCGAACCAGGCTCGCTCAGCGCCCGGATGCTGCGCTGGATTCGCAAGGATGCCATCCGATTCGGCTGCTGGCTTGCCGTGGCACTGTCGTACGGACTGCTGCTGACTCTGATCATTGTGGGAAGCGAAGCCGTGCTGGGTGCCGCCCTGCTGATCAATTTCGTGATTCCGCCAGTGCTCCTGATAGCGTGCGGCGCATACGCCTCGCGGGATGCCGCGCTGAGCCGCCCGTGGAGTGCGTTGTTGTTCCCGCTCGTCTGCTCGCTGGTGTCGGTGCCGATACTCGTGGCTCTGATCAGGCCGTTGGACGACACCTGCTATGTCGGGTCGGTCTGCACCACACTGGGCGACATGTATTTCAACTGGTCGCAGATGGATCAGGTGTGGCATTTCACCGTGGTGTTCGCGGCGGCCTCGTTCCTCGGTTTCGCCGTGGTGTGGGCAGTGCGGTGGATCATTGCAAGGGTGCGCCGGCGGTAGCGTATTCGCCTCGGTATGACGCGAACGGTCTGGGAAGCCCTCATGCGGAGCACAGCCCCCGCCGCTCATGGCAACTGTAATGGAACCTGTGAATACGGCGAACGGCTGTTCATCTCAATGGCGAGCAAGCGCTCTTCGGAGAAGCTGCGACGAGTCTATACTGGGCGTCAGGCAACATTCGCCAAGGGATTGAACCGATTGCCTGTACCACACCCGCGTTAGACCGTGCGCATGAAGGTGTATCGTTTGACGTTATGGTTACGATGAAGGAAATCGCGCATCAGGCCGGCGTCTCCGTCTCCACAGTGTCGCTGGTGCTCAACAACCGCGACGAGGGGCGCGTCCGCGGCGCAGTGGCGCGGCATGTACGCGATATCGCGGCACAGCTCGGATACAAGTCGAACCCGCTGGCCAGCTCGTTGCGCACCGGACGCACGCATATGCTTGGTTTCATCAGCGAAGACGTAGCCACCACACCGTATGCGGGCGGCATCATTCTCGGAGCGCAACGGGCTGCACGACGGTTCGGATACATGCTCATCGTGGTCAGTACGGATGGCAAGGAGAGCGAAACCGCAGAGATCGCAGCACTGAAACGTTATGGAGCCGATGGTTTCCTGTACGCCAAGATGTCCAACCGCATCACCCACGCGCCTTCCGCGCTCACCGGGATGCCGCTGGTTCTGGTGGACGCCACCGACGCGGATGGCAAGATACCCAGCGTGGAGCCGGACGAGTTCCGTATCGGCTACGACGCCACCAAACGCCTCATTGACGCGGGATGCGAACGGATAGCCTACGTGGGCTGTTCCGAACCGCTGATCGCTCAGGCTGAGCGGCTACGCGGCTATCAGGCCGCGCTGGAGGATGATGGACGGAAATTCGACAGGCGACTGACTATCGACGTGCTGAACAACGACCCGGCACTGGCTGCCGTGGACCGGCTGTTCAACGTGGAGCGGCCAGATGGGTTCTTCTGCTTCAATGACGCACGTGCATGGTATGTCTACGAATGCGCCGCCCGACGCGGGCTGACTGTCGGCCGGGATATTTCGGTGGTTGGCGTGGACAACCACCGCGTCTTCGCAGAGACGCTTGCTCCCACGCTCACCACCGTGGAACTGCCTCATTTCGAGATGGGCTACTGGGCCGTGACCAAGCTGGTCTCAATGCTCGAAGACCGTCCGCTCGACAACATCGATTGGCCGAGAACGACCGCGCCCATGCCGCGGCTCGATTCGCCGACGCCCGCAAAAATCCACTGCACACTGGTGGAGAAGCATTCGGTGCGGCAATAGCTTCGCAACGCACCCCAATCGGCATGCCACGTATCGCGCCCTCAGCGGCCTCGTCCTATCAACAGGATCCTCACAGCGTGACTTCTTGACGATTCACCCGAGAAATCACGCATCCAAAGGGCCCTATGTTCGACACGCCGAGTTTCGTCAATCGTTTGACGTAAATCGATTGACGTCTCATAATGAATATCACGCACAATAACTTCCGCAACGGCACAGCCGCTCGAGCCGAAGTGTCACAACAACCCAACGACAAAGCAGCAAATCCGGCAGTAATCAAAGGATGATTATGGCAAGCGTGTCCAAAACCCCATGGAGGAATCCCTCCTACCTGCAAAGTTCCCTCGGCATCTTCATGTTCTTCTGCTCATGGGAAACTGGTGGTCCTTCTTCCGCATCTGGCTCGAATCCTTGGGCCTGAGCGGCACCGAGGTCGGCACCATCTACTCCATCAACTCCGCCGCGACCATGATCATCATGTTCGCTTACGGCATCATCCAGGACCAGCTCGGCATCAAGCGACAGCTCGTCATCGCGGTCTCCATAATCTCCGCGTGCGTGGGCCCCTTCGTCCAGTTCGTCTATGCGCCGATGATTGATGCCGGCGGCACCACCCGCTGGTTCGGCGTCCTACTCGGCTCCGTCGTCCTGTCCGCAGGATTCATGGCGGCCTGCTCCCTGTTCGAGGCGATCACCGAACGCTACTCACGCAAGTTCAACTTCGAATACGGCCAGTCCCGCGCCTGGGGTTCGTTCGGCTACGCCATCGTGGCGCTGTGCGCCGGCTTCCTGTTCAACATCAATCCGATGATCAACTTCTGGATCGGCACCGCCTGCGGCGTCGGCATGCTGCTCATCTACCTGTGCTGGGTGCCTTCCGAGCAGAAGGGAGAGCTTAAGAAGGCCGCAGACCCGACCGCCGAGAAGTCCAGCCCCTCCTTCAAGGAGATGGTCAGCGTCCTGAAGATGCCGACCCTGTGGGTGCTGATCGTCTTCATGCTCCTGACCAACACCTTCTACACCGTGTTCGACCAGCAATGGTTCCCGGTCTACTACGCCGGCCTGTTCCCCACCGAAGCCATCGGCAACGCCACCTACGGCACGCTGAATGGATTCCAGGTGTTCCTCGAGTCCGCGATGATGGGCGTCGTGCCGATTATCATGCGCAAGATCGGCGTGCGCAACGCGCTGCTACTCGGTGCCACGGTGATGTTCCTGCGCATCGGCCTGTGCGGCGTGTTCCACGACCCGGTCACCGTCTCCATCGTCAAACTGTTCCACTCCATCGAAGTGCCGCTGTTCTGTCTTCCGGCGTTCCGCTACTTCACGCTGCACTTCGACACCAAGCTCTCCGCCACGCTGTACATGGTCGGATTCCAGATCGCCTCCCAGGTGGGACAGATCATCTTCTCCACCCCGCTGGGCGCCTTCCATGACTACATGACCGGCATCCTTCCAGACAACGACATGGGTTCGCGCGTGACCTTCTGGGTCATCTCCGGCATCGTGCTGTGCGCCTTGGTATACGGCTTCTTCGTGATCAAGCGCGACGACCAGGAGGTCGGCGGCGACCCGTTCTACACCGACAGCCAACTCAAGGCCATGGAAGCCGCCAAGGCCTGAGCTCCTCCCTCCATCAGCGATAACAATCGTCCAAAGCACCAAGGAATCATCATGACCGACTTCATTCCGGACAAGCCCGTATACACCCCCATCTGCGACCACGACGAGGCGCTCGCCAAGGCGGCCGCAGGAGTCGCCGAACTCGCCGCCCATCGCAACGACCGCTGGTACCCGAAGTTCCATATCGCCTCCGACGGCGGATGGATCAACGACCCCAACGGCCTGTGCTACTACAAGGGCCGCTGGCATGTGTTCTATCAGCTGCATCCCTACGGCACCCAGTGGGGCCTGTGCCATTGGGGCCACGTGTCCAGCGAAGACATGGTCACATGGCGCCGTGAGCCCATCGCCTTCGCTCCTTCCCTCGAACAGGAGAAGGACGGCGTGTTCTCCGGCTCCGCGGTCATCGGAGATGACGGCAAACTGCGCTTCTACTACACCGGACACCGCTGGGCCAACGGGCACGACAACACCGGTGGCGACTGGCAGGTGCAGATGCTCGCCACCCCGGATGACGACAGCCTGACCCATGTGACCAAGCAGGGCATGATCATCGACTGCCCGACCGACAAGGTGGACCACCATTACCGTGATCCGAAGGTGTGGAAGACCGGCGACACCTGGTATATGACCTTCGGTGTCTCCTCCGCGGATAAGCGCGGCCAGATGTGGCTGTTCTCCTCCAAGGACATGGAGCGCTGGACCTACGAGCGCGTATTGTTCGAGCACCCCGATCCGAACGTCTTCATGCTCGAATGCCCTGACTTCTTCCCGATCCGGGACAAGGAAGGCAACGAGAAGTGGGTCATCGGCTTCTCCGCCATGGGCTCCAAGCCGAACGGCTTCATGAACCGCAACGTCAACAACGCCGGCTACATGATCGGCACCTGGGAGCCGGGTGGCGAATTCAAGCCGGAAACCGAATTCCGTCTGTGGGATTGCGGCCACAACTACTATGCCCCGCAGTCCTTCCACGTGGACGGCCCGGAACACGGCGGGCAGGGTCGCCAGATCGTCTACGGATGGATGAGCCCGTTCGTCGAGCCTATTCCGATGCAGCAGGATGGCTGGTGCGGCCAGCTCACGCTGCCGCGTGAGATCACCCTCGGCGAGGACGGCGACGTGGTCACCGCCCCGGTGGCCGAGATGGAAGGCCTGCGCACGGACACGTTCGACCATGGTTCCATCACGCTTGATATGGACGGCGAGCAGGTCATCGCCGACGACGCCGAGGCTGTGGAGATCGAGATGACCATCGACCTGGCGCATTCCACCGCCGAGCGCGCTGGGCTCAAGATCCACGCCACTGAGAATGGCGCATACACGTATGTGGCCTATGACGACCAGATCGGACGTGTGGTGGTGGACCGTCAGACCATGTCCAACGGCGACCGCGGATACCGCACAGCACCACTCACCCAGGCGGAACTGGCCTCCGGCACTCTGGACCTGCGCGTGTTCGTGGATCGCGGCTCCGTGGAGGTCTACGTCAACGGTGGCCACCAAGTGCTGAGCTCCTACTCCTACGCCTCCGAAGGCCCGCGCGCCATCAAGCTCGTCGCCGAGTCCGGTAGTCTCAAGGTGGATTCCCTGAAGCTCCACCACATGAAGTCCATCGGACTGGAGTAGCTCTTTCACCTCCCTCGTCAGAGGGAGGTTTTTTTGTGCGCCCTGTCGTTCGCCTTCGCCTATACTGATGGACGGCATATAACACAATCCATCACACGACCGGCAGGCGCGCAGGCTCCTCACCTTACTGTTCCACGCCCCGGCCGCAAGCGCCACCAGCAAACCGGACTGGCGCGGAAAGCAAGGTGACATCCCATGTCCATCGCCAAGCGCCTCAAGCGCCGCATGCCCACCGTCATCGCCGTCATCGTATTGCTGGCAGTCTGGGAAACGTGGGTGGATCTAGGACATGTCTCCCCCACGATGATCTCCGCGCCAAGCGAGATTTTCGCCGCCACCATCGAAACATGGAACACGCTCGGCCCGGCCGCGGCAATCACCGGCTATGAGGGCGTGGTTGGATTCCTGTTTGCCGTGTTCTTCGGCATTATGATCGGCATTGCACTGTACTGCTCGCACACGTTCAACGCGGCGTTCTATCCGCTGCTTGCCGCCGCACAAACCATGCCGCTGATTTCCATCGCCCCGTTGTTCCTGATTTGGTTCGGTTTTGAGATTTCCGGCAAAATCGTAATCGTGGCGGTATTCGGCCTCTTCCCCATCGCCGTGCAGACTGTGCGCGGACTAGAAGCAGTGCCCCAGTTCTATTCCGACGTCGCATTGACCTGCGGCGCGACCCCGGTCTGGACGCTCTGGCACGTGAAGCTGCGCGTTGCCGCACGTCAGATCTATGGCGGTATCCGAGTATCTGCCGCATACATCTTCGCCACGGCATCCACCGCTGAATACCTTGGCGCACGCAAGGGCCTTGGCATCTGGCTGCAGGCTGCCTACAATTCATTCCGCACGCCGCTGATCTTCTCCGCCACCATCGTCATTATCCTGATGACATGCGTACTGATGCTGGCGGTAAACGCCAGCGAGCGCATCCTGCTCGGCCCGCCCGGCGACGACGAAGACCCCGACGCGGACCAGTAGTTCTTTTTTTACCGTCAAAGGCACGAGCCGGCGGCCAGGACCGACTGAACGAAGCGGCTTCTCATGAGGTCTCCAACCCTGTCTCTATAATGGAACAGCTTTACCAGCGTGTGGCAAACCGGCTTTCCCGAGCTTTCATAGGGAATGTCGGGGGCGCTGGTCGAACGGAAATCAAGGCCCTCCATATCGTTTTCTGCCGACTTCCGTTCGAAGCAATCCCAGAGAACGATAGAGAGACAACGAATTAGGGAACCATCATTATGAAGAAAAGCCTTGTATCCAAGGCCGCTGCCCTCGTGGGCGCCCTTGCCATGACTTTCGGTTTCGCCGCATGTGGCCAGACCAACACCGCCGACTCCTCCAACTCCAACACCTCCGACCTCAAGAAGGTCACTTTCATGCTTTCCTGGGCACCCGATACCAACCACATCGGCGTGTACGTGGCCAAGAACAAGGGCTACTTCAAGGACGCCGGCCTTGACGTGGATATCGTGGCCGTGGCCCAGGCCGGTGCCGAACAGGCCGTGAACAACGGTGTGGCCGACTTCGCCCTGTCCAACCTGACCAACGTGGGCGTCTACACGCTGAAGGGCGCTCACATCAAGCAGGTGCTGCAGGTGCAGCAGAAGCCGAGCGCCATTTGGTGCGCACTGGCGTCCAACACCGCCATCAAGTCCCCTAAGGATTTGGATGGCAAGACCTTCGCCACCTTCGGCTCCAACGAGTCCGATGCCGTGGTGCGCCGCATGATCCAAACCGATGGCGGCAAGGGCGAATTCGACAAGGTGACCGTCGGCACCTCCACCTTCCAGACCATGGAATCCGGCAAGGCCGATTTCGGCGGCTTCTACGCCACGTGGGAAGGCGTGCAAGCCGACATGTACGGCCCGAAGCTCAACTGCTTCACCGAGCCTGACTATGGCGTGCCCGGCAACGCCGACACCATCGGCATCATCACCAATGACAAGACCATCAAGAACAATCCCGACCTGGTCAAGATGTTCACTCAGGCCACTCAAAAGGGTTACGAGTACGCGTACGCCAACCCGGATGACGCCGCGCAGATTCTCGTGGACGAAGCCCCTGACGCCAACCTCAAGCCCGAATTCGTCAAGAAGAGCATGCAGGTTATCGTCGACGGCCAGTACTGGGGCGATCCGGCCAAGATCAAGGACGGCTCTTTCGTGCTCGGCACCAACGACTTCAAGGGCGCTCAGGAATACTTCGACTTCCTGGCTGAAGAAGACGCATACACCGACAGTCATGACAAGATAATTCATGAGGCCCCGCAGGCCAAGGACCTTGCCACCGACGAATTCATCGGCAAGTAATTTCCGATATTCCGAGTTTGAATC
>NZ_JFAG01000026.1:0-29703 GCF_006408915.1 Bifidobacterium sp. UTCIF-1
GGTACGCCTGCTGGCGGCATTGATCATTGCCGTACTTGCTGCAGTCGCTATGCCTCACGTTGCGCTCGCTGACGAGGCAACACAGATTACTGTGCCTGCGGGCACGCAAAAGGTATGGGTCGATATCGAGACCCCTGCCTCACTGACATATCAGGGTACTGCTGATAACAATGGATCCAAGCAGAACCTGAACTTCAAGGCTTCGCCGAGCGGCGCGACGGCCATCGCCGATGCCGCCGAAGGCAAGATCGCATTCGCACTGTCCGCCAGCGAAAAGACGGACGTACTGTTGGCCATCACGTTTGTTGATGGCAATGGCGCCGTGCTCGCCGAGTCCGCCACAGACGTGACACTGGACAAGACGCCGACGAACGTGGAGCCCACTGTTCCGGTGGTTCCCACCAATCCAAGCAAGCCCAAGCCGGTGGCTCATAAGAACACAGGACTGATCGGCAACACCGGTTCCGCCGTCATGCTGGCCGTATTGGCCGCTGCCGCGCTCGCCGCAGCAGGATTCGCGCTGTACCGCGTGAAGATGGTGAAGGGGACGGCACGATGAGCACTGCATCCAAGTTCTCGGGCAAGTCCTCGTGGTTCTCGAAGCTATCCGCCGTCGTGGTATCGTCCGCGATGGCAATGACTATGGGCATCGCTGCAGCGCCTGCCGCCAATGCCTATGAAGCCAAACTCATCACAGTTGGTGAGAAGGTCGAATACTCGACTCAGAAGCGTGTCCCCGCAGTGGAATCCTCGATCGGGGTCGGTTCACTTGCCGCTGACGGTACTGTTGCTTTGCCAGGTACCGCTGGTTATGATTCCGCACTGGTGCGCGTGAGTCTGTTCGCGCCCGCCCAGGACACCACGATCAGCGTGGCTGGATCTCCGGCGCTGTTCGCCGTCGCCGGGCAGGATGCTTCGGCCACGGTGCTGGCTCCGGTAGCCGATGGCAAGGTGCAGATCTCCGCGTCCGCCAATGCCAATGTTCGCGTGGAGGTGCTCGCCACCTTCAAGAATGACGCCAAGACGCCGGGTGCCACCAACAGTGTGGCCCAGCCGGTCGCTCGTGGCGCTGCCGCATTGGGCGCCGAGCAGTCCGTGGGCATCACCGGTCTTGGCGGCGTGCCTGCCACCGATGTGCGTGCGGCATACGTGACCGCAGACGTCACGCTCTCCCAAGCTGGCACTGTGACCCTGGGCGGTCAGACTCTTGACCTGCCGCAGGGACACACGGTGGTTTCCACCATCGTGGTGCCGGATGCTCAGCAGGGCGACATCAAGGTTTCCTCCACTGCTGACGGCAGCATCGCGCTCGCCGTGCGCGGCTGGGTCGCCGGTTCTGCCGAAAATGCCGAGCAGGTAAACGTGGAAGGCAGCTACGTGCCGACTTCCGGTGCTGACTGGTCGACGAGCGCGGCTTCGCAGTCCAAGGCCGGTGCAGTCGATGTGCCTGGTGCTACGGATCGTGCGCTGTCCTTGGCTCTGGTAAGCGCTACCAAGAGCGCTAACACCTCCCGCACGTTTGTGGACGTCGGCGAGAATATCGCCGGCCGCTCCGAAGGTGTGCTGGTGGATGCCGCCAAGGGTGCCGCCCCGCAGCTTGAGATCGTGGAATCCTCCACCGCTCAGGCCAAGGTGAGCGTTCGCGGTGACGCCGTGAACGCTTCGGTGCTTCCGCTGGGCGATGTGCTGGGTACGCCTGCCGCCGCTAAGGGCACTGTGGATGTGGCCATTACCGCGCCGAACGATGGCGCGTCCATCAATCTGGCCGAAACCGGTGGCATCACGCTTAAGGGTACCGTGAAGTCCTCTGCCGCTGTGGATCATGTCGAGGTCTACGGTAACGACACCAAGATCGGAAATGCTTCGGTGCAGTACACCGCCGATGGCCCGGCTTGGTCCATGCAGGTCGCTTCCCCTGAATCGCAGAAGGTGACGTACAAGGCCGTGGTTGTGGCTCGCGATGATGCCAAGGGCGATGCGCGAATCACCACTCAGGTGACGTTGCCGTCCGCCGATGACACGGTGATCAACCCGGATGCCGTGGTGGTCGATCCGAACGATCCGGCCAACCCGGTGACCGGTTTGACGAGCGACACGGTGACCTTCGCCAACGAGCCGAGCTTCGGCATCAACAAGGTGATTGTTTCTGGTGTCGGCAACGCTGCGCCGCAAGGTTTCATCCGTCGTGTTGTGGCCATCGACCACACCGATGCCGGATGGGTCGTCACCACCAAGCCCGCTACTCTGACCGAAGTGTTCGAGCAGGCGAAGATTGATAGTTCACACCCGTTCGATGGAAATACCGTCTTGACGGAGAGTGAGAACACCAATCCGGATATTGTCGTTGCACCAGGCGATAAGCAGGTCTCGCAGCTTGTTCCCGCCGATCAGCTTGATTTGTCTCTGCCTAACCAGCCTGACACTGCATCAGCTCCACAAAGCTATGCCGTTCGTCCTCAGGCGAGGGAAAGCAGCGGCGAAGTCGGGTTCAAGACGTCTCTGCAGTTCTCTATTCCTGGTGAAGCATTCCAGGATCAGACTGATCCTGATGATGATCCGGAACTTGACGAGCTTACGGATCACTCCCAAGAAGAAGATGGAGATCAACAGGCCAAAGAGAAGGCTGAAAAGGAATTCGGCTTTGCCACTGCCGTGGAGCTTGCCGCAAAAATGGGTACCAAGTTTGTGCTGGACGTTGATACTCATTGGAGCTGGCATGGTCCCGATGTAGAACTCAAGGAATTCCGGAGCACCTTCTATGGAGAGCAAAAGCTCTCGTATAGCGCCTCGATGTTCGGCAAGGTCTCGAAGGAATTTAAGAAGGATCTGTTCACGTTGGAGCCGGGTGCTGTCACCATCATGGCTGGGCCCGTTCCGATTGTGTTGAACACCGAAGTCAAATTCACCTTCGAGGCCAGCGTTAGCGGCGAATTGAAGATTGAATACTCGATGGAAACCAAGAAGTCCTTCGAACAGGGCGTCAAATATGCCGATGGCAGGTGGCAGGACGTCAATGAGCAGCAAGATGACACTGTAAAGAAGGAACCTTGCACACCGGATGGTCAGGTCAAGGCATCTGGATCCGTTTCCGCCGAAGCTGGAGTGAAGGCGGATGCGTCAGTGAAACTGTATGACATCGTCGGTCCTGCATTGGAACTTGGAGCGAAAGTCGAAACCTCGCTCGAAGCCAGCGCCAGCACGGCTCGTGAGCTGAAGCTTGAATTCACGGCCGATGCGGTCGGAACCATTGCTGCAAAGATTGTCGTCACCATCCCGGTTATTGACAAGAATCTGGTTGATTGGACGTTGGCTGAGCAGTCAGCGAAGCTCAATATCATCCATTATGAAGGATCCCTCAAAGCGGAATGCCCCGCTGACAGTGGCATCGGTGGCGGTTCTAGTAGTGGCGGTACCACGCAGCCAACCACTAAGCACAAGTTGACTGGTACTGTAACCAATGCCACCACGCAGGAGACAATCGCGAATGCCACCATCACAGTGGTCAGCGATGACTATGATCGCTACACAGCCCAGTCGGATGCCGACGGCAAGTTCTCCGCTGATATTCCTGCTGGTAAGTATCACGTGACCGTTTCCAAGAACGGCTTCGTGAACTGGACCAAGGATGTGGATCTTACATCTGGTGACCAGCATCTTACCGTTGCCTTGAACCCGCCGACCACTTCAACTACCGAATGGCGTGCTGTATTGACCTGGGGAGAGAAGCCACGTGACGAGGATTCTCACCTCATTGGCAATACTCCGACCGGCGCATATCACGTCTACTATGCCAGCAAGGAAGCATACGATGCGGCTGATAAGCGTGTGGCTTGGTTGGATGTGGATGACACGACGAGCTATGGTCCGGAGACTTTGACCTTCGACGTGTCCGACTCCGGTACGTACAGCTACTACGTGCACAACTACTCCGCTGAGGCGCCGCTCAACACCTCGGGTGCTGAGGTTCGTCTCTACCGGGGCGATCAGCTGGTCAGGACGTACAACATCCCCGCCAACTGGGGTGATCAGAACATCTGGCAGGTGTTCTCCATCCAGAACGGTCAGGTCGTGGATTATGTCGAGCAGCCTGCTGCGGCATCGGCCATGTCCCGCGCGGCGGTCGAGCCCAAGAAGCAGTGACACGGTGCGACGCGTCACGCGTCGCTACCGTTATCGCCAGCACTATCGGCGTGAGCTACCGCCGAGCTGATAGCCGGCGCTAACCAACGCCGATAGCGAAGCGGCAAGACCGCGATTGCACCAGAGCGCAGTCCCTCCTAGGATGGACTGCGCTCTTGCATATTCAGGCATACGCGTGTTCAGCCCGTTCGCACGGCGGGCAGTAGTCACACCTGAAACAGCAGATACAGAGAACCAAGTAGAGGAATCAGAGATGAAGAAGACCAGCACCATTCGTGCCATCCGCACGGCGCTGACGGCCGCGACCGCCGCCGTGCTCGCGATCTCGCTCGCCGCATGCTCGCAGACCGGCGGCTCCACCACGTCCGCCACCGGCACCAGCGCATCCGGCGGCCAGACCACGTTCACCTACGCGCGCTCCGCCGCCGTGAGCTCGCTCAACCTGTGGACCGAGATCACCTCCAACAACGCGTTCGCCATCGACAAGATCTTCGAGCCGCTCGTCAGCTTCGACAAGAACGGCAAAATCATCGACTGGCTCGCCAAGTCCCACCAGATCTCCGACGACGGCCTGACCTACACGTTCACCCTGCGCGACGGCCTCAAGTTCTCCAACGGCAAGAACGTCACCGCAGAAGACGCCGTCTTCTCCATCCAGCAGCATCAGGCCGAGAAGGACGCCGCCCTGCCGCTGACCGCCGACATCTCATCCGTCACCGCACCGGACGAGCACACGGTCGAAATCAAGCTCAACAGCCCGTACACCCCGCTGCTCGCCGAACTCGCCAACTTCTCCAACGGCATCGTGCCCAAGGACTTCGGCGGCAAGTCCGAAGCCGACTTCTTCGCCAACCCGGTGGGCACCGGCCCGTTCGTCGTCTCCAAGTGGGACAAGTCCGGCGACCTGACCTTCACCAAGAACGAAAACTACTGGCAGAAGGGCAAGCCGGGCATTAGCAAGCTCGTCTACAAGCTTGTGGAGGACGGCACGCAGGCCGTCAACCAGCTCAAGACCGGCCAGGTGGACGGCATCGAGGACCCGGCGCTCGAGAACCTCGACGAGCTCGAGAACGGCAACGACACCAAGGTCGAGACCGCCGGCAGCTGGGTCACCCATACCTTCTTCTTCAACACCGCCGACGAGCACTTCGCCGACGTGCATGTGCGCCGCGCGCTCGCCTACGCACTCAACCGCGCCGACGTGACCAAGGCCGTCTCGTTCGGCCACGCGGACACCGCCAAGACCGTGCTGCCCAAGGCCATCGAATACAGCACCCAGGACTCCATCAAGCCGGTGGACAACGACCTCGCCAAAGCCAAGGAGGAGATCGCCCAGTCCAAGTACCCGGATGGCTTCGAGGCCAAGATCCTGCTCGCTTCCGGTAACAACGCCTACTCTCAGGCCGCGCAGCTCCTGCAGTCCGCGGCCGCCAAGGTCGGCGTCAAGCTGGACATCGACTCGGTGGACATCGCCACCTTCCGCTCCCGCTTCAAGGCGTTCGACTACCAGATCATGATCAACTCCGCCCAGGCCGACTACCCGGACGCCGACTCGATCATCGACTTCCAGGCGGACCCGGACGGCTTCAGCAAGTCCTACTGGACCAGCTACTCCAACCCCGAGGTCACCGCCGAACTCAAGAAGGCGCAGGTGACCCCGGACGGCGACGAACGCGCCGACCTGTACGAAAAGATCCAGCAGACCCTGGCTGACGAGGTGCCGTACATTCCGCTGTACTCCCCGCAGATCGTCAAGGCGCTGCGCAAGAACGTGAACGGCCTCGAAGTCCTGCCGAACAACTCCGTCCGTTTCCAGGACGTCACGCTCGGCTGATTCCCGGTTCTTACCCGGGTTATAGCCGTACCGGTTCCCGTAGCCGTACAATAACCACCATGATTACTTCACGACATGCCGCCCTCGCCCGATGGCTGGGCGGCATTGTCGTACATATGCTGCTTGTGCTCGCTTTGGTCACGGTCGGCGTCTTTCTTATCGTGCGACTGGTGCCCGGCGACCCGGCGCAGATGGTGTTGGGGCTCAAGGCCCGGCCCGAACAGATCGCCGACATGCATCGCCGCCTCGGCCTCGACCAGCCCCTCTGGCGGCAGTTCACCTCGTTCATCGCCACCCTGCTCACCACCGGCGACACCGGCCAATCCATCGCCTACAACGCATCTTCGCGCGCGCTGGTCTTGAGCCGCGTGCCGGTTTCCCTGTGGCTGATCGGCTGTTCGGCGGTACTTGTCGTGGCGATCTCCCTGCCGCTGGCCATGACCGCGGCGCTGCACAAAGACGGCTGGGTGGACCAGCTCGTGCGTATCGTGCCGACAATCACGCTCGGCATGCCTGAATTCTGGGTCGGACTCGTGTTCGTCCTGCTGTTTGCCGTGACGCTCAGAATCTTCCCGGTGGGCGGTGTCCAGCCCGGCATCGACGGCATGCTGTATTCGATGGCGTTGCCCTCGCTGACCATCGCCCTCGCCCAGACCCCGTTCATTGTGCGGTCATTGCGCACGCGGATCCTTGAAGTGCTGGGGTCTGATTTCGTCGTGACCTTGCGTGCCGCCCATCTGCCCGAACGTGTGATCCGCCGGCATGTGCTGCGCAATGCGCTTCTGCCGGCCCTGCAACTGTACGGCATGAAGATCTCGTTCCTGGTCGGTGGCACATTGGTGGTGGAACAGGTGTTCGGCCTGCCGGGCGTAGGGTCGCTGCTGTTCAACGCCATCACCGCGCGCGACTTCCCGCTCATCCAGGCCATCGCCATCTACTGCGCGCTGGGCGTGGTGCTGGTTTCGGTCATCGTCGAGATCGCCGGCGGACTCATCGACTACCGTGTGCGGGGCGCGGCGGTCGGCGGGCGGAATGGCGCGGCAGCCGGCGAGCGGAATGGCGCGGCAGACGGGGGTGCGATGTGACCATGCGGATGCCAACCTCAGAATCGAGTCATGTACCGTCTATGCAGTCGCCATCCGAACAATCCATGATGCTTTTCGGACAGAATGCTACGCCATCTTCCCCGTCGTCAGAACGGGCCCGACAGCATCGGCAATCTCGACCGGTGGCAGTTGAGCATAACAGTGATTCTCAGGTTCCGCAACGCGGCTCGAAGCAGCCGCAGAACATGCTTTCGCATTACTCGTTGTGGCTGCACCTTCCGGAACATCGCCAGCCCTATACGCTGATAGCGGGCCTGGCGCTTCTTGCTGCAATAGTGCTTGCTGCCATCATCATTCCGGTCGTCTCCCCATACGACCCCATCGCCGAAGACATCCCCTCCATGCTGCAGCCGCCCTCCTTCGCGCATCCGTTCGGCACCGACCAACTCGGACGCGATCTGCTCGTGCGCGTGGCTGCGGCCGGGCGCGTCGATCTGGCGTTGATGGTGGGCGTCGAACTGCTGCCGTTCCTCATCGGCACATGCGCCGGGCTCGTCGCCGGATACTACGGCGGTTGGCCGGACCGCATCATCACGCTGCTGTCCGACGCGCTCATAGCGTTCCCGTTCTATCTGCTGGTGGCCGTGGTGGCGTTCGTCACCGGCACGGGCATCACCGGCATATTCCTCACGTTCCTGATCATGGGCTGGATCATCTTCGCGCGCACGGTCAAAGGCGCCACCGCCTCGCTCGCGGGAGCCGAATGGGTGGACAGCGCGCGCGTGATGGGCTTCTCCGACGCCTCGATCCTGTTCCGCCAGCTCCTGCCGAACGTGCTTTCGCAGGCGGTGATCGTGCTGGTCAGCGACATGGTAGCCCTGCTCGTGGCGATTGTGACGCTCGGCTATCTGGGGCTCGGCGTCAGGCCGCCTACTCCTGACTGGGGCACGATGATCGCCGATGGGCAATCCTTCCTCGCCACACGATGGTGGGTGTCCACGCTGCCGGGTGCCGCGGTGGTGCTGGTCGGCATCGCGCTGGCCTTGATCGGCGACGGGCTCAACGACATGAGGAGGCATGTATGAGCGCTGATGCGGCTACAACCGCAGCTGATTCGTCGGTCGAAGCCAATATCGACTCCGCCGCGCGACCTGATGCGGCTTTGGGCGGCGGTTGCACGACTGCCGGTGTTTCCACCGATGCCGTAGCACCGACTCAGTCACTGGTCAAAGTAAGGGATCTCCGCATCCACGCCTCTTTGACTGGCCGTCCGCTGGTGGATGGCGTCTCGTTTGATGTGGCTCCCGGAGAGGCGGTGGGCATTGTCGGCGAATCAGGCTCCGGTAAAAGCCTGACCCTGCGCGCGATCATGGGACTGCTGCCCGAAGGCGTCACGCTCGCTAATCCGGAGTCGGCAATCACCATTGCACCACTCCCGGCAGCGGCTGCCGGAGTTTCTCGCGGTGCTGGCGACACCACTCTTCCGGCTCCTCCTAGGCAAAGGGAGATGGCTGCACAACAGATTGGAGGAGTCGCCCGTGAGAGCGTTCGCCCAGACGCATCGGCACCTTCCCGCGCTCCCCGCCTTGCGATGATTTTCCAGGACCCGGTGTCTTCTCTCGATCCTCTCACCGGAGTGGTCCGGCAAGTGGCCGAAGTGCTGCGGTACAACCGGCACATTCCCCGCCGTGAAGCCCGAGCGCAGGCCGCTGATCTGCTGGTCTCGCTCGGTTTGCCGGAGTCGTTGCGGGCGGCTGACCGCTATCCGGGCCAGCTGTCCGGCGGACAATGCCAGCGCGTCGGCATCGCCATCGCGCTTGCCACCAATCCGGACATCCTCCTGTGCGACGAGCCGACCACCGCGCTGGACGTCACCGTGCAGCTGCAGATCCTCGACCTGCTCGCCGATCTGCGAGACCGGCTCGGTCTGACCATGCTGTTCGTCACCCACAATCTCGGCGTCGCCGCCCGACTGTGCTCGAGGCTTATCGTGATGCAGCACGGGCACATCGTGGAAGCCGGGCCGACCGAGCAGGTCCTGCGGCATCCGCAGCGTGAGTACACGCGCCGGCTGGTCGGCGCGGTCCTGCCGATTCCGGATGCTGGTGAAGTCGCCACTGATATGAGGACGCAATTGACGGACGGGAATACGAATACTGGAAATACTGGAAATACCGGAAATACTGGGAATACGGAGACGGAAGCATGAGT
Organism: Bifidobacterium sp. UTCIF-1; assembly: GCF_006408915.1. Taxonomy (NCBI): domain Bacteria; kingdom Bacillati; phylum Actinomycetota; class Actinomycetes; order Bifidobacteriales; family Bifidobacteriaceae; genus Bifidobacterium; species Bifidobacterium sp. UTCIF-1. Next base: position 9,232 of record NZ_JFAG01000026.1, read on the forward strand.
GCATGTATGGCCGGGCACAATACGGTTGGGCACATGGCCGAGCATACCGCCGAACATACGGACGGGCTGCCATCGCAATCAACCGATGTGATTCTGACGTTGCGCGACATCACCGTGCAATACGGCGACTATACTGCGGTGGATCATGTGTCGCTCAACCTGCCGCGAGGCGGGGCCATCGGCATCGTGGGGGAGTCGGGCGCAGGCAAATCCACGCTCGCACGGGTCGCCGCCGGGCTCATCGCGCCCACGTCCGGGCAGGTACTGCTCAACGGGCGTGTGCTGGCACCGGTTCGCCGCACCCGCGAGCAGCGTCGCCGTGTCCAAATGGTATTCCAGAATCCGGATTCCTCATTGAACCCAAGCCATTCGATTCGCCGTATCCTCGCCGAAGGCATGTTGCTGCATAAGACGCTCGGCCCGCATCCCGGCCCCGAGGCCGTTGACGCGCGTTGCCGCGAATTGCTGCGCATGGTCGGTTTGGGTGGCGACTCCGACGCCATTGATGACACCGACAACATGACGGTGCAAGGCGGTGTCGATGCTAGCGCTGCTTCGGCCGGTTCCCACGGTGCTTCGGCTGGTGCTAGCGCTGCTACGGCCGGCATAAGCCTGAATGCGAATACGGTTTTGGGGACCACCGGCAATGGCGCCAATGCGGCTGTGCCCGCAGCGGCCGACGTCAGCGAGCTGAACGACATGCTGTCCCGCCGCCCGCAGGCGTTTTCCGGCGGCCAGCGCCAGCGCATCGCCATCGCCCGTGCGCTCGCCGTGAATCCGGACGTGCTGATCGCCGACGAGCCCACCAGCGCGTTGGATGTCTCGGTGCAGCACGAGGTTTTGGAGCTTCTGGCTGATTTGCGCCGCACCCGAGGTCTCAGCCTCATGCTCATCACCCACGATCTGGGCGTGGCCAACGCGTTGTGCGACAGCATCATGGTCATGCGTGCCGGCCAAGTGCTTGTGCACAAGCCGACCGCAGCATTCTTCGCCGATCCTGGCCCTCGATATGCCCGCGACCTCCTAGCCGCATCCCGCAGTGTCGCCATTGCTGCGCCTATACGGGGACAGGTTTGAGCCTTAATCAGGCAAATCAGCCCCTCGTAAGCGAGAAAGGCAAGTGCGTTCAAGTTCACAAGTTGTGTACGACCCCTGTGAGATATGTCGCTGCATGGCACTCTAGCGTTTGCTGGACTTTTCCATTATGTTGGGAACGATTACGCACAATTGGGCTGCTGAGGAATGACCCGATAGCGAGGGGAAAGCAGGAGAAGCATGTTCGATAAACGACTCTTCCAACTGGCGCCGGGCCTCAAAGGTCTGGTGGCCGGCAAAGTGGCATTGATGTGGGTGGGTCTGCTGGCCAACATCGGCTTCATGCTCTCTCTGGTCATGCTGCTGCAGGGCCTGCTCGTTCTCGCCGACCCGCACCTCTTCGCGTGCGATGCCGCATCGTCGGCCGATTGCCCGGTCAACTTGTTTGATGTTCCGGGCCTCGAAGCCACACCGATGACCGGTGACCTGCTGGCTTACGTACTGCTGATGATCGTGTGCGCAGCCATACGTTACGCCACGACCACCGGCTCGGCCCGCCTCGGCACCGAGGCCGCCGAACGGGTCAAGCTCGCGCTGCGCTCCAAACTGTACCGCAAGATGCTGCGCCTCGGCCCCTCCTACGCATCCCGCGTCAAGACCTCCGACGTAGTACAATCCGCCGGCGAAGGCGTCGAACAGATTCAAAGCTTCTTCGAGCTGTTCCTACCGCAGCTCTTCTACGCGATTCTCGCGCCAATCACGCTGTTCGCGGTCATCGCGCCGATAGACATGCCCTCCGCCCTGACCATGCTGCTGTGCGCGCCGCTCATCATCATCGTCACCGGCATGGTCTCGATGACCGCCGCCCGCGCCTTCAAGAAGTACTGGGGCCGCTACACCGACATGGGCGCCGCCTTCCTCGACAACCTTCAGGGCCTCGAGACCCTCAAGAACTTCGACGCCGACGACCGTGCCGCCGTCGACATGGACCGGAAAGCCGAAGGCTTCCGCGTGATGACCATGCGCGTGCTGCAGATTCAACTGCGTTCGCTCACGGCCATGGATGTGGTGGCCTACGGCGGCGCTGCAGCCGGTATCGGCGTGGCCCTGTGGCGCTATGCGCACACTGACGGCACCTACATGCCCGGCACGGTCTGGCAGCCCATCGACATGGCCGCGCACTTGCCCGGCCCGCTCGCCTATGTGGCCTACGGCCTGCAGTATCTGATGCCGTTCGGTTCCGGATTCCCGCTCACGCTGGCCGGATTGCTGTTCATCGTCCTCCTGTCCGCCGAATTCTTCATCCCAATGCGTCAGCTCGGCTCGTTCTTCCATGTGGCCATGAACGGCATGACCTCCACCAAGCGCATCTTCGCACTGCTCGACGCGCCCGAACCCGCGCACGGCAGTGCGAACCTGCCCGCGTCCACCCGAGGCGAGGCGGGCCCGTCGCTCGAAGTCGAGTTCTCGGATGTCTCGTTCTCCTATGAGGATGCCGGCAAGGACGCTTCCGCTGGCTCAACCGAGGACAAGGCCAAATCCAAGGACAAGAACACCGCCGGTCAGACGGGCGACAGTGATGCTAGGAACAAGGCTCCGGCAAAGGACACCGCCACGCAGGCCCTCGCCGACGTGTCCTTCACCGCACGGCCCGGCGAGCTGACCGCCATCGTCGGCGTCTCCGGCTCAGGCAAATCGACGGCTGCGGCCCTCATCGCCGGCACCTTGGAAGGCTATCAGGGCTCGCTCACCATCGGCGGAGTCGAATCACGCGAGCTGTCCGGCGAGACTCTGGCCCGCAATGTGACCTTGATCGGCGCCAGCAGTCATCTGTTCGCCGGCACGCTGCGCGAGAACCTGACCATGGCGTTGCCGCAGGGCTATGCCGCGGCCGATTCCGTAAACGCTGACGGTTCCGTTGACTCCGGCGATGTTGGGGATGCCGCTGATTCCTCTGACGCTGTGGAGCGACGACTCTGGGCCGCGCTCGAACAGGCTCGCATCGCCGACTTCGTGCGCAGCCAGCCGGCCGGTCTGGACATGACGATCGAACCGGACGCCGCCAACCTGTCCGGCGGACAGCGCCAGCGCATCGCCATCGCCCGTGCGCTGCTGCATGACTCCCCGATATTCGTGTTCGACGAGGCCACCAGCAGTGTGGATGTGGAATCCGAGGAACTGATTCTCGCCACGATTCGCGAGCTGGCGCATGTCGGCGGCAAGACGGTCATCATGATCACGCACCGCATGGCCAATGCCGGACATGCCGATCAGGTGGTGGTGTTCGACCATGCGCACGTCGTGGAGACTGGCACGCATGCGTCGCTCTTGGCGGCCCACGGCAGATATGCCGAGCTGTATGCCACGCAGGCCGCCATCGAGAACATCGCTTCGGATGCCGGACAGGATACGCAGCAGACGGTTGGTGTTGCTGCAGCCGATGCGGATGCCGCGGATGCCGCTGACCGCACCAACGCCGCCACCGATGCCCACGCCGGTGCCGCCGTAGTCCCTGCCGATGCCACATTACACTCCGATACCGCAGCAGACAGCGACCCGGATGCAGTGCCCAGCACTACGGCTACCGGCTCCAACGCAACCGTAGTCCCCGCCCGGCTCACCACCTTCCAGACCGTCACGCGACTGCTCAAGGTGGCGGCCCCGCTCACCAAGCTCATGGTCGCGGCCACTGTTTCCGGTTCCATCGGCCATCTCGCCGCCACCTTCCTGCCGGTTTTCGGCATTGTCGCGGGCTTCGCGCTCGCCGGCAACCCGGTATGGGGTATCGGCGTCGTGCCAGCCGTCGTCGGCATGATCATTTGCGCCCTGCTGCGCGGCATCACCCGGTATGTGGAGCAGTACCTCAACCACAACGTGGCCTTCCACCTGCTCGCGCTCTTCCGCTCCAAGGCCTTCGCGGCCCTGCGACGTCTCGCGCCCGCCAAGCTCGCCGGCAAGGGCAAGGGCGACCTGATCGCGATGCTCACCACCGACGTGGAGCTGCTCGAAATCTTCTTCGCGCACACCATCAGCCCGGTGGCCATCGCCATCACCACCACCATCGTGTATGCGATCATCGCCGCCACGCTCAACCCGTGGATGGCGCTCGCGCTGGTTGCCTCGCATCTCGTGGTCGGCGTGCTCATCCCGAAGTTCTTCGCCACCGGCGTGCGCAACCTCGGTCCGGCGATCCGAGGCGCCGCGGGTCAGCTCGACAACGTGATGCTCGACGACATGCGCGGTCTGGACGAGATCATCCGCTTCGGCCGTGGCGAGGACCGAGCCCGCGCCATCGAGGACCGCACCCGTGCCCTGTGGCGCGACCACGCCAGACTCAGCCGTGTCAACGGGCGGTTCGCCGGCATCGGCGGCCTCATCGTCATCGCCCTCAACATGCTGGTGTTGGCCGTGGTGCTTTCGCTCGCCGCCGGTGATGCGCATCGCATTCCGGCGCTGGTCGCCGCGTTCGTGCTGTTCACCAGCTCGTTCGGCCCCACCCTGGCCCTGAGTGCCCTGCCGGCCAACCTCACCCAGACGTTCGCCGCCGCCCGCAGGTTGTTTGGCATCATGGACGAAGCCCCGGCCGTCATCGAAAACGGAACCAGCAAGCCCGACTATCAGGGTATGACGCTTGACCACGTCACCTTCGCCTATCCGACGGCTACGCTGGATGCCACCGCGTCTGCCGGGTCCACTGGGTCCGCCGCGTCTGCCGGGTCCGCCGGGTCGGAGGCGAAGAGTGAGGCCGGGAATGACGGCAATAGTCCCTCCCGCGCCATCCTCGACGACTTCACGCTCGACATCCCGCGCCACGGCATCCTCGGCGTCCAAGGTCCGTCCGGCCGTGGCAAGTCCACGATGCTCAAACTGCTGATGCGCTATTGGGATCCGCAGTCCGGCCGCGTGCTGCTCTCCGATACGCCGCTGCCCGAGGTGGATGCTCATCATCGTCGCCTCGTGCAGGCCATGATGAGCCAGGATACGCACCTGTTCGACGGCACCATACGCGACAATCTGTTGATCGCGCTGCCCGAATCGGTGATCGAGGCCGCCGGATACGCGGCGGATGACACTGTGAATACGACTGTGAAGACGACTGTGGAATCGGCTGCGGATTCGGTGGTACAGCCGACTCCGGAAGCGCAGTCCGCTTCCGCCACTTCAGCTGTCCCCTCCACTTCAGCTGTCCAGTCCGCACCGGCAGTTTCGGCCACGAATGTCACCCCGTTGGATGCCCGCCTGCGCGAAGCGCTGGCGAAGGCATCGGTATTGGACCTCGTTGACTCGCTGCCCAATGGGCTCGATACCCAGGTTGGCGAGCTGGGCGACCGCCTCTCCGAAGGCGAACGTCAGCGCATCGGACTGGCGCGCGTCTTCCTGCGCAATGCCGACATCGTGCTGTTCGACGAGCCCACCAGCCGGCTTGATGCGTTGAACGAGGCCATCATCCTGCGGTCGATTCGCGGTCTGGCTCAGGATGCAGACGCCGCTCAATCCCAGCCGGAAGCGGCTTCTGCGTCCGTGCCCGGTCCGCAGGGAGCGGCGTCTGGCCACGCATCTCGCGAAACTCAAGGTGCTGAATCGCAATCTGCCGAATCTCAAGGCGTGGTATCTCAAGCTACTGCATCCCAGAGCGCGGAATCCCATGCTGCCGCAGTGATTCTGGTTTCCCACCGGGAATCCGCCATGCGTGTCGCCGACCGCACGCTGCATCTTGATTGAGGCTTTATTGGTGCGGATACAACATTTCATGAGCGAGTTTTAGGCGAAGCTTCACATTTTATGAGCGAGTTTTCCGCAATTCACAACATCCATAATGATCGCCCGAAGTGCGGCAATCCACATTATCGAAGGTTTTCCAGCCGGAGCATCGAAGCATTCCGCATCGCAGTAATGATGAACGGTATTACATGCCGCATTGACTAGTGGAAGAGAACCATAAGAATCCGCCGGAGATCATTCAGGCCGATGCAGGGAACGTAGGTATTCTCGCAGGAACGGAATGGCGAAATCGACGAAGCCTCGTGCCGGAGATGTGATGATGTGGTCTTCGATCAGACGCTGACGGTAGATGTTGGCATAGTCCATGCTTTCGCCCATGCGCGCGGCGATATCCGCGGTCGATGACGGTCCGTCATCCTGTGCCATGGCCGTCACATAGTCGACCGCCCGCTCGGACAGCTGCTTGACCACGGGAGCACACACTCCTTCGCCAAGTTTTGCCTTCGATTGTTCCACACCGGCCTTCACGTCGTCCAATGAGATCGTACGACCCAATCCATCGGCACGCCGGCGGGCGGTTCGCCACATGTTGTATCCGACCAGCTGGATCATGTACGGGTAGCCGCCCGTGCTTTGCGCTGCGAAATCCAAGGCTTCGTCCGTAATCGACAGTCCTGCGCCCCGAATCGTGGATGCGAATGCGTCCCGCACTTCATCCAGCGGCACATCACCGAGTTCCTTGATCGAGGCGCGACGCAGGAACGTCAGCACCTTGGCGTTGAGCAAATCGGACACGAGAGAAGGCAAGCCCGCGAAGACGAACGCGACTTCCGCATTGTCGCGCAGCATGTGCTGAGCAGCCGTGGCAATGGCGGTCATGTCCTCCATGCTCGCATCCTGTGTCTCATCGATGGTAATCAGAAGACCTTTGCCTTTGCCCAGCGCACGAAGCCGCGCTGACATGGAGTCGCGCAGCGTGGAGGGGCGCAATGCCGGCGCTATGTTCACCTCGCCCAAGCTGGCGCCCATCAGCGACGGTTTGATGTTCACTCCGGCGATGCGGCTCGATTCCGGGGCGATACGAGCGATGAGGCGTTCCGCCAAACCAGCAGATGCCGTTTCATCAATCACCGTCCAGTGACGTCGAGCGGCGATCAGCCCCAGTTCCGTCAGCATCACGGTTTTCCCGCTACCTCGCGGCCCTGTGATCAGCATCAGGCGATCGGGCGCACCGGGACCATCATCCAACCCTTCAGAGAAATCCAATCCGATGGATTCGCGACCGATGAGCACCGGCGGCATCACGCCTGCCGTTGGTTTGAATGGATTCGCAGGGAACGTCATGGCGAGTCTCCTTCGCAACGCCGGTTGTCCTAGTGTACCTTCAATATACCTGTCTATAGAACAAATAGAAAATCCATAGAACAAACCCGCCCTACGAATCACAAGGGCTTACTGTCGTTGCAATTCCAACAATAGTAAGCCCTATATAGGATAGGAAATAGAACAAATAGAACAAATAGAACAAGAAGCAACACCGCGATTGAACAATTCCACCGAGCAACACGGCCTACGACCATTGGTCGAAGCACTGCAGCCGGCTCAGAAAAATGGCACGTTCTCATTGGCATGAGTGACGGTTGCGTCTGTCAGCGACCGGAGGTGATCCCCCAGATGTGGCACGGTGCCTATTCTCGGGCATATCTTGCAGTTGTGTGTACCGCCAGGCGCGCGCACATCGGCAAGGCTGACGGGCAGGAACTCCACGATCGTTGCAATTCCGCCATTATGCAACACCGCTGACACGACGCGAGCCGCCCGTTTTCACCCGATCTCCAGCCGCCGGTACACACAACTGCAAGATATGGTGCAAACAGCCCACTTTTCGACCCACATACCAGCCTCAAGCCCAGTCTCAGCCTCAGCCTCAGCCCCAGCCTCAGCCTCAGACCTCAGGCCTTGCCGAGGATCGTCAGCACGATCAGCAGCACGTTCAGCGCGATGATCAGCACGGCTACGGCGATGAAGATCACATGCTTGACCGGGCCGTCCACCCATTTGCCCATGAGCTCCTTGTCGTGCGTGTAGCGCATCAGCGGGATGATGGCGAACGGGATGCCGATGGAGAGGATCACCTGACCGACCACGAGCGCCTCGGTCGGATTCGGCGCGAACCAGAGCACAATCAGTCCCGGCACCAGCGTCACCACACGGCAGGCCCACATCGGCGCCTTGATACGCAGCAGGCCATGCATGATCTCCGAACCGGCGTAGGTTCCCACCGACGTCGAGCTCAGTGAGGATGCCAGCAGGCCGATGGAGAAGATAGTGCCGATCGCCGGGCCCAATACCGAGACAATCGCATGCTGCGCCCCCTCGATGGAATCGGTGCCCTTCATGCCGTACAGGGAGTTCGCGGCCAGAATCAGCAGGCTCAGATTCACCGTGCCGGCGAGCAGCAGCGCCCAGACCACATCGACCTTGGAGCCGTCAAGCAGACGCTTGGTGGAGGGCTTGGCCTGACCGGGCGCGTAATGGTCGTTGACCAGCGTGGAATGCAGGTAGATGGCGTGGGGCATCACCGTGGCGCCCAGCATGGAGGAGGCCATGAGTACGGAGTCCGTGGTGGTGAAATGCGGGATCAGGCCGCCGGCTACTTCGACCGGGTTCGGCGGCGCGATGAACAGGCCGGCGATGAAGCCGAACGTAATGACCAGCAGCAGCGCAATGACCATCTTCTCGAACAGGCGATGGGTCTTGCCGCCCTCGAACATCAGCAGCACGGTGGAGACGGCACCGATCACGCAGCCGCCCACGAACAGCGGCAGGTCGAATAGCAGGTTCAGGGCGATGGCGCCGCCGATGAGTTCGGCCAGATCGGTGGCGATGGCGATGACCTCGGCCTGCATGAAGAACATGAACCGGCCGGCGTCATGCATACGCTCGCCAAGCAGCTCAGGCAACGATTTGCCCGTCACGATGCCGAGTTTGGCGGATTGGTACTGGATGAGCACGCTCATCATGTTGGCCATCACCAGCACCCAGACGAGCAGATAGCCGTACCGCGCGCCGGAGGTGATGTTGGCGGCCACGTTGCCGGGGTCCACGTATGCCACGGCCGCCACGAACGCCGGGCCCAGGATTCCCGCAAGCGCATGACCGTGATGGGTGGTCTTGGCGCCGCTGCCTCCTTCCGCCCGCGCTGCAGCACGCTCCTTGTCGATCTCGGCGTCGTCTCGGTCGATGGCGGCCGCAGTCTGCGCGTCGACGATGTTCAGGTCAGGATGTTCGGAGACCAGCCGTTCGCGGTTGGGATTGATGGTGCGACGCTTGTCGATGGTGTGCATACGACCGTAGCCGCGGCCATGCGTACGGCCGTTCGTGATGGTGGGATCGTTGGTGCGCGGCCTGTTCTGGTCAGACGCAGGCTTGTCTTCGCTGTCCTTGTCGTTGAGCTGATTCGTGGTCTTGCCTTCCCCTCATGCACCGTTCGGGTACCGTTTATGCACTGTCTGGTACCGGCCCCTGTTATAGCGTCGCCATGTTACTTCGTCAACATCGGTTTTCCGCGCAGCATTTCCACCAGTATTCCCGCCCGCCCCTCGTAACGCAGATATGTCAAAGACAAATCACTGATCGGCGGGGACCGCCTGCCCCGGGCAGTTGTGCAATACGGCAAGCATCGCGGTCTTCTCCTGACTGGTGACGCTCAGATGGTACTTGTCCTTGACGCCGATCTGCCGGGCCACGTAATCGCACCGGTATGCGGCATTGGTGGGCAGCCAGTATGCCGCAGACGCTGACCCCTTCTCCTGATTCGCGGGACCGTCCACGGCCAGCAGGTTGTACGGGTCGTTGCCGAACTGGAGACGCTGCGCGGAGTCCCAGTCGCGCGCGCCGGATTGCCATGCGTTTTCGAGCGCCACCACATGGTCGATCTGCACTTTGGCGCTGGTGGTGCGGCCGCGCACGAAGTGGATGGTCTGGCCGGTGTACGGGTCGGCGAGCGTGCCGGATGAGACCTGGCAGGAGCCGGCATGCTTGTACACCACGTCGGTCAGGTCGCGAGCGAGCACGTCCTCGCGCACGTCGCATCCGTTGCCGTCCGTGTCGGTTTCGCGGAAGCCGAACGCGTCGCGGTCGTAGCCGTCAGGATTCTGATTATCGTCCACTGTGAGCGCGTTCAGGGTGTCGGCGGCCGAGCCGGTGGCCGTATATCTGCCGGTGACGGTGGCTGCGGTGGGACTGACCTGCGGCAGCAGCAGTCCTGCGGTGACGCCGATGATGGCGGCGATCACCAGCAGGATCAGGATGCGCTCCAATGGATTGGAGGCGTTGATGCCGCGCCGGAAATGCGTTGATCGGCGACTCATCAGGCGTAGGTGAAGGTGGCGGGGTCGTGGCCGGCGCGGGTCGGGCCGTTGAGCGCGTCGATGGCCTCATGCTCTTCGGCGGTCAGGGCGAAGCCGAACAGGTCGAGGTTCTCCTGCTGACGCTCCGCGTGCACGGACTTCGGGATGATGATGGTGCCGTTTTCGATGTGCCAGCGCAGAATCACCTGCGCAGGGCTCACCTGATGCGCCTCGGCGATGCGCGCAATCGTGCCGTCGCCGGCGTTGAGGTCGGCGCCACGGGCCATCGGCGAATAGGCCTCCACGGCTATGCCGTGCTCCTTGCAATAGGCCACCACTTCGCGCTGCTGCCAGGTGGGGTGCAGTTCGATCTGGTTCACGGCAGGCCAGGAGCCGGTCTCCTGATAGAGGCGGTCAAGGTCGGCGGGCATGAAGTTGCAGACGCCGAGCGTGCGGGCGCGGCCCTCCGTGCGCAGTTTGATGAACGCCTTCCATGTGTCGGTGCTGCGCCAGTCGAACGGGGTGGGCCAATGGATCATATACATGTCCACGTAGTCGAGCTGCAGTTTGGCGAGCGAATCGTCGAAGGCGCGCAGCGCGGAATCGTAGCCCTGCTGCGAGTCGCGCAGCTTGGTGGTGACCCACAGGGTCTCGCGCTTGGCGCCCGTGTTGTAGCCGGTGGCGGCGAGCGCGCGGCCCACGCCCGCCTCATTGTTGTAGCCGGCCGCGCCATCGATGTGACGGTAGCCGGCTTCAAGTGCGGATTCCACGACCGGGGTCACGCCATCGTCGTCGATGCGCAGCACGCCGAGGCCGATCTGGGGGATGGAGTGGCCGTCTTTGAGTGGGATGTCCGGTACGTTCGCTGGGTTGATGTGACCGTTGGTCATGAGCGATGCTCCTTCATATAGTGGTTCGATATAGTGGTTCGACATACGGTTCATCATGGTGGCCGCCGCTGCTCCGGCGTCACGATTCGATGGCATGTTCGGCTACTCGCCACTGTACACGTTGCCGTATGGAACCATGCGCTCCCAGCCATCCGCATGACCGCATGCCGCATTGATCGCCAGCAAACGAGCCGTATGGAACAGCTAGGGAACGGTTGTGAAATTGCCGCGTTACAATCCTTCCCGGTGCGACTAATATGAACACAGTCCCCATGCTGTATTGAGAGGAAGGGCATATGGCGGGCCTGTTTCAGGATGCCACAAAACACAACAACCCGTTGGGAACAGCCATTCGCACGCAGGGCTCCGGCAAATACACCTTTGGCCTGGCACTGAGCGCGGGGCTCGCCGGGCTGCTCTATGGCTACGACACCGTGTCCATCTCCGGTGCCATCGAATTCCTGGACATCCGGTATGGGCTCAGCACCTTCATGGAAGGCTTCGTCATCTCCTCCATCATGGTCGGAGCCATGGTCGGGGCCGCGGCGGCCGGCTTTCTTTCCGACACATTCGGCCGCAGACGCATCCTGATTATCGGCGGCGGATTCTTCCTCGTGGCCGCCATCTGGAGCGCATTGACCGTCGGCCCGATTGACCTGATTGTTTCGCGCATGGTCGGAGGATTCGGCATCGGCCTGACCGCTGCCCTGGCCGTCACCTACATCACCGAGTCGGCGCCGACCAACATCCGCGGCCTGCTCTCGTTCTCCTATCAGATGCTCGCGGTGTGCGGCATCTTCCTGACCAATGTCATCAACTACATCATCGTCTCGTACGGCTCGCATCACTGGGATGTGGCCACCGGTTGGCGCTGGATGCTGGGGCTCGGCGCCATTCCGGCGGCCGCTTTTCTGCTGGCGATGCTGCACGCTCCGGAAAGCCCGCGATTCCTGATCCAGGTCGGCAAGACCGATGAGGGATTCGCCGTGCTCGAGCACATTCTCGGCACCGAACGCGCCCGGTTGAAAGTGGACGATATCAATGCGTCGGTGAAACTGGAACATGAGATGTCCAGGGAATTCCACGATTTCTTCCGCCCGGGGTTGCGCAAGGCGCTGGGCATCGGCATCTTCCTTGCGGTGTTCAATCAGCTGATTGGCATGAATGCCATTTCCTACTATGGTCCGGTGATGTTCTCCGATCTGGGCTTCAGGGGGGACACGGAATTCCTGACCGCCGCATGCGTGGGCGGCGTGGAACTCGTAGCCACGGTGATTGGCCTGTATCTCATCGACACGTTCGGGCGCAAACGACTGATGGAGGTCGGCGCGGGCATGATGTGCGCATTCGCGTTCTGCATCGCCATCTCATACGCCATCCAGAGCGCTTTGCTGACATTCGTGTTCGTGATTGCGTTCACCGCATCGTTCGCGTTCTCCATGGGGCCGATTCCCTGGATTGTGATACCTGAACTCTTTCCCACGTATCTGCGCGGCCGGGCGACGGGCTTGTGCGTGATGTGCCTGCTGTTCGCCAACTGGATCATCGCCCAGTTCACACCGTTGATGATCGACGGCTGGGGTGGAGGCATCTCCTTCACCATCTTCGGCGCCGTGAATCTGATTTGCCTGCTGGGTATTGTCAAGCTCGTTCCGGAGACCATGGGACGCACGCTCGAGGAGATCGAGCATCTGTGGCAGCCGAAAACCCCGCTCGCCGCCGCCAAATACACGCTGAGTTCTGCTGATGCGAACATCCGCCACGCGGAAGCCACACTGCGACGTGTCGAAAACGAACGACTGCAGGCGTTGGGCATTATGACCGCCGCCGAACGCGCCCGCATCGGAGCCCAGCGGGAGATGATTGAACTGCAGACTCAGCAGAATGTCGCGGCGATGCGCCGGGATGAGGCCCGGCATGATGCCGCCGAGGATCTGCGAGCCGAACAACTGAAACATACGGTGGGCCACCCCGCTGTTTCCGATGCCCGACTCGCTGCTGGCACATACCCGTCAGTCAGCGCGTTTCCGGGTGCCGGCGGCAATCATGGCGACAGCCTTGGTGGCAGCCATATGGTCGACGAACCCGCCAATATCGATGACGCAACGATGATAGTGCCCGAGTTCCTCGCGGCCGTACAGGCGGAAGCGGCGGCGAGTCATGCTCCGGCGGCCGCGCCAGTGCCGCCCACGACCGATGCCACGGTCGCTCAGCCTGTTGCGCCGATGTCGGAGCCGCTTCCCGCCCGGCCTGTGGTCCCCGAACCGACACAGCAGCAGGTGTCGATTTCGGCGTTGGAGCAATCCCGCAATGGCAATGGCATCGGCGTGATTCTCCCCGACACCACGGCCCCGTCCTATGATGCGGCCGAGGCCGAGGACGCCCGCGAAACCAAGGCCATCAATCAAGCGCTTGATTCCCTAGACGCCCTGATCAAGGCCTAGTGGTCCGTCTCGTGATTGGTTGAGCGGTGCTGCCTCCCTCTGACGGGACGTTGCCGTGAAGCGAACAGCGGAGCTGTTCGTAGGCAACGTGCGAGCCGGCAGGCGAGCCAGCAGAATGCCGCGCGCAGCGCGTCCGTAATTGCAGGACGGGCTGTCAGCGAAGCAAACAGCGGTGGTATTTCGGCCCCCTCTGACGAGGGGGCTGTCAGCGGAGCTGACTGGGGGAGAGACCAAACCAAGTTGACTACCCCTCAGTCGGCTACGCCGACAGCTCCCCTGACAAGGGGAGCCAACTGTTGGCCGCACCGGCCCCCTCTGATGGACCGTTGCCGTGAAGCGAACAGCGGAGCTGTTTGTAGGCAATGTGCGAGCCGACAGGCGAGCCAGCAAACTGCGCGCAGAGCGCGTCCATGCTTGCAGGCCCCCTCTGACGAGGGGGCTGTCAGCGAAGCTGACTGGGGGAGAGACGCGAGATGCAGTGTTTTTTTCAAACGAATCAAGTGTATACTTAGTATACACTTATGATGGGAGGTTGACATGGCCACGACCACGCTGACACGATGGGGCAACGGGCAGGGCATCCGATTGTCCAAAGAACTGATTTCGCAGGCCGGTCTGCACGTGGGAGACGAGCTGGAGGTCCGCGTCGAACAGGGCGGATTGCTGGTCACGCCCGCCCGCAAACGGTTCATCGGAATCATGGATTACGCGAAACTGTTCGACGGATACGACGGCCCCCAGCCGACCGAGGACGGATTCGCGGCGGCGGCAGGACGGGAGCGGATGTGAGCGACTGGAGATACGGGGATATCGTCTGGGCCGACCTTGACCCGTCAGCCGGTCACGAGCAGAACAAGCGTCGTCCGCTGGTCGTGGTGAGCAACGACTATTACAACCGGTTCAACAACATGCCCATGACCGTGCCGGTCACCAGCGACCGTGAGTATCCGCTTCACGTCAATATCGGCGTCATTCCCACCGAAGATGGTTCCGAGATACATGGGTGGGCCGAGATCGAACAGGCGAAGTGCCTTGATCTGGACGCGCGGCACGCGGTCCGTGTCGGCGATGTGGACGAGCAGACGCTCGACAGGATCACGGAGACGTTGCTCAGTGGCCTCATGCAACCGACCATGCGCATCGAACGACTCATCTAGCGAGACGGACCACTAGCTCTGAAAACAAGCCGCACGCTCACCGATGAAGGCTCCGGCGACGGCGCAGGGCGCTCAGCGACACGGCGTCGCGCATGTGACCCGCGCCGTCCCCGCGTACGCCGAACGCCACCATCAGCACCATGACGAAGCAAATCAGCGCGGAAACGCGCAGCACCCACTGGATGCCGAAAATCGACGCGGCGACATCAGAAGCCCCGCCAGCAGCGCGCCAGGATGCGAGCACCTCCATGAGAATCACCAGCACCGGTGCGCCCACCGCGCCGGCAATCTGGCGCACCGTGTTCGTGACCGATGACCCGGCGGACACCTCGTCCGGCCCGTTCAGGCAGTTCAGCGACCATGTGGTGATCGGCATCAGCAGGAAGCCCATGCCGATCTGACGCACGAACTGGCAGATCGACACCCACCAGATCCACGTGTCCATCGAGATCAGCGACATGCCGATGGTGCCCAGCGTCAACACGCTTGAGCCGAACAGTGCGACCGGCCGTGCACCGAACCGGTCCATCGCCCGTCCGCCGAAGAACTGGGAGACACACATGCCGATGGCACCCGGCAGCATGATCAGCCCGCTCATGGTGGCCGAGAATCCGCGGTCGGTCTGGATGTAGAGCGGCATGATGACCAGGATCGAGCTGAAGGCGAAGAACGCCAGCGACGCGGTGATGGTGCCGACGGTGAACGACCGGTTCTTCAGCACGCGCAGGTCAAGCAGCGGCGGCTGGGGGAGCACGGTGTCACTGCCAGCGGCACCGTTGGCTTGTGCGGTTCCGGTGATTGTGTCGGAGACGGCTGCATGACTGTTACTGGTGATACCACTGGAATTAGCGGTACGGCTGTCCGCAGGCTCCGCGTCGGCGTCCGCAGCACCATTAGCGGCCGCTTCAGCCGCATCAGCCGCCGCCTTCGCCTCGCTATACCGCCGCCCATGCCGCAGATTGCGGGCCACGAACCACACGATGCCCACCAGTCCGACGACCATCGGCACCCACACCACCGGCGCTCCGAACCCGTAGGCTTCGGAGTTGGTGAAGCCGAACATCAGCCCGCCGAATCCGATGACGGACAGCGACACGGAGAAGAAGTCCGCGCGCGCCGAAGGGTCATGCGCGCCGAAGTTATGCAGTCCGAACACGGCCGCCGCCAGGGAGCCGACGCCGATGATGCTCAGCGTCAGGAAGATGGAGCGCCATCCGGTGGCGTCGGTCTGCCAGCCGCCCAGCACCGGTCCGATGGCTGGTGCCACGCTCATGGCCATGCCGACGGTGCCCATCGCGAAACCGCGCCGTGACAACGGATAGATGGAGAACACGGTGATCTGCAGCACCGGCCACATCACGCCCGTGCCTGCCGCCTGCAGTACGCGCCCGCCCAGCACCAGTACGAAATTCGGCGCCAGCCATGCCAGAACCGAGCCCAATGTGAACACGGCCATGGACGTGATCACGATCTGGCGCGTGGAGAACCGACGGGTCAGGAACGCCGTGAGCGGCACCATGACGCCCATGACCAGCTGGAACACGGAGGTGAGCC
Source organism: Bifidobacterium sp. UTCIF-1 (assembly GCF_006408915.1). Taxonomy (NCBI): domain Bacteria; kingdom Bacillati; phylum Actinomycetota; class Actinomycetes; order Bifidobacteriales; family Bifidobacteriaceae; genus Bifidobacterium; species Bifidobacterium sp. UTCIF-1. The sequence continues at coordinate 25,386 of NZ_JFAG01000026.1, forward strand.
ACTGACCGGTAGTCACGGAGATGCCGAATTCGGAGACGATGACCGGCAGTGCGGAGCTCAGCTGCAGCTGCGCGAAGTTGCCGACGAACGTGATGAACGTAAGTATGGCGAGAGAGATGAACGCCGCCCGGCTCAGCTTGCCATCCGCGAACGCTTCATCCTGACTCAGCGCGCTCCGCAGTTCGTCGGTACGATTCCGAATGGCGAGATTCCCAGTGTTCTGATTCCCGGTTCCATGTCCCTTGACCACACACACCCCACTTCCGGATCCGGCCGGTGTGAACAGTCATCGCTCCTATGCCTGACCGGATATCCTCAAGAAAGCACGCGTACACCCTACGCCGCAGGGTGGTCTGTTCTCGCGTGGCTGATCCGTCCACATCTTCTAGGCCGACTGCAGATTGGCCTTCACCAAACAGCCTCAGCCAGTTCCATTCCAGTGCCATGCGGAATCCGCCTCTACCCGTATGCCGTTTGCAGCCGCTATTCTCCCGTCACGCATGTCCATAATGCGGATATCGGTACAACGTTGCTATTACCGAATCCGTGAGCATGTTCATCTGATCACACATACGATTCCACTGTCCGTAACAATGCCCCATGTAATTTGTGTCCCCACCCTTGTAAGATACGGAAATAGGTTCGACCCACCGAAAAGCCGGCCCCGAGACCTAGCGCCCATAGATCCGTATAAGCGTCCAGTGCGATACCCGCCCTGCAATGCAAACAATGCGGGGGGGGCGAGGATTCCGTGGCAGCATGTGGTATCGCATCCGATGCTGTCCAATACGGCAGGAACTGACATCGGGAATACCGTGATTGCGGCATCCGGCGGGGCTTGAACGGCAGAGAGAGCGAGTAGTAAAGAGGAATGTCGGTAATGACATCGTTGGATAGTTCGTCACAGTGGGAGGATGGCCGAGGGCGCGCGCAGCAGCAGGATGCCTCGCAAACGCAGGCGGCTCAGAATCCTGCTCAGCAGTCTCAGGAGCCGGTGCAGTCGGTCAACGGCCAGTCCCAGCTTTCGCACGTAATGTACTGGCGGTTCTTCGTAAATCTGGCATTGATGTTCATCGATGCTGCGATGTTCGTCATCGCCGGTGCCACTGTGCTCAATATTCGAGACGAGGCACAGCCATTCTTCACTCCCCGTTTCGATTTCACGATGAACGCGACTCTGTATCTGGTCATCACCGCGTTGTTCTGGGTGTGGTCGTTGCATGCTGTAGGCGTGTACCACCGTCATGTGATGGGTGACGGCTATCAGCTCAATGCGCTGCTGTTCAAGGGCATGCTGACATGCTGGGTCATCCAGTGCGCGTTTAACTTCTTCTTCAACTTCGATCTGACGCTCACATCGTTGTGCCTGATGGTCATCGCCGGATGGGCGTTGACCACGGTCGAGCGCATCTTCACCCGACTGTTCATCACACGCAGCCGCAGCAAGGGTGAGTATGCGTATGGCACGGTGCTGGTGGGCTCTCCTGAGGGCATCGGCCGTACGCTGAAGTTCCTGAGCCGTCGTGAGCAGCTGAACTACCGTCCGGTGGCGGTTTGCCCGATCCGTCTCAACCCCGAGACCGATCTGGTCGAGCCGGATCACGATATCGAAGACATGCAACGCGACATCTGCATGAACTGGGGCTCGTCGCTGCCCGTGTTGGAGTATGACGAGCATGGTCTGGCAGAGAGCATCGCCGGCATGGACGCCCAGACGGTGATGGTCACCGATGAGATTCGCCGGTATTCCGACAACTTCAACATCTTCTCCGTGCGCATGGAATCATATGGCTTGGAGATCGCCATGGTGGCCTCTGCCGCAGATACCTCTAACCATGAGTTGCAGGTGCGTTCGATCCAGGGCACCACAATCATCACGCAGCGCTTGGCGCAGTATTCCCCGAGCAACCGTCTGATCAAGCGTGCGCTCGATTTGGTCATCTCCACGCTGGCTATCATCTGCTCGCTGATTCTCACGATTCCGGTGGCCATCGCTATCAAGGCCACCGATGGCGGTCCGGTGTTCTACAAGCAGAAGCGCATTGGATTGCGTGGCAAGCCGTTCGAGATGCTCAAGTTCCGTTCGATGGTGGTCAATGCCGATGAACTGAAGAAGAAGCTCGCCGAGGAGACTGGCCAGACCGATCGTTTCATCTTCAAGATGAAGAACGATCCGCGTATCACCAAGGTCGGTCATTTTATCCGCCGCTTCTCCATCGACGAGTTGCCGCAGTTTCTTAACGTGTTCATAGGTGATATGTCCGTGGTGGGCCCGCGCCCGCCGCTACCTGAGGAATATGCCCGGTATAACAAGCTGTACGCCACTCGCATGCTGGTCAAGCCAGGCATCACCGGTCCGTGGCAGGTGTCCGGTCGCTCCGATTTGTCCGCAGAGGAGAGCGAGGCCCTGGATGTGGCTTATGTCCAGAATTGGTCGGTACTGGGTGATTTCGTGCTGATGTTCCGCACGGTGGGTGCCGTGCTCAGCCACAAGGGCGCTTACTGATGATTGTCGCTGTCTGCAGTTCAGATGGCTCATATCGTCATTGTTGCCGATTACGGTAATATGACAGCTTGTATATGACGCAATGATGTGTGACGGGGCGGGGGGACACAGATATGGCAGCAGCACCTGAGGAGTCAGGTAAACCAGACTATGAATCGAATAGCCTTCATTATATGAAGGCGTCCGATGATTCCGCGGCGAGCCAGGAACCCCCGAAGCCTCCGGTGGATGAGCCGGGAGGGGAGCGGCATCACCGCCGGCGTCGCCGTATGAGTGCACGTCATATTCGACGGATACGGCGTCGCCGTCGAATTCGGCGGGCATTGATTGTGCTGGGCGTGTTGCTGCTGTTCTTTGCTGCAATTGCGGCATGGTTCGGATGGTCCGCCATGAAGGTCAAAAGCGAAGTCGAGCAGGCTGTGGCGGTGGCCTCGAATATGCAGGATTCGCTTTCCAGCGGTGATACGGCAGCTTTGAATGACTCCATGAATCGATTCTCGGCGCATACGAACGCTGCCTATGAGCAGACCAATTCTATGCTCTGGAGTGTGGCTGCCCGTATTCCGTATTATGGTGCAGATATCACTGCTGCGCGCACTGCAGTCACCGCAATGGAGAACATCTCTACACAGGCGATGCCTGCATTGAAGCAGGCTTCGGCAGCGCTGAATATGAGTGATGTCTCCGTCAATGACGGAACTGTCGATGTCTCTGGCCTGACCAAGTATACGGAGTCGCTTCAGACGGCCGATAACGTGATCGATGATGCCGAAAAGGATGTGATTGGCGCCCCCGATCCTCATATCGGGCAATTGGCTGATGCCATGGAGAAGGCGCAGAATTATCTGCATACCTTATCAGGCATGGTGCATGATGCGAACGTCGCGGTGCAGGTGGCGCCGAAGATGCTTGGCAGTGATGGTTCGGCGCGCACGTATCTGATTCTGGCGCAGACCAATTCCGAGATTCGACCGGGTGGCGGTTTGCCTGGTTCGTGGGGTGTGATGACCGTAAGCAACGGCAAGGTGGAACTGCAGCCGTTTGTTTCCGGTGGCGAGATTCCATGGTTTACCGATCCGGTGCTGCCGCTTACTGCTGAAGAGCGAACGTTGTACACCGATAAGCTTGGTCGTGTCGCTGTGGATACGAACTTCACGCCTGATTTCCCGCGTACTGGTGAGATATCCAAGGCCATGTGGAAAGCGCATGCCGGGCAGGATGTGGATGGCGTCATTGCCATCGACCCGGTGTTTCTGCAGAACATGCTTAAGGTGAGCGGAGGATTGACGCTGCCTGACGGTGTGACACTGGATGGTGCAAACACTGCTCAATACCTGCTTAATCAGGTGTATATCGACAAGTCGGAGGACGAGCAGGATGCATATTTTGCGCAGGCTGCCGGTTTGTCGTTCCAGCACATCATGCAAAACGCCAAGGATGGCAAGGCGTTTTTGAAGGCTGTGACCACGTCGGTGGGTCAGGGGCATATGAAGGTGTGGAGCGCGCATGAGGATGAGCAGAAGCTGCTGCTCAATACGCCGATTTCCGGTGCGCTGAAGACCGAGGCCTCTACCCCTGAGGTCGGTGTGTTCTTCTCGGATCTTTCCCAAGCCAAGATGGACTGGTATTTGAAGCGCAGCGTCAGTGTGAAGTTCGACAAGGTGGCACCTGATGGAGCCGATCAGTACACGGTGCATGTGAAGCTCACCAACATGCTCACACAGGATGAGGTGGGACAGTTACCGAAGTATATCGTCGGGCCGTTCCTGGATGGCTTGCAGGCCGGCCAGATTGATACGGCAATGTACATAT
>NZ_JFAG01000027.1:0-27442 GCF_006408915.1 Bifidobacterium sp. UTCIF-1
GGGTTGTCCGTAGGCAGTGTGGCGAGCCGACAGGCGAGTCAGTAAAGTGCGGGCGTAGCCCGTCCGATATTGCTGTGACGTTGCCGTAAAGCCCACAGCCCAGTGGGCTGGTTTTTCGGGAATTGTTTGTGCTGAGGTTGGTTCAGTGCAAGGTTTTCTCGACGATTGGGTTTGTTTCGGGAATTTCTTGTGCTGACGTCTTTTCAGCGGTGGTTGTTTCTGCCGCAATCGTGCGCATCGCGCATATTCGGTGCTGCTGGCCTACAATAAGGCTATGCGGCGCGTCGATATCAATTCCCAGTGGCAGTTTCGGAGCATTGGCGGCAAAGGTTCCGGAGTATGGCAGTCGGTCACGTTGCCCCATGACGCGATGATTCACGAGCATCGCGATCCGGATACTGCGAACGGATACAATACCGGTTACTATCCGGGCGGCACGTATGAATACCGCACCACGTTACGTTTCGACGGTCGTCCGCCAGCCTCATGCCTGCTGGAATTCGAGGGCGTGTACCCGCATGCCACGGTGATGGTCAACGGCACTTTGGCGGGCGAGCTGACGTATGGATACGGTGACTATTATCTCGACATCGCGGCATTGCTGAAGCCCGGAACCAATACGCTGACCGTGGTAGTGGACAACTCCGATATTCCCAATTCGCGTTGGTATTCAGGCTCGGGAATCTACCGGCCGGTGTGGCTGTGGACCGCCGAGAGCGCGGATGCGATTCGACCGGATGGCGTGCATATCGAGGCCCTTGTCGTTGATGACATGGCCGAGGCGCCGACCGGTTACCACGTCAATGCCACGGTGACGATTGCCCTTGACGATCCACTCATCCTCGGTCAGTATCTCGATGTCACCATCATCGATGCGCAGGGAGAGGTCGCGGCCCAATTCCAGGAGGGGAGCGGCACCATTGGCACCATTGAGGATGCTCGACTCTGGTCGCCGGATTCGCCCACATTGTATACCGCACTCATCGAATTGCATGCCGATGACGGCATATTGCTCGACACCCATACCGAACGGTTCGGCATCCGAACCCTGACCTGCGACGCCACGCATGGCTTGCGACTCAACGGCAGGCGCACACTGCTCAACGGTGGCTGCGTGCATCACGACAACGGCATCCTCGGCGCCGCCACCATGCCGCATGCCGAATTTCGCCGCGCGCGCATACTGAAACAACAAGGCTTCAACGCCGTCCGTTCGGCGCACAACCCACTGTCCAAGGCGTTCCTCGACGCCTGTGATGAAGTGGGACTGCTCGTTATGGACGAGGCGTTCGACATGTGGTGGATGCACAAGACCAGCTACGATTACGCCAGTGATTTCCGCGACCATTACGCCGACGATCTGGCATCGATGATCCGCAAGGACCGCAACCATCCCAGCGTGGTGCTGTATTCCATAGGCAATGAGATTGCGGATACCAAGTCACCGCGTGCCGCCGACGCGGCGCGATCCATGCGCGCCATCATCCGTTCTCTGGACACCAGCCGCCCGATCATCGACTGCGTGAACCCGATTTCGCTGTCCATAGCCGCGAAAACCAAGGCCGGCATGGACCAGCATGACATCACAGTGGAAGGGGAACCGGGGCTCAACACCACACTCGAACACGCCTCGGGACCGATCATGCTGTCGATCATCGACAGACTCATGCCGGCTGCGCTCGCCACCGGCATCATGGATCGGCAGAGCAATGCGGTGTTCGATGAAGTGGATGTGGCGGGGTTGAACTATTGCCGCCAGGGGCCCGAATGGTTCCACCGCCGGCATCCCAACCGGGTGTTCTGCGCCAGCGAGACCTATCCGCAGGAGATCATCGATACGTGGTCCACCGCTCAACGGCTGCCGTACATGATCGGCGACTTCGTGTGGACCGGCTGGGATTACATCGGCGAAGCGTCGGTCAGCGCATGGGCCTATTCGAATCCGGAGCCATACGGTTGGATGTGCCAATACGGCGACCATATGGCTTTGCGCGGCCATCTGACCGGCCCATACCGACGGTATCCGGGATTGTTGGGCGGCTCCGGTCTTATCGACATTACCGGCGAGCCGACCGGACAGATGCTGTACCGGCAGATCGTCACCGGTATGCGGCGCACCCCGGCCATCACCGTACGTCCCATGCAGCTGCTGTATGGAGCGGGTTCATCCTCATCCCGCGTCGGTCGCACCGCGCGGTTCATAGAGCGAGGGCATGACGGTGTAGCCAGCTGGTCATGGGCTGGATATGAGGGGCGGGAAGCCATAGTCCAGGTGTATTCGGGTGGCAGAAGCGTGGAACTGTCGCTGAACGGACGTCATGTCGGACGTGCGCCGGTGCGCCGGTGCATGGCGGAATTCCGGGTCCCGTATGAGCCCGGTACGATCACCGCGACGGCCTATGACAGCGGAGGACAGCCGATAGCCGACAGTTCGCTGACCTCGGCCGGTCGGGAATTCATGGTCACCACGGTATTCGAACGGGTTCCCAACCCATATCCGCGAGACGATCCTCGATGGAACGGCGAGGAGCTGGTCTATGAATCCATAGCGCTTACGGACGCGAAAGGCGAAGTGCACGTCACCGATGATCGCGCCATCACCGTGCTTCAGGATGGCAGTGTGCTCGTAGATGCACCTGAGGGGAAGCCGGTGGGCGGCAGAGATCGAGCATATGTTTCACAGAGTGTTTCACGGCATGAGGGCGGCGTGCCAACCCATGTGTCGAACGCCGATGCGGAACTGAATGCCGTACTCGCCCATGCCACGTTGCTCGGGGCGGCCAGTGCCAATCCCATCACCTTCGATGAACTCGCCGGCAACACCTGCACCACGTACTTCGGTCGGGCGCAGGCCATATGGCGGGCCGAAAACAGGGCGTATGAATCGTATGAACCGTGATGCGCGATGCCGATGACGCGCACTTATCTGAAAGGCCTTGACATGACCACTGGAACCGATGCCTTCGCCAATCTCAAGCGTGCATATGCCTCTGGGCGCACGCGTCCGCTTGCCTGGCGCCGCGCGCAACTCGATGCGTTGCGACGCCTGATTGATGAGCACCGTCAGGATTTCGTGGCTGCGCAGACCGCCGATCTGGGCAAACCCGCCATGGAGACCGTGCTGATGGAGCTTGACTTGATAGTCTCCGAAGCGCGTTTCGTGCGCAATCGGATGGGGATCTGGTCGGCCCGACGCCCGGTGCCGATGCCGTGGGCTCTGCAGCCCGCCGCAGGGTGGACGATCGCCGAGCCCAAGGGTGTGGTGCTGATCATCGCACCGTGGAATTATCCGGCGTTGCTGGCGTTGGAGCCATTGGCCGATGCGCTCGCTGCGGGCAATGCCGTATGTGTCAAGCCGTCGGAGCTGGCGTCCAACACGTCGAAACTCATCGCGCAGCTTCTGCCGCAATATCTTGATGCGGAAGCGGTCGCCGTGGTGGAAGGGGGCGCCAAGGAGACCGGTGAACTGCTCGACCAGCCGTTCGACCATATCTTCTACACCGGTGGCGAGCGTGTCGGAAGAATCGTGATGACTGCGGCGGCGCAGCACCTGACGCCGGTCACGTTGGAGCTCGGCGGCAAATCGCCATGCTTCGTGGATGGTTCCGTCGATCTGAACGTGGCGGCCAGACGCATCGCGTGGGGCAAATTCTCCAATGCCGGGCAGACCTGCGTTGCGCCGGATTATGTGCTGGCTACACCGGATATCGCCGAGGTGCTGGCCAAACGCATCGGTGTGGCGATAGGCGAATTCTTCGGCAAGGATCCCGCTGTGTCGTCGGACTATGGGCGGATCGTCAACAATCGCCATATCGAGCGGCTCTGCAAGCTGCTGCCGGCCGGTACCGTGCCAGCTGAGGAGCCGAGCTCTCCGCTGGTGCAGGTGGCGTCAGTGGTCGGTGCTGCAGTGGACATGGTCGGTCGTCGTATCACCGCCGCCCGCGCGGATGAGACGACCGATGGGGAAAAGGCGAAACGTGACGGGCATGCCGACATCCTTACAGTGCCCGGCGTTATGGATCCGGCGGGTCGTGTGATGTGCGGTGGCGTGGTCGACCGCGCCACAAGGTATATGGCACCCACGGTGCTGTTCGGCACGCAACCGGATGCGGCTGTGATGGGGGAGGAGATTTTCGGTCCCATTCTGCCGATTCTGGTGGTCAAGGATGCGCGTGCGGCCATTCATTTCATCAACAGCCGTCCACGCCCGCTGGCTGCCTATGTGTTCTCCCGTAACCGGTCTGTCCGTCTGGCGTTCGAGCGTGAAACGTCGTCCGGGTCTCTGGGATATTCATTGACGTTGGCGCAGCTGCTGTCCAGCCGATTGCCGTTCGGCGGCGTGGGGGCCTCGGGCATGGGTTCCTACCATGGCAAGGCCGGGTTCGAGACGTTCAGCCATATCAAGACGGTGGTCTCCAAGACTCAATGGCCTGATACGATGCAGGCGGTGTATCCACCGTTCAATGCTTGGCGTACCCGGATCGTCGATTGCATCATTGCATTGAGCTGAGTTCGAGTCGAGGCCATAGCTGGATATGGAAGGATATGGAATGGGGGATGTATGTCATCATGCATCCCCCATTCCTGTGCGCGAACGTTGTGCTGATTACTTCAACTTACTTCAGCACACGGTAATAGCTCATACCGCTCATCACCGCAGTGACCTGCGTGCCCTGCGCCGGCGTCATGGCATGAATCATCAGACCGTTGCCGATGTAGATGCCGGCGTGCGTGGCGCTGATCATCAAATCGCCGGGCTGCGGATCGGTGACCAGCGTGCCTGCGGAACCTTGGTCCGCAGCGATACGAGGCAGACTGATGCCGAAGTGGGCGAACACGTACTGGGTGAAACCGGAGCAATCCCAGCCATCGGGGGTGGTGCCTCCATAGACATATGGGGCTCCCTGGAACTGCAATGCGAACGCGACGAGATCGGTGGCATTTCCGGAGACAGGCACGTCATTGGCTGCGACGGCGGTGCGGGATGCGCTGCGGCTGGCTGCCTCGGCGGCGGAATCCGCAGCTGCCTGAGCTGCCTGAGCGGCCTGGGCTTGCTCTGCGGCTGCGTCCTTCTCGGCTTGGGACTGAGTTTGAGGCACATTCAATGATTCGACATCGCCCCAGTCGCCGTTGCTGTCGGTGGACGTCGATTCCACGCCGACGGTGATGCGCTTGGTGGATTTGTAAGCAGGAAACGCACGAGCCGAAGAGACAGCTCCGGAGGCACTGTCTGCTGCGTTGGCCATGGGGACAAAGCCCAGCGGAAGTGCGAGAGCAGCGATGCAGGCAGCTGATGCGGCGAACGTGCCGACGTGATTGATGGTCACCATGGATGCAATGATTCCTTCCACACAAACTGCCTACCAATATAGCGTTGCCCCTGTACCTCACGCGAAAGGTACAGGGGCAACGCCGAGGACGCTCCGTAATCAGTCATTCAGGGCTTTGAAACCGATGTCGTGGCGATAGAACATCCCCCGCCAATCCAGTTTGTCGATGATCGAGTACACCTTGTCCTGCGCGGACTTGATGTCAGGGGCGGAGGTCTCGACGAGGAGCACGCGGCCGGAATCGGCGACGAGTCCGCCCTTGCCGTCGGAGACGACGCCGGCATAGTAGACGTGGGAGTCCTCATCGACGGGGATTTCAGGGACGCGCGCGCCCTTGATGACATGCTCCGGATATCCCTTGGATGCGAGGACGACGCCCAAGGTGGCATTGGTTTCATCCCAAGTGAATTCCGGAGTCCCGCCGTTGAGGATCTCGCTGATGCCGGCACCGATGTCGGAGGTGAGCTTGGGGAGCACGACTTCGGTTTCCGGGTCGCCGAAGCGGGCGTTGAATTCGATGACTTTGGGGCCGTTGGCGGTGGCGATCAGGCCGGCGTAGAGGATGCCGGTGAACGGGGTGCCTTCCTCGGCCATGCCTTCGACGGTCGGACGCACGATGGTGTCGATGGCCTCGTCGATGACGGATTGGGGAATCTGCGGCACGGGGCTATAGGCACCCATGCCGCCGGTGTTCGGGCCTTCGTCGCCATCGTGGGCGCGCTTGTGGTCCTGGGAGATGGGCATAGGCCAGAATTCGGTGCCGTTGACGAAGCTCATCAGGGAGAATTCCTGGCCTTCGAGGAAGTCCTCGATGACGACTTTGGCTCCGGCGGAGCCGAAACGATGGTCGACGAAGATGTCTTCGAGCGCTCGGATGGCGGTGTGCAGGTCCATGGCCACGGTCACGCCCTTGCCGGCTGCGAGACCGTCGGCTTTGATGACGATGGGGGCGCCATGTTCGTTGACGTATTCCTTGGCCAGTTCCAGATCGCTGAAGGTCTGGTACTTGGCGGTGGGAATGTTGTGACGCGCCATGAGCTGCTTGGCGAAGTCCTTGGAACCCTCGATCTGGGCGGCGGCCTTGTTCGGGCCGAATGCTTTGATGCCGGCCTTGGCGAAATCGTCCACGATGCCTTCGATCAGCGGTACTTCAGGGCCGACGAACACCCAGTCATACCCGTTCTGCTGCACGAACTCGATGAGCGCGGCGTGATTCGACTGGCTGAGCTGCGTGATGCGGATACCATCGCCGACCATGCCCGGATTGCCCGGAGCCACGGTGACCTCATCGACGCTGGAGCCCTTGAGCAGGGTGTGGGCGATGGCGTGTTCGCGCGCACCGGAACCGATGACCAGAACCTTCTGACCCATCCTTATTGTGTCCTTTCCTGATTCTGCTGAAAGTCTATACGGGGTTATGCTCGCTGGTGCGAGCATGCTGGGGTCCTGGAGTTCTTTACTCCAGGACCCTTCGGGGATCACATGCCCTTGTGCAGCTGAACGCGGGTGCCGTCGACGTCCTTGACGATCTTGCCGACGGTGTAGTGCTTCTCGTTCTCGGCGTCAAGCACTCGTTCGACTTCGGCCACCTTGTCGGGGGCGACGATAAGCACCATGCCGATGCCCATGTTGAAGATGTTGTACATTTCGAGTTCATCGACATTGCCGAGGTTCTGCAGCAGGCGGAAGATTGGCGGGACGTCCCAGCTGGTGATATCGAACGCGGCGGCGAGGCCTTCGGGGATGATGCGCGGCACCTTTTCCACGAACGCGCCACCGGTGATGTGCGCCACGCCGTGCAGCAGGTCGTCGCCGGCGAACAGGGGCTTCAGCGGCTTCGCGTAGATGCGCGTGGGCTTCAGGATCTCCTCGCCCAGCGTTTCGCCGCCCAGCTCTTCGGGCTTGGAATCGACGGTCAGGTCGTGGTCCTTGAACAGGATCTTGCGCACCAGGGAGTAGCCGTTGGAGTGGATGCCGGAGGAGGGCAGGCCGATGAGCACGTCGCCCTCGGCGATGGTGCTGCCATCGATGATCTTCGACTTTTCCACGACGCCGACGGTGAAGCCAGCCAAGTCGTATTCGTCGGCATCGTACATGTCGGGCATTTCCGCGGTTTCGCCACCGACCAGTGCGGCGCCGGCGTCCACGCAGCCGTCGGCCACGCCCTTGACGACCTGCTCGAGCAGGGCCGGATCGTTCTTGCCGCAGGCGATGTAGTCAAGGAAGAACAGCGGCTCGGCGCCCTGGGCGAGGATGTCGTTGACGCACATGGCCACGCAGTCCTGGCCGATGGTGTCATGCTTGTTCATCATCTTGGCCACCATGAGCTTGGTGCCCACGCCATCCGTGCCGGAAACCAGCACCGGTTCCTTATAGCCAAGGGAGGCGAGGTCGAACAGACCGCCGAAACCGCCGATGCCGCCTGCGCCGGGACGTGCGGTACGTGCCACATGCGACTTGATGCGGTTGACGACTTCGTATCCGGCTTCGACGCTTACGCCGGCGTTCTCATATGCTTTTGGCATGAATGGGCCTTTCTAGTATTCCGGCTTCCTTGATGGGGAAGCCGTCTGCAGAGCTGGTTTCATGTATCAGGTTCTCCTGTCAAGGAGATCTGAAGATCGGTTCCGTTATCATCCGGTTCCCCTTGTCAGGGGAGGTCTGAAGAGATTGGTTTCGATATTATCCGGCTCCCCTTGTCAGGGGAGCTGTCAGCGGAAGCTGACTGAGGGGTAGTCAGGTAGTTCAGGTAGTCAGGGCGATGGCGCGCGGCAACGAGGCTACACGGCTTCAGGCTGCACGGTGTTGTACTCGTTGCCGACGTACTTGCTCTTGTACAGCGCGAATTCCGGCAGCCGCACGCGATCTTCCGGGGTGAGCGACTTGAGGAAGTCGGCCTCGTAATCATCGAGGGCGGTGGGGTAGTCGCCGTTGAAGTAGGCGACGCACAGACCACCATAGGGCGCGTCGGCGTTGAGCCCGATGGATTCCACCAGACCGTCGAGCGACAGATATGCCAGGGAGTCGGCGCCGATGTAATCGCGGATCTCCTCCACGCTCTTCTTGGCGGCGATCAGCTCCTTGGTGGTGGAGATGTCGATGCCATAGAAGCACGGGTATTTGAGCGGCGGCGAGCTGATGCGCATATGCACTTCGGCCGCGCCGGCCTCCTTGAGCAGCTGTACGATGCGCTTGGAGGTGGTGCCGCGCACGATGGAATCGTCGATGACGATGACGCGCTTGCCCTTGACCACGCCGCGTACGGCGGACAGCTTCATCCTCACACCCTGTTCGCGCAGCTCCTGCGTGGGCTGGATGAAGGTGCGTGCCACATACTGGTTCTTGATCAGACCCATTTCGTTGGGCAACCCGGCTGCCTCCGCGTAACCGGATGCGGCGGAGAGCGAGGAGTTCGGCACACCGATCACCATGTCCGCATCCACGGGGGCCTCGGCGAAGAGGCGCGCGCCCATGCGCTTGCGGGCGGAGTGCACATTGATGCCGTAGATGTCGGAATCCGGGCGGGCGAAGTAGATGTATTCCATCGAGCAGATGGCCAGCTGCGTGTTGTTGGTGTACTGGATGATCTTGTAGCCGTGGTCGCTGACCACCACGATCTCGCCGGGGCGTATGTTGCGCACCAGCTCGGCGCCGACTACGTCCAACGCGCAGGTTTCGGAGGCGAGCACGTAGGCGCCGTTCTTCATCTTGCCGAGGGAGAGCGGGCGGAAGCCGTTCGGGTCGAGTGCGCCGATCATGGCGTTCTCGGTCATAAGCAGGTAGGCGAAGCCGCCGTGCACGGTGTTGAGCGCTTCCTTGAGCTTGTCCATGAAGGTGCGCTGCAGGGATCGACGGATGAGGTGCATGAGCACTTCGGTGTCGGAATTCGAATGGAAGATCGCGCCTTCATCCTCGAGCTTGCGGCGCAATGACGGGCAGTTGGTCAGGTTGCCGTTGTGGCACAGGGCCACGTCGCCGTCATGGAAGCGGAAGATGAACGGCTGGATGTTGTCCGTGGTGCCGGAGCCTGCAGTGGCGTAGCGCACGTGGCCGATGGCGCGGTTGCCTTTGAGCCGCTCGATTTCCCGCTCGTCGCCGAACACCTGGGTGAGCAGGCCGAGGCCGCGGTGGCCGATGAGATGGCCGTTGTCATTGGAGACGATGCCAGCGCCTTCCTGGCCGCGATGTTGCAATGCGTGCAAGCCGAAATAGGTGAGCCGGGCGGCGTCAGGGTGTCCCCACACGCCGAAGATGCCACATTCCTCATGAATGTCTTCGAGTTCAGCCGACAAGCCAAAGCTCCTTTTTCAAACAGGGGGTTAACTATCTGTCAACCCTACCAATCGGCGGCTACATCGCCGTGTTGTGGGGTGCATGGTCTTCTTTTCTTCCTCCTCGGGTCGAGTGGCGCTGTCCCGGCGCAAGGATTTCGGGGAATCGTCCCCATCATCCCGGATTTCTTGCGCTGGAGCTGGCGTAGTGCAAGGATTCCGGGACGAGTGGGATGATTTCCGGGATTTCTTGCGCTGAGGTGGGTGGGTTCGGGAGGTTGGTTGGGGAGGTTTGGCGCGGGTCGTCTGATTCTCGGGTTCGACACGAACATATCGAACAAATGTTCGACTGTTTTGGTATCATGGGCGTGCCTGGAAATCATAAGGGATGCGACCGAAGGGAGGCGGATGATGGTTCGGGAGACACATACGTATCTCGCAATCGATCTCAAATCCTTCTATGCTTCCGTGGAATGCGCGGCGCTGAATCTGGACCCATTGACCACGCACCTGGTGGTGGCGGACGAGAGCCGCACCGACAAGACCATATGTCTGGCCGTCTCGCCGTCGCTCAAGGCGTATGGCATTCCGGGGCGCGCGCGTCTGTTCGAGGCGAAGCAGCGTCTGGCGGCGGTCAATATGGAGCGCGCCCTCCATACGCCTACGGGCCGATTCATCGGAGAGTCCTGCGACGCCAATGATCTGGCGGCATGCGCATCGCTCAAGGCCTCGATGATCATCGCCAAACCGCGCATGGCGCATTACCTGCAGGTGAGCGGGAAGATCTACGGCATATACCTGAAATACGCGGCTCCCGAACACATCCATGTGTATTCGATCGATGAGGTGTTCATCGATGCGACGCCATACCTGCGTGCCTTGAAGATGACGCCGCATGAGATGGCTATGACCATCGTGCGGGAGATTCTCGCCGAGACGGGTATCACCGCCACGGCGGGCATCGGCACCAACCTGTATCTGGCCAAAATCGCCATGGATATCGTGGCCAAGCATATGCCGGCCGACAAGGACGGCGTGCGGGTGGCGGAGCTTGATGAGATGTCGTATCGTCGATTGCTCTGGAACCATAGGCCGCTCACTGATTTCTGGCGGGTGGGGCGAGGCTATGCCCGCAAACTCGAGCATGCCGGCCTGCTGACCATGGGGGATATCGCCCGTTGCTCGGTGGGGCGGGCTTCGGATTACTACAACGAGGATTTGCTGTACCGCATGTTCGGCGTGAACGCCGAGTTGCTGATTGACCATGCGTGGGGCTGGGAGTCGTGCACCATCGCGGATATTAAGTCATATGAACCGGATGGGCACAGCACCAGCATCGGGCAGGTGCTCACCGGGCCGGCCGACTGGCGTACGGCCCGACTTATCGTCAAGGAGATGGCGGACGCGCTGGCGCTTGATCTTGAGGCCAAAGGTGTCAGGACCAATCGCCTGACATTGGCCATCGGCTATGACATCGGCAGCCTGAATCCCCGGAAACTTGACGGCTGCGAGGACAAATCGATGCGACGGATGGCGGAGTACGCCAAGAATCACTATCAGGGTGACGTCTCCTATGACCGTTATGGGCGTGCGGTGCCCAAACCGTCGGTCGGTTCCATCGGATTGGAGGGATTCACGTCATCCGCGGCCAGCATCCGGCCGTCCATGGCCTCCTTGTTCGAGCGCATCGCCAACCCGATGCTGTTGGTGCGTCGGCTGACCGTTATCGCCGATGATCTGGCCACGCTTGATGAGCTGGCGGTCGGCAAGCGGTATGAGCAGCTCGATCTGTTCGCCGACGAGCCGTCGGGCGCTGGGTTGGGCGGCGATGGGGCGGATGACGGCGGTGACGGTTCAGCGGAGCAACCGGAAAATGGCATTGGAGGGAAAGGAGAGCAGAACATCCAACGCACACTGCTTGATGTGAAGCGACGCTTCGGTCGCAATGCCGTCATCAAGGCCATGGATCTGGAGGACGGCGCCACCGGCATCGCGCGCAATACGCAGATCGGAGGCCATAGCGCATGACGCTGCAGGAGACTCACCGTTACGACGACATCATCGATTTGCCGCATCATGTCTCACGCCGGCATCCGCAGATGTCCCGTCACAACCGCGCCGCCCAGTTCATGCCGTTCGCCGCCTTGACCGGCTATGACCAGGTCATCGAACAGGTGGCGAAAAACGCCGAAATCCGCATCGCCAAGGCCGAGGCCCAAGGCGATACGGATTTCGGAGCCTGATGTGGGCTGGCTGAGACGGAATCAGCCCACGTGGCGTTCGAAGCGGTGGAAGCCGGTGATCTTGTCGATTTCGGCCATCGCGTCGGCGGGGATCACAAAGCCGGAGGCCTTGATGTTGTTCTCCAGCTGGCTCGGCTTGGAGGCACCGGCGATCACGCAGCTGATCTCCGGGTGCTGCAGGATCCACGCCATCGACAGCACCGGCAGGTTCGTGCCGAGCTCCTCGGCGACCTTGCGCAGACGCTCGACCTTGTCGAGGTTCTCGTCGGTGAGCAGGTCGTTGATCTGGTGATCGGACTGCCAGGTGGCGCGCGAACCGGCCGGCAGCGGCTGACCCTTGCGGTACTTGCCGGTCAGCAGGCCCTGTGCGAGCGGGGAGAACGTGGTGATGCCGATGCCCAGTTTGCGGCAGGTGCCCATGATCTCATGCTCGATGTAACGGTCCTGCAGGTTGTACTGCGGCTGCACCACGGTGATTGGGTAGAGGTTGTAGCGGTCGATGATGCGCTGTGCCTCCTCGAGGCGGGCGGAGCCCCACTCTTCGGAGACGCCATAGTAGAGCACCTTGCCCTGCGCCACCAGATCGCTCATGGCGCGCAGCGTCTCGGTCAGATCGGTGGTCTCGTCGAAGCGGTGGCAGAAGTACATGTCCAGATAGTCGAGCTGCATGTTCTTCAGCGTCTGGTCGATGCTTTCGAAGATATGCTTGCGGCTCAGGCCGCGGTCGTTCACGCCTTCGCCGGTGGGGAAGAAGACCTTGCTGGAGATGACCAGCTCCTTGCGGGGGTATTCCTTGAGAACCTCGCCGAGGAACCGCTCGGCCGCGCCGCCCGAATAGGCGTCCGCGCAATCGAAGAAGTTGACGCCCGACTCATAGGCGAGTCGTACGATGTCTCGCGCCGTGTCCAGCTGCGCGTCGTTCGTCAGCTGCGTCACCCAGCTTCCCAGTGCGATCTCGCTGATCTTCAGTCCGGACTTGCCCACGCTGCGGTACTTCATTGATGCTCCTTCGTTTGCAGCTCCTGCGGTTCCGCGTTCCACGCGCCGATCGGGTGTCTCCGTCGCAACCGGCCGTGAACGCTAACACGTCCATGGAAACACCTCAACCGCACTTGAACGCAAACCCGCACCGCGTCACCTCGCGTGTCGCAAGGCGCCGTTGGAACAATACAGTATAAAAAACTATCTATATATTAATAATAATGCTTCTAATAACTGGAAATTGCTAATATGTTGGTATGTTTACTTTGCTGGATGAAGTCATGCCGGGTGATGTGTCCGCCGGTATCGCACGTCGCATGGTCGCGCGCCGCAAGGAGCATGGCATGTCCCAAACGGCGTTGTCCTCCAAGTCGGGTGTCAGCCTCTCGTCGCTCAGACGGTTCGAGCAGTCACATGAGATTTCATTGACATCGTTGATCAACATAGCCTTCGCGTTGGGATGCGAGGGCGATTTCGAAGGACTGTTCGCACACCCGTACTACAGGGACATCGACGCCGTCGTCGCCGCACGTGGCGACTCCGGCAAGGTGGTCGGCGGGAAGGTTGGCGAGAAAGGCAGAAAAGCGCAGTGATGATGTCTCGCGATGAACTGGGAAACCTGGACGCGACCGTGGATCGTGTGCGCGTGATCTATGACGGGATGACCGTGGGATGGCTCACAATGGCTCCGTCCCGCACATTGGCATTCGCCTACGACCATGATTGGCTGACTGCCGGATTCAGCATCAGCCCTCTGTCGCTGCCACTGCGATCCGGCGTGTTCGTGGCCAAGCGAGACCCGCTCAACGGCATGTTCGGGGTGTTCGACGACAGCATGCCGGATGGTTGGGGAAGATTGCTGACCGATCGCATGCTACGGGAACGCGGTATTGATCCGTTCTCGGTCGGCCCGTTGACCCGATTGTCGATCGTGGGCGCCGGCGGCATGGGAGCGCTTGAGTACGAGCCGGCCGCATCGATGGATGACAGCGTATTCCCGACGGATCTGGACGACATAGCAGCGGAATGCGCCAGCCTGTTGGAAACGGATTTTTCGGATGATCTAGACACACTGTTCGCCCTCGGCGGTTCGTCCGGAGGTGCGCGTCCCAAGATCCTGACGGAAATCGACGGCGAGGAATGGATCATCAAATTCCCGTCCTCCATGGATCCCGCGAATATCGGCGAACAGGAGTATGCGATCTCCCGATTGGCGGTCGCCTGCGGCATCGACATGCCGGAAACACGGCTGTTCCCATCGAAGCGGTGCGCCGGGTATTTCGGTACTCGGCGGTTCGACCGAGTGAGCGGGCCGAACCACTCACGAACGAAGATTCATATGGTTTCGGCCGGAGGATTGTTGGAGACTTCCCACCGTCTCGCCAACCTCGATTACGGTCTGCTGATGCGGCTTACCATGCGCCTGTGCAACAGCGTGGAGGACTGCGAGCGTCTCTACAGGCTGATGTGCTTCAACGTATTCATCGGCAACCGGGATGATCATGCCAAGAACTTCTCATACCTGTATGACCGAGACAAAGGGGAGTGGCATCTGTCTCCCGGCTACGATCTGACCGAAAACCCCGGAATCAACGGCGAACACACCACCGCCGTGAACGGTAAAGGGCGGGGAATCACGATTGATGATCTGACGATGGTCGGCACACGCTCCGGCATCGCCCGTGCGCGGTGCATCTCCATAGCCAAGGACATCCGTGAGCGTGTGGCCGATGCGGGATTCATGGCAAGTATGGGATGAACGCCTCACGGTAGACGGCGATGAGGTGGTCGAGGCTCATCGAGGCGTTGGCCGGGCTGGTCGAGGGCAGCGGCGTCATCGGCACGTCGATGCCGTCCGCCGCCAACGTCGGAGCGATGAGACGGCGATACAGTTGCGCGGCCTTGGCACCGGTCGTGACGATGCGTGTGATCGGCGCGGTAGCGAGGATTGGCGCCGGATCGTTCGGCACGGCGTTGCGGATGCTCGCGTCGGACGCGCCCATGATGTCGCACGAGGCAATCACGTCCCACAACGCGACGTGATGCCGCAGGGCGAACCCGCGTCGCGACTGTGGCGTATCGCCCGCGACGTCCGTCGGATTGGCCGGGTCGGTGAATATCGCCTCCATCACAGGCCAGAACCGGTTGCGCGGATGCATGTAGTAGAACGACTCCTCGCGCGACTTCGGACTCGGCATCGATCCCAGCACCAGCACACGTGACGTGCCGTCCCACACCGGCCCGAATCCATGCTCCACATGTTTCACATGATGTTCCACACGGCTGTCCATGGCTGTACTGCGTTTCACAGGCATACGAACACGGTCGGGGAGCCGGAGGGAAGAGCGGCGACCCGTGTCGGCTCGCCGTCCGAAGCCAGATGGAAGACCGTCAGGCCGTTCGACACCTCGTTCGCCACGAGCAGGAGGTTTCCGACCGGCAGGATGTGCCGCGGACGGCTGCCGCCGCAGTCGACGCCGCGCCCGCGCCAACCCGGCTCGTCCTCCGGCGCAAGACGGGACAGGCGCTCACCGTCCCATGCCAACGCCACGATACGTTCCGAGCCGCGCAGACCCACATAGGCGATTCCGGAGATGTCGTTGTGCTGCGAGATATCGTGCACGGCAGCAGCCACCGCCGCATTGCCGGCATCATGTTTGTTGTCGTCTCCGTCTCCGGAGCCTGATGCATTGCCGTCCGCGTCTCCATCCGATTCGCCGCGCCGCAGAGCAGACCACGGTACGAAGGCCAAAGAAGCCGCCTGATCCAGCGGATCGCCACCAAGATCGACGGTCTGCAACACCTTGATGCTGGCGGTGTCGTCATTCGTGTCGAGTGCGCCGGTGGCATTCTCCGAGCCGAGTAGCGTCACCGTATTCGCCCACTCGCCGACCACGGCCACACGCCAATCGGAGCCGTTCGCCGCAGCATCCGCCGCGCCCGGAACGGGCAGCAGATGAAGGTCGCGCGGACCGGTGCCGGATGCCATCGGTACCTCGCCGGTTCGCTCAAGCCTGCCATGCTCCCAACGATGCACATAGATGCGATCAGCACCCAGATCGGTGGACAGCACGTGGCCGTCCTGTAAGGGCAGAATCCAATGCGCATGGGGGCCTTCCTGAGCGGGAAGCGGTCCGCGCCCTTTACCGGCAAGCACCTGTGTGGCCTCGAGCACAGAGCCGTCGGCGGCGATGGGATGCACGCACACATGGCCATCGGCGTAATTGGCCACGATAAGATGCTTCCCACCCAGATCGTCCACAGCTACCGCCGCGTGGGTCGGGCTGCTGCCCGGAGTCGGCACACGGGACAGCTCAGTCAAAGACAGCGCGGTTGTACGCGGGCCGGCGACGGTATCGGTGTCAACGGTGTCGGCATCGGAGACAGTGCCGCCATCCCAATCGATGCGGAATGACGCCACCTCATTGGTGTCCTCCAATACGGCATACAATGTGTCACCGTCACGCGTAATCCACGTGGGGGAGGGCACGTCGGCCAGAACTCCCTCCTTGTGCAACGACACTGCCTGCGTCATGCCATCGTCGTCAATCGATGTGTGCAACGTCAGCGCCTCGATGCCGGGGCATGATGAGCCGCGAAGAGCGCCAAACCCGCCGACTGCAAGTGTCATATCCCCATTACGGGTATCCATGTCATCCACGTCATGAGCCATGACATTCAATCTACTCCACTGCGACCCTGAGCCAAGGGGGAGTCCGAAATATCTGGAAAAACGGAAAGGCTGTTGCCTGCCGGAAACTCAGTCTCTTCCGGCAGGCAACAGCCTTTCCGTATTCATCTGGCGGATATCAGATGCGCATCAGGCGGTGAAGTACTCCACGCCGGCCTCGAAGATCGGCTGGACCTTGTCGCCGGGCACGTTGGCGTACAGGCCGTTGCCGGAACGCTCCGAATGACCCATCTTGCCGAAGACGCGGCCGTCCGGACTGGTGATGCCCTCGATGGCGAGCAGTGAACCGTTCGGGTTCACGGCAAGATCCATGCCCGGCACGCCGGCCTCGTCCACGTACTGCGTGGCGATCTGGCCGTTGGCCTTGAGCTTGGCCAGCACCTCGTCGGAGGCCACGAAGCGGCCTTCGCCATGGGAGATGGCCACGGTGTGCACGTCGCCGACCGAGGTCTTGGCCAGCCACGGGGACAGGTCGGAGGCCACACGCGTACGTACCAGACGGCTCTGGTGGCGGCCGATGGTGTTGAACGTCAGCGTCGGGCATTCGGCGGTCATCGGCACGATGTCGCCGAACGGCACCAGACCCAGCTTGATCAGGGCCTGGAAGCCGTTGCAGATGCCGAGCATCAGACCATCGCGGTTCTTCAGCAGGTCGCGCACCGCTTCGGTCACGGCCGGGGAGCGGAAGAACGCGGTGATGAACTTGGCGGAGCCGTCCGGTTCGTCACCGCCGGAGAAGCCGCCAGGAATCATCACGATCTGGCTCTTGTTGATTTCCTCCACCAGCGCTGCGGCGGATTCGGCCACGGCCTCGGGGGTGAGGTTGTTGACGATCAGCGTGTGCGCTTCGGCACCGGCGCGCTCGAAGGCGGCGGCGGAATCGTACTCGCAGTTGTTGCCCGGGAACACGGGGATGATCACACGCGGCTTGGCCACGGAAGCACCCGTGTACACAGTCTTCTTCACGCCGGATGCCTCGGTGTGGAAATCGATGGTCTCCACAGTCTGGTTCTTTTCCGCGCCCTTGGACCGGTACGGGAACACGGATTCGATGCCGCCCTCCCATGCGTTCTGCAGGTGAGCCAGATCGATGGTCTCGCCGGCGGCACGGAAGGCATAACCCTCCGTGGTCACACCGATCTCACCCACCTCGACCAGGTTGGAGACCGCCGGAATCTTCTCGTTGTCCGCAAGCTCCACGATGAACGAACCGTATGCGGGAGCGAACAGGTCGTCCACGGCGATGCCGTCGTTGAGGTCCACGCCGATGCCGTTGCCCACGGTCATCTTGAATAGGGCCTCGGCGGTGCCGCCATAGCCCGGTGTGGATACGGCCAGCGCGGTGTGGTGCGACGGGTCGGTCAGCTCCTCGACCAGCGCGAACGCGTCGAGCAGCGCATCCTTGTCCGGCGTGAGGCCGTCGGCCAAATACCGTGGCGCGATGCGCACGATGCGGTGACCGGCACCCTTGAACTCGGGGGAGGTGGCGCGCTTCATGTTGCCCACGGCCACGGCGAAGGAGATGAGCGTAGGCGGCACGTCCAAATCCTCGAAGGAGCCGGACATGGAATCCTTGCCGCCGATCGCGCCGGCGCCAAGGTCCACCTGGGCCATCAACGCGCCAAGCACGGCCGCCGTGGGCTTGCCCCAGCGTTCCGGCTCGTCGCGCAGCTTCTCGAAGTACTCCTGGAAGCTCAGGTATGCCTTCTCGTGTTCGAAGCCGGCTGCCACAAGCTTGGCCAGCGATTCGACCACGGACAGGTATGCGCCGGTGAACTGGTTCTTCTCCATGATGTACGGGTTGAAGCCCCAAGCCATCGCGGAGGCGGTGGTGGTCTCGCCGAACACCGGGAACTTGGCCACCATGGCCTCGTTCGGGGTGAGCTGCTTGACGCCACCGAACGGCATGAGCACGGTGCCCGCGCCGATTGTGGAATCGAAACGCTCGGAGAGTCCCTTGTTGGAGGCCACATTGAGGTTGGTGACGAGCGCGTGCATACGCTCGGCGAGCGAGCCGGAACGCCATTCGGCCGGCACCTCGTACGCCTGCTGCGCCTCGACGTGCACGACCTGATGCTTGGATGCGCCGTTGGAGGCCAGGAACTCGCGGGAGAGGTTCACGATCTCGTCGCCGTTCCAGGTCATCACCATGCGCGGGTCCTCGGTCACGGTGGCGATCACCGTGGCTTCGAGGTTCTCCTCGCGGGCATAGCCCAGGAACTCGTCCACATCGGCGGCGGCCACGTCCACGGCCATGCGCTCCTGCGATTCGGAGATGGCCAGCTCGGTGCCGTCCAGGCCCTCGTACTTCTTGGGCACGGTGTTGAGATCCACATACAGGCCGTCCGCCAGTTCGCCGACCGCCACGGACACGCCGCCCGCACCGAAGTCGTTGCAACGCTTAATAAGGCGGCAGGCGTCACCGCGACGGAACAGGCGCTGCAGCTTGCGCTCGACCGGAGCGTTGCCCTTCTGCACTTCGGCGCCGTCCAGCTCCAGCGACTCCACGTTATGTGCCTTGGAAGCGCCGGTGGCGCCGCCGATGCCGTCACGGCCGGTGCGACCGCCCAGGAGGATGATCTTGTCGCCGGGGGCCGGGGTCTCGCGGCGCACATGGTCGGCCGGGGTGGCGGCCACGACCGCGCCCACCTCCATACGCTTGGCCACGTAGCCGGGATGGTAGATCTCGTCCACCTGACCGGTGGCCAGGCCGATCTGGTTGCCGTAGGAGGAATAGCCGGCGGCAGCGGTGGTCACCAGCTTGCGCTGGGGCAGCTTGCCTTCCAGCGTCTCAGACACCGGCACTGTCGGATCGGCGGCACCGGTGACGCGCATGGCCTGATACACATAGGAGCGGCCGGATAGAGGATCTCGGATGCAGCCGCCGATGCAGGTGGCAGCGCCACCGAACGGCTCGATCTCAGTGGGGTGGTTGTGCGTCTCGTTCTTGAACAGGAACAGCCAGTCCTGATCCTCGCCGTTCACATCCACCTTGACCTTGACGGTGCAGGCGTTGATCTCCTCGGACTCGTCGAGACCGGTCAGGATGCCGTTCTTCTTGAGCCACTTGGCGCCAATCGTGCCCATGTCCATCAGGCATACGGGCTTGGCATCACGGCCCAGCTCATGGCGCATCGCCATGTAGCGGTCGAAAGCGGCCTTGACCACGGCGTCGTCGATGTCCACTTCGTCCAGCTCGGTGCCGAACGTGGTGTGGCGGCAGTGGTCGGACCAGTAGGTGTCGATCACCTTGATTTCGGTGATGGTGGGCTCGCGGCCCTCCTCGGTGAAGTACCGCTGGCAGAATTCCAGATCGGCCAGATCCATGGCAAGCCCGCGTTCGTCGATGAACCGCTGGCCCGCGGCCGCGTCCATCTCGTTGAATCCGGCGATGGCCTCCACCTTGCCCGGCATAGGTACCTGGGTCTTCAAGGTCGCCTTGGTGTCCAGACTGGCCTCGCGCGCCTCGACCGGGTTGATGACGTACTTTTTGATGGTCTCGATGTCCGCATCGGTCAGATTGCCTTCGAGGGCGTACAGCTTCGCGGAACGCACGGTCGGACGCTCGCCTTGGGAGATGAGCTGGATGCATTCGGCCGCCGAATCGGCGCGCTGATCGAACTGTCCGGGCAGGAATTCGGTGGCGAACACCTTGGCGTCGCCGAAATCGGGCAGATCGTAGGACACGTTATCCACCTGCGGTTCGCTGAACACGGTGGGCACGGTCTGATTGAACAGGTCTTCGGAAATGCCTTCCGCATCGTAACGGTTCACGATGTGCAGGGCCTTCAGGCCGCTGATGCCCAGGATGGTGCGCAGCTCGCCGGCAAGCTGCTGCGCCTCGACATCAAAGCCGGGTTTCTTCTCCACGTACACGCGGAAAACCATGGGGTTCCTTTCTCAACAAATCAAAGCTGGAATGGATTTGGCTCCCTTCGATGAGGGAAGCTGACGTGGTAGATGACCGATGGGAGCCGTGGCTGCGAGACCATTGGTCCTCCCCTCAAATCAGCGTCACTGACAGCTCCCTCACCGAGGAGAGCCAAATGCGGTATGTTGCAGCGTGTGCGTCACTCGGCGACTTCGATGCCTTCGGACTTGGCCAGCTCGGCCAGACGCTCCTCGATCTCCTCGTAGGCCGGGATGATCGAGCCGAGGCCGCGGCGGAACAGGTCCTTGTCCAGGTGCTCCACCTTGCCGGAATGGTCACGCTGGTCCCACAGGCGGCAGGAATCCGGGGTGATCTCGTCGGCCAGCAGCAGCGTGCCATCGGAGGCGCGTCCCATCTCGATCTTGAAGTCCACGAGCTTGACGTCGATCTTGGCGAAGATCTCGATCAGGGCCTCGTTGATCTTGCGGGCCAGCGGGGCGATCTCGGCCAGATCCTCGCGGGTGCAGACGCCCAGAGCCACCAGGTCATCGTCGTTGACGAACGGATCATGCAGATCGTCGTTCTTCAGGAAGTACTCGAGCACCGGCTCCTTGAGCGGCAGGCCCTCCTCCACGCCGAGACGCGAGCAGAAGTGACCGGCGGCCACATTGCGCAGCACGATCTCGAGCGGGAACATGTTCACCTTGCGCACCAGCTGGCCGGTGGCGTTCACACGCTTGACGAGGTGGCTGTCAATGCCGCGCTTCTTGAGCAGGTCGAAGATGATGGTCGTGATGAGGTTGTTCAGACGGCCCTTGCCGGTGAAGTCTTCCTTCTTCTCACCGTCGCCGGCGGTGGCGGTGTTCTTGTATTCGACCCACAGAATCTCGGGATCGTCGGTTGCGTACAGTTGCTTGGCCTTGCCCTCGTAGAGCTTTTCCAGTTTCTCCATGACTGCCTTCCAAATCGTGCTGAAGAGCGGATTTCTGGGTGAACTAACGGTAAAAAGGGTACCAATCGCCGGGGATATCCGACATGTACGGAGCGCCTGTTCCTGGCGTCCGTGGTTGAGATGAAGGAATCTTGACCTCTGAGACGAATTATCGGCGAATCGCGGATATCAATCACGACAAAGGCGATAATGGGAAGTGACGTAATGATACAAGGAGGTTCGTCATGATCGATCACATTGGACTGTTCGTCAAGGACGCTAACGAGCGTGCGGAATTCTACGGGAAGCTGCTGGCCCCGCTCGGTTACGTGAAGAAGGCCGAATACCCGGGTGCCGTGTGCTTTGCCAACGACGAGGATGGCGACAGCGTCTGGCTGGAGTCTCCGAAAGGCGACAATCCGGTCGTGCCGACGCACGTGGCCTTCCGCGCCGAGAATGAGGACACCATCAAGGCATTCCATGCGGCGGGGCTCGAGGCCGGCGGCACGGACAACGGCCAGCCCGGTCCTCGTCCGAACTATGGCCCGACCTACTACGCCGCCTTCATCCATGACCCGGATGGCAACAACATCGAGGCCATGCTGAGCTGATTGGTTGCTACTCCACGGTAATCGTCAGTGCGTCGGCGACGTGTGCGGCTTTGGCGCGGGCATCGGCTTCACTGGTACCGATGGCCAGCGCAACGGCCATACGGCGGTGGCCGTGTACCTCGGGCTTGGCGAAGATGCGCAGATCAGTGTCAGGCTCGGCCAGCGCCTCGGCGACGTTCGTGAATACCGCCTCGCCTTCGCCTTCCACCACGATGGCGTGGCTGGCGGCCACCTGACCGTTGCGCAACGTCAGCGCCACATGCTCGGGCGTGACCGGCAGGCCCAGAATCGCCCGGGCATGCAGCGCGAACTCGCTGAGCCGTTGTGAGGCCATCGTCACCATGCCAGTGTCATGCGGGCGAGGGGAGACCTCGTTGAACAACACGCGACCATTGGTCAGCACGAACAATTCCACACCAAACACGCCCCAGCCGGTCTCGCCTGCGGTCTGTGCTCGGGCCACAAGCCCCTCCACGGCGGCGCGGGCGATGTCATGAGCGCGGTCAAGTACAGACAGATCGGCATCGCCGTTTACCGCCACGGCCGGCTGCCATGATTCGCGGTAATCCCCTGATTCCTGACGCTGGCCGATCGGCGCGCACGTCACGATCCCGGCCGACGAGCTCACCGTAAGCACTGTCAATTCATAGTCCAGCGGAGCCAGCGCCTCCACAATCACGCGCGACACATCCCCCTCGCCGGCGGCGCGACGGCCTTCCTGCGCTTCAGTCCATGCTGCGTCAATCGCGTCGGCGGAACGCACCACGGACTGGCCGTGACCGGACGAGCTCATCACCGGCTTGACCACACACGGATAGCCGACCTCCAAAGCACCTGCGCGCAGCTCCTCCAACGAGCCGGCGAAACGATACGGGGTGGTCGGCAGGCTAAGCTCCTCGTGGGCGAGCACGCGCAGACGCTCGCGGTCCATGCAGATCGCCGCGATCTCGGCACTCGGCACTACCTGTGCGCCGGCCTTGGCGGCACCCGCCAGCACATCAGTGGCGATGGCCTCCACCTCGGGCACGATGATGTCCGGCTTCACCTCGTCGAACAGAGCCTGCAAATCGGCGGCGCTCGCCATGTCCAATACACGATACTCATGCGCCACCTGCTGGGCCGGCGCGCCTGCATAGGAATCGGCGGCGCACACCCAGGCACCCAGACGCATCAGTTCGATGGTCACCTCCTTGCCCAGCTCGCCCGCGCCGAGAAACAGTACGCGGGTGGGGCGCTTGCCCAGCGGCGTGCCCAGCGGGCGGCCGACAGCGGGGGCGTTGGCGGTCGCGGGGGAGTCGAGGTTTGCGGAATCGTTCACGGCATGCTCAGTCATACCCCACATTCTGCCATACCGCGATGATTTCCCTCTTGAGTCCCACGACGGTTGCAGACTGTAACCTGCTATAAGCATCACGTATAGGCGCGCCATTGCATATGGAACAAACCTCCCGTACCGTATGAATCACCGGCCGATTTGTTCAGCGCGGTCGGGCCAACGTTATAGGGGATGCTCGGCTGGCCTTATAGGTTCATACGCCCAACAGGCGGCCAGCCTGAGCAGTTCAGGCGGTTTGACGGCTAAGTGGTTCGATGACCGAAGGTTCGCCAGGATTCAGGCGGTCAACACGACAGACAAAGGGGGATGCGGTATGTCGGCGCAGGACGCTGCACTGGTTTCTGAACTGATTTCCAGAAGAGCGGTGGGACTCCCCGGCAACCCTTTCGCCGAAGCCGACGCACGCGCCGCGGCCGCCATTGCCGCAGGACATGACATCATCGATCTGAGCAAAGGCAACCCGGATGGTCAGCCGCCTGTGTTCGTGCAGGACGCACTTGCCCAAGCCGCCCATGACCCAGGGCTGTTCCGGTATCCGCCGTTCGATGGCGTACCGCAATATCTGAACGCCATCGCCGGCTGGTATGAGCGCGAGCATGGTGTGACTGTGGATCCCGCAACACAGCTGCTTGCCACATCCGGTTCGTCGGTGGGCATCGCCACTGTGATTCAGGCGCTCATTGACCCGGGCGACACCGTGGTCGCAGTAGACCCTTATTACCCGCAGTATGAGGGGTCAACCTCCGTCGCCGGAGGCAGATTCGAGACGATTCCAGCCGACGCAGGACACGGTTTTCTGCCGGATTTGGATGCCGTGGATGCCGGATTGTGGGAGCGTGCCAAACTGCTGATACTCAACTATCCGAACAATCCCACCGGTGCCGTGGCGTCGCCCGAACTGTATGCATCGGCGGTTCGGCTGGCGAAGCGATACGGTTTCATCGTGCTCAATGACTTTGCCTATGCCGGTCTTGAGTTCGGTGAGGCCCATTCCCTGAGTCTACTGGAGACGCCGGGTGCGCTGGATGTGGCGGTGGAATTGGGGTCGTTGTCGAAGATGTTCATGGTGGCCGGGTGGCGAGGCGGCTTCGTGGCGGGCAACGCCGAGGTGCTGGGCGCGGTCAAGGCGGTGCACCGGCAGACCGCCGTGCTGGCATCCAGCGTCATCCAGCAGGCCGGGGCGATCGCGTTGAATTCCGACCAGTCCACCGCGAAAGACTTGGCGGTGCAATACCAGCACCGGTTCGAGGTTGTGCGCGACGGATTGGACGGCAGTGGTCTGGACGTCGCCCAATCGCACGGTGGATTGTTCGCATGGGCTCGCATACCGGGGCAGCGGGGTTGGGTGGACGATACAGATGCTGGTGGTTCAGGCGCTGGTGACTTGCCGAATGCCGAAGTTGAGGGAGCGGTTACGCATGCCGCAGTCGGCGTATCGGATGCATTCGTCGAATGGCTGCTCAACACCGCTGGGGTGGCGCTGATGCCCGGTACGTGCTTTGGCGAGAACGGCGAAGGCTGGGTGCGTATCAGTCTGCTCAAGCATACGGCTGATCTGTATCAGGCGGTCTCTCGCATACGCCGAGTGTTGGATGATCTGCGATAAGCCATCGGCTGGGTTGCCTAGGTAATTAGACAATTCGTTATACGCCACACCATTGTTCACGGTACGTCCCCGTTGCATCATGATTGCGGGTGGGCCATGGAGCGCATGGGGCTTACACTAAGGCAATGCACGAAAACGGAACTGGTGAAGAGAGCATCGACAGGCCGCTGACCATCGCTTTGGTGGTGGATACCGTCGGCAATCAGGGCAACGGCACGTCGAACTCGGCATTGCAATGGGCCGCCGAACTTGAGCGACAGGGACATCATGTGCGGCTGGTGGGCATCGGCGCTCCCGAATACCCTGCACGCGTGAACAAGGTGCCGTTGGTCTCCTGGGTGGCCTCCAAACAGCTCATGCAGTTCGCGCAGCCGAGCGACACCCTGTTCCGCACCGCATTCCGCGGCGTGGACGTGGTGCATGTCTATATGCCGTTCAAATTCGGCCGTCATGCCGCCAAAGTGGCCCGTCAGATGGGCATCCCGGTGACCGCCGGGTTCCATCTGCAGCCAGAGAACGTCCTGTATTCCGCAGGGCCGCTGCGTCATATCCCCGGCATCTCCGGATTTCTGTATTGGTTGTTCAAGCATTGGCTGTACAAGCGCATCGACCATATCCACGTGCCGACCGAGATGACGGCGAGCCTGCTGCGCTCGCACGGGTATCAGGCGAAGCTGCACGTGATCTCCAACGGGTACTCGCCGGTCTACACGCCGAAGCCCCCCGCCGAATCGTCAGAGGACCCTGATGCGGCGTCGCCGGTGCCTTTCCGCATCATCGCATCCGGGCGCCTCGCGCGCGAGAAGGACCAGATCACGTTGATCAAGGCGGTGTCCATGTCCCGCCATGCCGCGGACATCCAATTGGTCATCGCCGGCACCGGCCCGCTGAAGCACTATCTGAAGTTCCGCGCCGGCAGGTTGCTTGCGCGCAAGGCGGACATCGGATTCCATAAGCATGCCGACATGCCGGAATTGCTGCGATCCGGCGACCTGTTCGTGCATTGCTCCATAGCGGACATCGAATCGGTGAGCGTCATCGAGGCGATGGCCTGCGGCCTGGTCCCGGTGATCGCCGCGTCCGAGCTGTCTGCCGCAAGCCAATTCGCACTGCTTGATGAGTCACTGTTCCCGGTGCGGGACGCGGCGTTGCTGGCCCGACGCATCGACTGGTGGATCGCCCATCAGCGCGAACGGGTCGCATGGGGTGCCAGGTACGCCCAGAACACCAAGGAGCACTATTCCGTAGAGGCGTCCGTGCACAAGTTCGTGGACATGGAGCGCGAGGCCATCGAGGAATGAGATAGCGCTATGTGAATAGATGAAGCATGGGATATATGCAAATCAACTATGTGGACGATTTTTGTTAGCGATACTACGTTGTGCTTTGTGGTAACTTACATTTTTTCCATGTTGATAATGTTTAACTGATGAATACTACGTGGATAAAGAAATAACAACTACATTCCATTCAGTGCCACCCGCTGTGCCGCTAGGGTTAAAAACGCGCTCAGGATTTAATCCTGACAGTTCGGCTCGCCCTACTGGATTGTTGTTCTTCGTTAATGGGGAGAAGCAGGGAGCCTGTACAGCTTCGCTTGTTAATAGTAGTTCTAAGAAATTGGTGATGACAGCTGCCCATTGTTTACATGGGGGAAGTGGGAGTGGTTGGTATACTAAGTTTATGTTTGTACCTAATGCGTCACCGTCTGGCGGAAACACGCAGATGTATGCTATGGGTACTGCTCGAGTATTTACAGACTGGATTAATAATGCCAATACTCAATCGTTATCTGTATATGATGTTCCTAATGATATTGGTTTTATTAGTGTGTCTTCTGTAATGCCCGATTATCTGGGCAAGCCGGTTGAAGTTTTTGGTGGCCATGGTTTTGGTCATTCGAATCTTGGTAGTTTTACTGCTCGAATTGTTGGATATCCTAAGAATCCAGGAAACAATAAAGATCCGCAGTCGTGTGTGACAAAAGTTGAAACTTTGTACCCGTTCAATATGGATGACGTGTTGAAGGCTTCAGGGTGCTCTTTTGTGGATGCGCATGGTGCGTCAGGCAGCCCCTGGCTTGAGCTTTATGATGAGAATACAGGTATAGGTTGGGCGAATGGGGTACTGTCGGCTGTTCCTAGCCAAGAACATACACTGTTAAGCCCAAGGTTTAATGATCGTGTTTATAAGCTATATAACGAAGCGAATAACGATGGGTTACAATAAGAAATATCGTTCTTTCGGAAATAGTGTTATTAATATCATTTTTTTAATTATTATTATTATTATTCTTGCTTCTGTTTCTCTTTTATATTTTTTTAAGAATGAAATGATTTCCGATGTTACAGTTACTGTTGTTGATGATAGCGATGTTCCCCAAAGCGGCTATTCTGTGAGCTTCACTCCCCTTGACAGTAATCAATTAATGACATTGGTTGCTTACTATACGAATAAAAATGGTCAATATCATGGTAATCTGCATTACGGGGAATGGAGATTGGATGTATCTTGTAGCGATTTATTTCGCTCATGCAAATATGATAACCATGAAGTGAGAGTGATTAATGG
>NZ_JFAG01000028.1:0-23477 GCF_006408915.1 Bifidobacterium sp. UTCIF-1
GGTGATGATATGTCTGTGGATGTGCCCGATGAGGTTGTTTCTGTTGGCGGGTATTTGGCGGGGGATGTTCATGCTCATCCGGCGTTGGGTGCTTGTTCTCGTGTGAACCGCTCTCAGTCGGTGGACCATCCCCAGTCGGCTATGCCGACAGCTCTCGCCAGCGGGGGCAAAAGGAGGTGCTCCGTTGATGCTGCGGATGGGATTGAGTATCTGATTGAGCAGGTTCGCGAGTTTGGCCGAGACGTTACCGTGCTGGCTACCGGGCCGTTGACGGATGTGGATGCGGCTATTACTCGAGCACCGGATATTGCATCGAAACTCAGGCTGGTGATGATGGGCGGTACGCTTACCCAACCCGGTAATTGTTGGGATGCGGTAGCTGAGACGAATATCATCCAAGACCCTGAGGCCGCGAATCGTGTATTTCATTCCGGCGCAGACATCACAATGGTGGGACTTGATGTGACTCACCAGTGTTTGCTACCGCAATCGGCGGCCGACCGGTGGCGTGCGACGGGGACCAAGCGCGGGCGGTTCTTGGCTGATCTCGCGGACTTTTCCATCAAGGCAAATTTGGAAGCCGACCCCGCACTGTTCTCTGGCGGCATGCCGTTGCATGATCCGTTGGCGGCGGCGGTTGCACTTGATTCTTCACTGGTCGATTGTTTTGATCTTGCGTTGCGCGCGGAGACCAATACCGGTGATTTCAATGGAGTACGAGGCCGGACCACCGGAGACCCGGTTGGGCTGGTGAATCATTCCATGCCGCATGTGCATGTGGCACTTGGTGTGGATTCGGGACGTTTTTTGGATGAGTTTGTAGAGAGGATGGCTGAGGTGTGCCGGTAACTCCCCTCAGTCCGCTACACGGGCAGCTCGACCGCAATTACGGACAAGCTGCCGCTCGCATTCTTCTGGCTCGACTCTCGTCTCGCCTTCGCCTACAAACAGTCCACCGGGCGTTTGCTTTACGGCTCAGCCCGTCAGAGGGGGCCTAACAAGGACTATTTCACACCGCCGAATCGGCGATCGCGGTGGATGTAATGGTCGATGGAGCGCCATAGCACGTCACGGCCGCAGTCCGGGAAGAGTTCGGGCACGAAGTCGAGCTCGGCGTAGGCGGCCTCCCACGGCAGGAAGTTGGAGGTGCGCTGTTCGCCGGAAGTACGGATCACCAAGTCGCAATCGGGAATGTCCGGATTGTACAGATGGTCGGCAATCATCTTCTCAGTCACACGGTCGCCGGAAATCTTGCCATCGCGCACCTCGCGTGCGATCGCCGCACAGGCGTCGGCGATTTCGGCACGGCCGCCATAGTTGATGCAGAACACCACATCGATGACCTTGTTGTTCTTCGTGCGCTCCATCGCGACCTCAAGCTCGTCGATGACCGACTTCCACAGCTTCGGGCGGCGTCCGGACCAGCGCACGCGCACGCCCCAATCGTCCATCTGCGCCACGCGGCGGTGGATTATCTCACGCGAGAATCCCATGAGGAAACGCACCTCCTGCGGACTGCGCTTCCAGTTCTCGGTCGAGAACGTGTACAGGCTCAGATACCTCACACCCGCCTCGATCGCACCGGCAATGGTGTCGAACACCACCGGCTCCGCAGCCTGATGGCCGTTGGTGCGGATCATGCCGCGCTGCTTGGCCCAGCGGCCATTGCCGTCCATGATCACCCCCACATGACGGGGCACCTTGTCCTTAGGGAAATCGGGGATGCGGGACGGGTCGCTGAATGGCGCGGCGGGAATGTCCAATGACGTGTAATCAACGTTCTCAAAAGCCATACTCATGAATCTATCAAGCGCAGCGAACGAATCGGGCGCTCAAGGTAATACTCCGCCCAATCTTCAACCAACTCATGCGTGACACGCTCCAACGGGCCCGCATCCAGCACCGTCCAATCGCCCTGGATGAGCGCCCGGAACTCCCGTAGCGCACGTGGCGGGATGCGTCGGGCGTCCGTAGTGTGGTCGACCTCGCACATCACACCGCCGGAGGCTATGGACAGATACGCACAATCCGACTTGCCGCACACCACACATGTGTTGAGCCGGGGCTCCCACCCAGCCAGAGCCAACGCACGCATCACATAGGAACCGCTGATGGCGCGAGGCGCGTGCGCATGTTTGGCCAGCGCGTTCAATGCGCCAATCAGCAGCTGATACTGTTCAGCCCTACGTTCATGCTCGGTGCCGATGAGTTTGTCGACGGTTTCCACAATGACATTCGCCGCCTCATACGATTCGTAATCAGTGACGATGGCCGTGCCATAGGCCGCCACGGAGTCAGCTTGCGATACCACGTCAAGGGACCGTCCCTCAGCAATGAGCAGATCGGCTCGCATAAACGGTTCAAGTCGCGCGCCGAATCGCGATTTGGTGCGGCGCACCCCTTTTGCAACAGCACGAATCTTGCCGTGCCCCCGCGTCAGTATCGTGATGATGCGATCTGCCTCACCGAGTTTGGCGGTACGCAGAATCACGCCTTCATCCCGGTACAACGCCATGCCCGTCAGCCTCCATCCTCAACCTGCCAGCCTCCCTCATCATAGCGAATGGCGAATCGACGCTTGCATATGCGCCAACGCGAAGCCCCCCATGACGAAACCCCCATGACGAAGCCGAGCAGGGTACCGGGCCGGCATCAGTAGATGAACAGCCCCCAGAAGGCGAAGAACAACAGCACGTGCAGCATGGTGAACGTGACCAGCCAGAACAGCACGCGCCCGAATCGCGTGGAGGCGAGTACCGGTTCGGTGCCGGTGATGATACCTTTCATCGCCTCCTTGCGCGGCGGCCATTGAATCAGCCCACGGTGCCATGCCACTTCAATGAGTCGCATGAACACGCGGGACCATGCCCACAGCACCACGATGGAGACCACTTGGATCACAGGCCAGCTCCAATACATGACTCCTGGCGTTTCCGTGGGAGCGCCGCCCCAAGCCAGCTTGACCACTCCCATGATGACCTGTCCCAGACCGGCGAAGAAGATCAACAGCGCGGCGAGTGTCGTCAGCGTCAGACTCAGTAACGCGCTGCCGAAACCGTGCGCGAACCCCAGCACACGGGGTTTGGGAGGAACCGCAATCCCCTGACGTTTGGCATCACGCCGTTGTCTGCGCCATCGCGCATCAACCGTCAGCTGCCGAATCATGGCTACGCATGCAAGAATCGCCGAGGCAAGCAACAGCATCAGCATGGTGGCATGCAATATGACGCCGTATATGGTTCCCGCCGTCCGCGCTTTCAGTCCTGTGGGCAGTCCGATGGATTGGTAGAGGTCGATACCGGCCACCGGCTCACTGGTCTGTTTCAATCCGCTGGTGGTACCAACCGCCCAATCGATGAGATCATCGACATAGGCATCGGCGAATGGCGTGCCTTCCTCGGATTCATCCCCCAATCGAAGCACATGGTTGGCCACTGGATAGCTGCGCACGGTGACATTCCAGTTGCCAGCCTGATGCGCGTTGTAGAGGATGGCCCTCACTCCCTCCACTTGGGCTGTCATGACGTCCTTCGAACCGTATGCCACATACGTGGGTACGGAGTATGCCGTGGGGTTGAGCGTCGGCAGATCGAGATTGGTCAGGCCGAACAGTGAGGCATCCGCGCTGAACAGTCGTTGCACGATGGACTGGTATCCGTCATTGGCGCCAACCAAAGTGAAATCCTGGGTAATGAAGAAGCCCAGTGATTGACGCGGTGAGAACACCATCGGACTCAATAGGATCTGGAATGCGATGTCCGGATCATCGGCCAGCAAATACGAAGATATCCACGTGGATTCCGAGGTGGCGTATATGCCGACCTGATTGTCGTCCACATTGTCCATCGCGCGAACATATTTGACGACCTGATCATAGGCACGCGCGGAAGCGGGATAATCGCGATTGATGTCCGTCGTATCCCATACCGGCTTGTCGAGCACGGCAGTCACGAACCCTGCCGACGCCATGTCCGAGGCGACATCGCCGAAGGAATTGTCTGCCGTGCCATAACCGGCGCCATGCATGAACACCACGCCCGGATGTATGCCTCCGCTGTCCTTCGGCTCGCGAATGCGTACGGTGACCGCCTGCACACCGTCGGCGTTCGCCTTGTTTCGTTCGCCTTGTTCCTGGACGAGCGAACCGTCACGCGCTATATTCAGCACTACCTGTCGTTCGGAGACTTCATAACTTCCCTTGGATGGCAGCGTCCGCCCCTGGGGATTGTCGAAGACCACATCGGTGTCGTCGGTGAGCGCTGCCATGGATTGTCCGGTGGGCTCGATGTTCCACGGCACTGTGGTGATATTCGAGATCGATACGAGGATGCCGATGAGCATGATGAAAATGGGCAGGCTCACCGACATGCGTCGGCCCAAGCCCCACGGCCGGTATGGGACGGTCACCCGGTGTTCGTCATGCTCCTGCGATTGCGGCATGTGAAGCCATTGTAATCAGATGACGATATTTCGGCTCTCCGCTGAGGAAGAGCCGAACCATGTGCGACTTCAGTCCCGCAGCCCAGTGACATGGCAACGTCCCATCAGAGGGGCCAACACCACTCAAACAATTACGAGACAGACCAGTAGCGTTGTTTCGGCTCAGTGGCCGGGATGCTGGATGGGCACCACCACAGGACCTGTGGCATTGGCCGGCACCTTGCCTTCGGCTTCCATCTGTGCGGCGATGTCGTTGGCGATGGTCAGCAACGTATCCACGATCTGGTCTTCCGGCACGGTCTTGATGACCTTGCCCTTGATGAAGATCTGTCCTTTGCCGTTGCCGGACGCCACACCGAGGTCGGCTTCACGAGCCTCGCCAGGACCGTTGACGATGCAGCCCATGACGGCCACGCGAATCGGCGCAGTGATGTCCTTCAGACCTTCGGTGACCGCGGAGGCAAGCTGAATCACATCAACCTGGGCACGTCCGCAGCTCGGGCACGAGATGATGTCGAACTTGCGCGGGCGCAATCCCATGTATTCCAGCAGTTTGCAGCCGACCTTGACTTCCTCGACCGGAGGCGCGGAGAGGGAGACTCGAATCGTATCTCCTATGCCTTCAGCCAGCAAGGCGCCGAACGCCAGACACGATTTGATGGTGCCCTGCCAAGCGGGGCCCGCCTCGGTGACACCGAGGTGCAGCGGCCAGTCGCCTTTGGATGCCAGGAGACGATAGGTCTCCACCATCGTGATCACATCATGGTGTTTGACGGAAATCTTGAAATCATGGAAACCGACATCCTCGAACATGTGCGCTTCCTTGAGCGCGGAGGCGACCAACGCCTCGGGGGTCGGGCCGCCGTATTTGGCGTACAGAGCCTTGTCGAGCGATCCGGCGTTCACACCGATGCGCAGCGAGATACCGGCGTCGGTCGCCGCCTTGCATATGGAGGGGCCGACTTCGTCGAATTTGCGGATGTTGCCGGGGTTCACACGCACCGCCGCACATCCGGCGTCGATGGCCTGGAACACGTACTTCGACTGGAAATGGATGTCGGCGATGACCGGAATGGGGGATTTCCGGCAGATTTCCGGCAATGCGTCGGCATCGTCCTGACTTGGCACCGCCACTCGGACGATGTCGCATCCCGCTGCGGTCAGTTCGGCGATCTGCTGCAAGGTGGCGCCCACATTCGCCGTGAGCGTATTGGTCATCGACTGCACCGAAATGGGCGCACCCCCACCGACCGGTACCGGACCGACCATGATGCGACGGGATTTGCGTCGTGGATGCAACGGCGACTCACTGGTCAACGCAACCGGGTCGCCGGTCTTGCGAAATGGTTTGGCAACAGGGATTTCCGTGTTCAACAGGTCTCTCCTCAGACATGCAGCTATAGGCTATGAGCTCTTTCAGCCCCTCGTACGCTATTGCCTGTTTATCAGGTCGTCCGCCCGGCGGCGCGCCTCGCACTCGAGTTGGTTCATTTCCTCCACGTCGTTGAACAGCGGGTTACCGCGGAGTTCCGCATCCATCTCGTCGAGTACGGCCTTGACCGTGTCCACAATGCCCAGGTACGGGAGGCGATGGTCAAGGAAGGCGTGCACCGCTTGTTCGTTGGCGGCGTTCAGGACAGCCGTATGCTTTTCCGACGCGGACAGGCAGTGGCGGGCAAGCTGCACCGCAGGGAACGCCTCATTGTCCAATGGCTCAAACGTCCAAGTGGCGGCTTTCGTCCAGTCGCATGCCACGGCCACGTTGTCCATGCGGTCGGGCGCGGACAGGCCCAGTGCGATGGGCAGACGCATATCGGGCGGCGAGGCCTGACCGATGGTGGCGCCATCGCTGAATTCCACCATCGAGTGCACGATGGATTGCGGATGGACAGTCACTTCGATGCGGTCGGGCGCAATGTCGAACAGACGTGAGGCCTCAATGACCTCAAGCCCCTTGTTCATCAGCGTCGAGGAGTTGATTGTCACCACCGGCCCCATATTCCATGTGGGGTGATGCAGCGCCTGTTCAGGAGTGATGTGCTCCATGTCGGCGCGCTTCCAGCCGCGGAATGGTCCGCCGGAGGCCGTGACCACCAGCTTGGACACTTCGGCATGGGTCCCGGAACGCAGTGACTGCCAGATGGCGGAATGTTCGGAATCCACCGGGTTGATCTGTGCCTCGCGCACTTGGGCGCCGAACAGCAGATGACCGCCTGCAACCACTGATTCCTTATTGGCCAATGCCAACTGGGAACCGGCATGAAGCGCCGCGATGGATGGTTCCAATCCGATGGAACCGGTGATGCCGTTCAGCACCACATCGGCACCTGAGGCGGCAAGTGCGATGACCGCATCCGAGCCACCGCTCACATGCGTGCCCTTGGCACCGGCCTGAACCAGCGCCTCTTCGAGTTCCTTGACCTTGGACGCGTCGAAAACCGCGACTTCGGGAACATGGAATTGCGCGGCCTGACGGGCGAGCAGTTCCACATGAGCTCCGCCGGCAGCCAGACCGGTAACGGTGAAACGTTCCGGGTGGCGTGCAATGACATCTAGACCTTGCGTGCCTATGGATCCAGTGGATCCCAGAAGCACGACGCTGCGAATGGAGACCTCGCTCACTGTTCCTTCTTAGTATCGTCGTCGTTCAGAGTGGGGAATGACAAATCGGGGATGGAGACTCCCAGATCATCGTCAAAGTTCGGGATCAATGGGAATAACGTGCTGTATTTCGTCTCGTGTTGATTGTCCGGCTTCTCCGCAGCCGGCAGCTCGGATGCGGGCTGGCCGGTTGGTGATTGTGGTTCCACCGGAGACTGGGTTCCGACATGCGTTGCAGGAGCGCTCTGTGGAGCGGACTGTGCTGCGAACTGTGCGACGACCGGCACCGCAACGGACCCGGTATTGCGCTCAGGCTTGACGGCGGGAGCGAAGGACACCGGCATAGCAGACGGTGCCGGAGTCGCCGGCTGCACGGCAGGAGCCACAGGTGATGCCGCGTGTGATGCCGCAGCCGATTGCGCCTGTGGCGCCGGCTGTTCGGCCGGCGTGAACGTATTCACGGCGTTCGCGACATTCGCTGCGGGCTCAGTGCTCAGTTTCAATGCGCTCGGAGTATTGAGGCTGGGCATCTTCGGCGTGAACGAAGAGGCATCCACAGCGGGCAGCTCCTGGGAGACCTCGGCCATGTGCGCCAATGCGGCGAGCGAAGGGTTGCTGTCTGTCAGATTCCTGTTCATGGGCTGTGAGCCAGCCTGAGCAGCAGGTTCGACGACGGTTGCAGCGGGCTTGGGCTCCGGCGCAAAGGACGGAGGAACCTGATTTGCCAATTCCGCAGAGTCATGGCGCACGGTTGTCGGGACGACCGCAGGTGCGTCAGGAGACGGGGACGGCACCGGCAACGCCTGACGATACCGCTGAATCGACGGGGACGATACAGCCGTGGGCTGCACAGTCGGGGACTGAACAACCGACTGCGCTGACAAAGGTGCCTGAACCGGCACAGCAGATGCACTCGGGGTGACCGGCACCTGATTGACGGTCTTCGGCGTATAAGCGGAGGGCGCTGAGCCGGATGCGCCCGTCTGTCCCTCGGCCTGGGCTGTTGCGGGAGCAGGGAACAGATTCTGTTCGGCCTGACGAAGCGCGTCAAACGACTCCCCCGTCACGGCCGCAGCCGCCTGAGGCGCGGCAACCGTGGACCGCTGTGCGTCATTCGCAATAAGCGGGGTCACCTGACCGGAGGCTTCATGGGAGGCACCTGTCGACTGGTTTGCCGAAGCACCGCCGTTGGCGACATAATCGCTGATGCGCGCGTAGGATTCGATCCTGCTCAGCAGTTGGACGCACACATTGAGGAAGTAATCGACCTGACGTTCATCGTATCCTTTTTTGCCCTTGCGCTGCGTGAAAATGACATTGTTCACGGCATCGGCATTCAGGTCGGCAAGACCTTTGACATCGTTCTGGGTGACGCCATCGACGCCAAGAGCTGCGGCTGCCTTGTCCACCACCTGATCGGCAATGCGGTCGACCTGTTTCTTGTCATAGGACGGTTGCTTGGGAGCACCTGGCTTGAATCGCTCCCGTGGGGCGCGCTCCACATGGGATGCGACCTTCTGATACAGCTTTTCCGTCTGCGCCTTCCATGCCACACGACCCTGCTGCCCAATCTCCCAAGCAGTCTGCTTATCGACCACGGCCTGTTCAAGACGGTGCAGCGCCGCGTCGACT
The DNA here is from genome assembly GCF_006408915.1 of Bifidobacterium sp. UTCIF-1. Lineage (NCBI taxonomy): Bacteria > Bacillati > Actinomycetota > Actinomycetes > Bifidobacteriales > Bifidobacteriaceae > Bifidobacterium > Bifidobacterium sp. UTCIF-1. The sequence goes on from NZ_JFAG01000028.1 coordinate 8,674, forward strand.
TGGCTGATGACATATCCATCCTTGGCCAATTCAAAGGAGACGGATTGAATGTCCTGCTGCGTAAGGTTGATGCCTTCGCTGTCATACAAGGTGTGGGCGCGTTCCAGGAAAGCATCCACCTGTGCGGTGTCGTATCCCAGCTTGCGCTTGCCCGCACGTGCGATTCCGGCTTTGCCATCCCCTTCACGAAGTTTCTTCGCCATCGCCAGATCAACCTCCTGCTGAATAAAACACTCTGCTCACAACTGTACGTGAGCGTTACGACTCAGTGATGAAGGCGGACGGAATCGACACAAAAGGTGGGCAATGAGGGACTCGAACCCCGGCCGCCAAATCGCAGGCAGGCAAACGGCGTCTCACAATCACGCAGCAACAAGCTGGCGATTATCGCCGCCCCGACCGCCGGACGCAGAAACCAGCAATGGGAAGCACCCGCCACAAAGCATCCAACGAAAAAGTCCCACTGCCCATTGAGCCTGAAAATGTCATAGGAATGGGTCACGCATACTTAAGGTCGCGTCACGGTATCCACTGCCACCACTTGACGATACTAACGCACCGTGTTAGTATCGTTGTGTGAGAACGAGAGACGGGGAGCTCAACGACTTCCTCTACGGTGGCCGCTACCCCAAGAAGTATCCGGCGGGACTCGAGCGCGCCCTCATGCGGAAGCTCCAGATACTCAAGGCATCCCGCGAGCTGCACGACCTCAAAGTGCCGCCCGGCAACCGGCTCGAACCCCTGAAGGGCGACTGGAGTATTCGCGTCAACCAGCAATGGCGTCTCGTGTTCCAATGGGACGACGACAACAAGGAGGCCACCGATGTCTACTTCGACGACTACCACAAATGACTACTACAGCACCCCCGGCGAAATCCTCGACGAGGAGTTCCTCCAGCCGCTCGGCATCAGCCGATACCGGCTCGCCAAGAGCATCGGCGTGAGCGAGACCGCCATCGGCGAGATCGTCAATGGCAAGCGCCGCATCTCCACCCCCATGGCGTGGCGTCTCGGCAAGGCGCTCGGCACCACGCCCGACTTCTGGGCGAACCTCCAGACCGACTACGACCTCCTGACCTTCGACCCCAGCACCCTTGGAGACATCCGCCCGCTCGCCGAAGTCTGAACATGACCGGTACCACCTTGGCACTGCGGAAAAACACTGCCAAACCCTGCTGAACAAACATTGAAACAAAACAGACCAGCCGCTTGACATCACACGCGACTACCCGCTCGGGCCAAGAGACAAACCGGCAGCCGCATGACATCGACACGACGCATGTGTCAACCATACCCCAGGACATGCCGTCAACCATGCTCCGACACATGCGTCATTTAGGCCCCGAGACATTACACCAGTGATTTCGCGTGATATCCAGTGAAAACAGAAAAGCCGCTCAGCCCTACTCCCATAAGGCGGAAGCGGCTTTTAATGCATTTTCGACAAGGTGGGCAATGAGGGACTCGAACCCCCGACATCCACCGTGTAAAGGTGGCGCTCTAACCAACTGAGCTAATTGCCCGCAACTGTCCACAATAGCGCATTACCGGCACAGCGTGTCAACCCCGATGTCTACCGGCGTGCCGCAGTGATTGCGGCACGCCCGCTTCCGCTATCCCGGCACCGGAATATCGTGAACTTGGTTTTTCAGGTGATCCTCTAGTGGTCTGTCTCGTAAACAATTGAGGGATTCAACAATCTCGCAAGGGCAGACTGGGGACTCATCGGGCGACAATCGGTATCAGCCACTTCGCGCAAGGCACATCATGAATCATCTTTTGCCAGCAAGCGGCGGGTGATACCGCACGCTGTACTGATACCCGCGTCGGGCCGTGCTTAAGCCCCGGGCTCCATTTTTTGCCGCCGAGAGCGGCCCTTGCGCCGACAGGCGCTTTCGCGGTTCGACGCCCCACACTTCTCTCCAGGTCTTTTCTCACTCAACGTACTTGACGGACACTCAACGCACGTTAAGTGAGACGACATAGCGGGTGCTTGTGCTGCACCTTGTGCCACAGCGCCGCAAATAATGCGATATCGCGCTGGCGCGGCGGCATCCACGATGATCCGCGATGATTCATCACCCGTACCGCAAACAAGAATGGCGGAATTCCAAGGATCATCTGATCCGCGCATGAGAAGAGAACAAGGCCGGTCCGTCACGCGAGCCCCAAACGGCTCGAATCGCACTACCATGGCACACGGAACATACGCATGGCATACGATACGCGCTCACGGCGGCATCCCATACACCAATTTGCCGCATAGGAACGGCGCAAACGCACCGAATCCGTCCCGGAAAGCCTGAAAACTGCTGAATCGCACTTCAGGGACACGAAAACCCGTCCCGGAAGCCTAATTCGGCCCGTTTCGTCGTTCCGGGGACGGATCCTCCCGCGCCACGTCGATCGCCGCCCGGAAGGAATGGCGGAATTCCAAGGATTCCCAACCCCCGCCGCACACACGTCACAGGCGCAGGCACACGAAACCCGTCCCGGAAGTGCGAAAACGGCAGAATCGCATTTCCAGGACACGAAAACCAGTCCCTGAAGCCCGAAAACGGCTGAACCGCTCTTCAGAGACACGAGAATCCGTCTCTGAACCCATGTTCAAGGCCATGTTCAGGTATCAGGACGGATCAGCCAGGCAATCGGCCGAGGATACGGATGATCCATGCAATCGATTCACCCGTTCGGCACCAAACCTAGTGGTCCGTCTCACCAATAACCGAGGGATCCGGCTTCCATCTCTCCCCCAGTCAGCTTCGCTGACAGCCCGTCCTGCAATTACGGACGTGCTACGCGCGGCATCCAACTGGCTCGCCTGCCGGCTCGCACGTTGCCTACAAACAGCTCCGCTGTCTGCTTCACGGCAACGTCCATCAGAGGGGGGTAATGGGCAAGCACCACTCAGACAATGACGTGACGGGCCACTAAGCCCGAGACCATCGGTCAGCGTCCTTTGCCGAAGGCGCGCAGTCGGATGCCGTTCCAATCCTTGCTGACGGTAAGCGGGGTGGCTGCATTCATGCCTGCAGTCTGCGCCGCGGACTGCACAGTGGAGGAGCTTGCGGCACCGGGGCGCCCCGGCTTGGGAGTCAGCACCCACAGCGGACCATCGTCATCGAGCACGGCGCATGCGTCGACGATGGTGTCGGACAGCTCGTCTTCGTCATCGCCATCGCGCCACCACAGAATGACGCCATCCACGGAGGAATTGTAATCCTCATCCACGAGTTCCTCGCCAGTACGCTCTTCGATCTTGGCGCGGATGGAATCATCCACGTCGTCGTCCCAGAGCCACTCCTGGACGATGTCTCCAGGCTTAAATCCAAATTCTTCAGCGTTCTGTGATGCCGTTTGATTCACAGAGGCAACATTAGCAAGTCTCGGGGAACAAACGCGTTAATTTCACCGAAACATCTCGCTCAGTGACCATGTTTGCGATTATGCCGAGCAATGCGGCAGACTGTCACCCCTACCTTGCCCGATGGCTACCAAAGCTTGGTACGCCTCATCCAAGGTTGCGACCTTGACGTCCCGCACCCCTTGCGGCACATGCCCTACGGCCTCGTCGCAGTTGCCGGACGGCGTAAGGAACCATGTGGCGCCATCGCGTTTGGCGGCGAGCATCTTCAGACGAACGCCGCCGATTCTGCCGACCTTGCCTTTAGAGTCGATCGTGCCGGTGCCGGCGATGACGTGTCCGCCGCTTTCCTCCGCTGCCGTGAGCTTGTCGATGAGACCCAAGGCATACATCATGCCGGCCGAAGGACCGCCGATTTTGTCGACATGCATGGTCACGCTGACCTTGTCCAGCGCGGATACGTCGATTCCCAGCTCGCTTGCGTGGTTTTTCGCATATGCGATCCCCACTTCTCCGGCCGTGTCCTGCGAACCGGACATATCGGCATCGACCTCCTGCTGGTATTCGTCTGCGGTCTGTCCGACCGGGACCACCGCCTCACGGGGCATGACCTCCACATGTGGATTCGCCCATCCCCAAACCGCCTGCGCGTTGACGATCGGATACCCGGGCACACCCGACGCGCTCACCGTGACCAGGAGCAACTTGCCTGAATCCTTGTACGTCGCCACACCTTCGCCGGAGACATCAATCACATCGCCCTCATCTACCTTGCCCAGCACATCCTGGGTTGGACCGGGCATCTCGATAACGTAGGGGCTGGGCAGCAGCAACACCACCACAGCGAGCGCCACCGCCACGGCACCCGTGAAATACCTTGGCGAACGGCCGGCGACATACGACCTGAATCGTGCGAACCATCGTGCAAACATAAGCAACAGTGTAGGCAATGGGCGGCAGCGCGGACAACGGGCCGCACCACTCCGGCGCCGCAAACCGTCACCGGGATGCCCGGCATCCGCTCGCCTCAGGCGAACGGGCGCGGGCACCGCCTACACTTGAGGTAATCCAATCTCGGGGTGTGCGAGACGTATGCCGCAGCAACAGAAGGACACGCATGGACGACAACGCGATTCACGAATGGTTGATCAAATGCTTCGGCCCTATCCAAGGTGAGATGGCATGGCAGCAGATCAGTCAGCTGCCGGAGGAGATACGGGAACAATTGATGAGCCAGGATCCCAGCCGCCTGCCAGACCCCTCCGAAGTGCAGCAGATGATGGCCGCGTTCAGCGCGGGCGGGCTCAACACCATGTCCGACATGCAGCGCACGGTGGAGGAAGGGCCCATCAATGTGAAGCTCGCCAAGTCCATCGCATTGCAGCAGGCCAATGCCTCGGGCTCCGAGTCCAGCGTGTCTGCCGTGGACGGCGAGGCCGCACGTCGTGCGATGAGCGAGGCCAACCTGTGGCTAGACACCGCATGCGAATTCAATCCAGCCCCGGGAGAGCCGGATGTGCTGACCCGCGCCGGATGGGTGGAAGGCACCATCGACCAGTGGGCTAAGTTCGCCTCCCCGGTGGCCGAGTCGATGAACGACGCGCTGGCTTCGGTTATCTCGGAGCGTCTGGGCGGCATGTTCGGCGACGGCACCGGGGAAATCGCCGGCATGTTCGCCGGTCCTGTCCCCATTCCGATTCCTGATGGCATGAAGGACCCGGCTCAGCTGATGAAACTCTTGGGCAACACCTCGTTCGCCATGCAGCTCGGACATGCTGCAGGCAATCTCAGCCATGAGGTGCATGGCAGTTTCGATCAGGGCATCGCCCTGTTGCAGAATCCGGCCGGCGGTCTGATCGCACAGAACGCCACCGAGTATGCGGCCATGCTGAACGGCCAGGCTCAGCAGGATCCAATCCAGCAGGACACTGCGGGTGATGGGTCGAATGACGCAGACTCCCACTATCCGGCTGGCTTCACCTCAGCGCAATCTCACAATTCTGACACCAACACCGATTCGGATGCCGGCCCGCAGACACCATCAGAGGCCGGCAGCGGAGATGACGCATCAGACGCCGACGATCTCGACGCCCAGTTTGCGGCGGCATTCGCCGATTTCAACATGACCGAACACATTCCGGAATCCGAAGTGCTGTCCTTCCTTGCCCTGCAGGAGATGGCACATGCCCGGCTGTACGCCTCAGTACCATGGCTGATGCCCCGGTTTGAGGCGCTGATCGGCAAATACGCCCGTGGCATTTCCATCGATCTGGATGCCATGGAGGAGCAGCTGCGCGACGCCACGTCGATGGATCCGGAGTCGATCTCTGGGGCTGTGAACCTCACCAAAGTCGGCATTCCCGACACCCCGGAGCAACGCGAGGCACTGGCTTCGCTGGAATCGCTGCTGGCGATGGTCGAAGGCTGGGTGGACTGCGTCGTGTGGCGCGCCGGCATGGCGCATCTACCGCATATCGAGCAGCTGCGTGAGATGATGCGTCGCGAACGCGCCATGGGAGGCCCCGCCGAACGCACCTTCGAGAGTCTGCTCGGCATGCAGCTGCGTCCGAAGCGCATGCGCGAAGCAGCGGGATTGTGGGAGATGATCACTGCAGCCGAAGGCCCCGAAGGCCGCGACGCCAAATGGTCGCATCCCGATCTGCTGCCGACGCTGCCCGCCGAACAGGGTGCCGGCCGGCAGGACGATGGCGCCGGCGCTGGTTCCGGCACCGGCGCGTCACAGGCCTCATCTGCCGGTCATCCAGCCGCCGAGGGCAAATCAGCAGATATCGACTGGGATGCCGAGCTGTCGAAACTGCTCGATGAGGACGGTGATAAGGGCGGAAACAACGACAACACCGACCATACGGACGGCACGGACCAAACAGACGGTACTACCAGCGGCACCAACGGCACCAAGTAGCTGACAAGCTGCAATCGATACCGGTCAGGCGATTGCGGCTTCGGCGCTAGAGGAACCGGGACGGGCGGCGCTGTTGGGCGCCGTATCCGTCCTTGGTCCTCGCAAATGACAGATGCAGCGAATCCTGGGCGCGCGTGATGGCGACGTACATCAAACGACGCTCCTCCTCCAGCAGCTCGCCCCAATCGGGCGCACCATATGGCAGCAGCCCTTCCGAACATCCGACAAGGAACACGTGGTCGAATTCCAGACCTTTGGCCGCGTGAATGGTGGAGATGGTGACCCCTGGATCATCCTTGGCCACGTCTCCGGCACCATCCAGCCCCATAGCCTCCAGCAAGGCCTGACGCGATGCCGCATCAGTGGACAGCGCCGAGGTCTGCCATCCCGAATCCTTGCGGACCCGGAACCGCAGACCGTATTGACGGAGGGCGGCGCCGAACACCGGCTGTTGCGCATTGATGCGCGTCAGAATCGCGCAATCCGATGGCTTGGCCCCGTTGCGCACCAGCCGGTCGATACGCGCCGCCACCCCCTGTGCTTCCTCAAGATCGGTGTCGTAGGCGGTCCTCGACACTTTGGCGCCTGAATCACGAGCGGACACGAGTCTCAGATAGTCCTGACGATTTGGCGCCGCGGCAAGCACCGCATTGGCCAAGGACACGACTTCGGGCGTCGAACGATAATCCGTGTTGAGATCGACGTCCGCGGCAAGCGGCCCGAATTCATCGGAGAAACGAAGCAGATCCCAGCTTGAGGCCCCGGCGAACGAGTAGATGGTCTGTGCCGGATCACCGACGACGCACACATTCCGGTTCAGCGCGGCCTTCCCCTCAGCTCCCCCGCCGCCGAGCCACAGCATCATGAGCCGATGCTGCAATGGCGACACATCCTGATACTCATCGACAGTCAGCCATCCGATGGTGGATCGGATCTGTGCCGCCGCTTCCGGAAAATCGTCCATGATATGGCATACCAGCAGCAGGATATCGTCGAAATCGATCTCCCCCCTAGAGGTCTTCTCCCGCTCATAGGCGGCATAGATGTCGACGAACCGTTGAGGGGACAGCCCGGCCGGAGGCATGCGTTTCGCCGCGACGCTCACGCGCCCGTAATCCTCGGGAGCGACCAAGGACACCTTCGCCCAGTTGATTTCAGCCAGAACATCCCTGACGGTGATGGGATCGGTGTCCGCGTTGGCCGTCACCCGCGTGATGGCGCGTGATGCCACATCACGCTGGTCCTCAATCAGATGCGGGAACGGTGCCTCGCACACGTCGGCCCACACACTGTTGAGCTGATGCAGTGCGGCGGAATGGAAGGTCGCAGCCGTCACGCCTGCCGCATCCGGTGATCCCGGTCGTCCGCCATGGGCCGATGCGCCGGCGAGCCCCAGCTGATGCAGACGGGCACGCATTTCCGCCGCCGCCTTTACCGAGAACGTGACAGCAAGCGTCCTTTCGGGCCGCCACGCTCCTGTGGCGCAGGCATAGGCGATACGACGGGTGACGGTTCGCGTCTTGCCTGCGCCCGCCCCGGCGATGATGCGCACTGGACCGTTGAGCGTTGTGGCCGCCGTACGTTGCCGCTCGTCAAGTCCTTCAAGAATCCGCTGCGCATGTTCCATATCTCCATTGTGGCACGTCAATCCCTTCGTCAATCCCCTCGTCATTGCTTTCGTCGATTCCTTCATCGACCCCTTCAAGAAAGCGGACGCATGGCATCTCATGGCCGCAGACGTCCGATTCACGGACTTTTCGCCCCGTGCCGCACCACTGAAACACCAGACATGTATTAGTGTGGAAGGGTGATGAGACGAAGCAATTACATGTTGGCGGCATTGGCCTCAGCCGTCCTGCCGAATCTGGCCGTTGCAGGAGTTCGTCAGACCGCTCAGCAGAGCGCGACTGATCTGGCCAAAGGCATCGATCAGGCAGTCATACAGGACGCCTCGGGCAAACTGTATGACGTGTACGCCACCGACACCAAGGAAGGTCGCACGCGTCTGACACGCCGTGTGCAGGCCGCGCAGACGTTGTTTGCAGCGCGGGAGCCCGGTGGCCTCGGGTTCAATCTGGACCATGTGATTGCATTCGCTCCGGGCAAAGTACCGCAGCCGGGCGCCACCTCGACCGCCCAAGCCCTGGATCAGGCAGCGGTCGCTGCCGCGCCGAAACCGAAAACCAAACCAGGCCCGACCGGCCAGACGGCGGTGATGATCGCCACCCACAATGAAGGACAGGCGCGCTCGCTCGATCTGCTGACGCTGGACGACTGCGCTTCGGTAGGCACGGCATTGGGAGCCATCCACCGCCTGCCTCCCGCATTCCTGAAAGCCGCCAAGTATCCGGTATTCACCACCGGTCAGATTCGTGCCCAACTCATCGCCTGGATCAGACGACTGCGCGCAGCGGGCCATGTGCCGCAGGAGATCACCAACAGCTGGGCGCAAGTCATCGAAACCGAGGGACTATGGTCGTTTTCCACCTGCACGGTGCACGGTGGCTTCTCCGATGGCGATATGCTGTTCTCCGGATCCACCATCGCCGCAATCACCAATTGGCAGGATATGCAGGTCAATGATCCCGCCCGCGATCTGGCGTGGATTTTCGGCAAACTTGATGAGTCCCATCGCAATGCCGTGCTTTCCGCATACGGCCGCATGATGGGCGCGCGACTCGATGACCTCATCATGCTCCGCGCCAATCTGTGGCTGCAGATGGAACAGGTCGGCGAGTTCATCCAGGCGCTGAACCGCGCGGACAACGACCGCATCATCCAGTTCAAGGCCCAAGTGGAGCGTCTCGCCCATCAGCTCGGGGTCATCAGCCGATCCACGGCCACTACGCCATCCGCGGCAAAAGCCACCGGCAAGTCATCCCATAACCCTTCCACCATCACGGTGGGCACCTTGTTGAACAATGACGGGCAGCAGGATGCCGCGCGGCAGGCCCAACGCACTGCGAACGCGGCCAACAACGCTGTACGGAATCCCGACGCACAGCATCATGTTGCGCAGAATCCCGATGATACGAACGACCCCGACCGTACAGGAAGCGCGGATATCATCGCGGCCGGCAGCATCGACGTCACGCCGAAGGTCGCTGCCGCCGACAGAAGCGTCACGGACAAGCACGCAACGGACAATGACGATCAGACGGCGAACCGACCGGTGACCGCCACAGGCTCGACCAAGCCTCAGCCGACGCCCAACGCACAGCCATCCTCGGCATCCACCATTACGCTCAGAGAGCTCATCGACATGCATGAGCAGGAGGAGCGGCAGGCAGCGGCATCATCCGTCAAGGCCGCCGACAACGGAAATACGTCGGCTGCCATCGAGGAGGATGACGACGACACCGGTGAGCACGAGCCCCAGGCCTCCTACGCGGCGGAGACCACGGTGATTCCGCTGCTGGAGCGAGAGGAGCGGGCGCTGCGCGATGCCAGAGCCGGTCTGGAAGGGTATGACCAGAACGGCAACACCATCGTCAGCCATCAGGTCTCCACGCCGAAGGCGTAAACGTGCGAATCCGCGTGTCCGTCCATTCCGGATACGGCACAATAGGTTTAGATTAACGAGTATCCCAATCATCAAGGAGCATCATGGATATCGAACTGGGCATTCAGAATGTGGCCCGTCCGGTCAACTTCAGCACCGAACAGTCCGCGGATGAGGTCAGCAAGACTATCGCGCAATCCGTCTCGGATGGCACCACCATCGATCTGACCGACGACAAGGGCCGCCGCATCATCGTTCCCGCGGGCGCGCTCGGCTATGCCATCATCGGTTCGGACACCAAGCACGCGGTGGGCTTCGGCGCCCTGTGACCGACGATTCACCGGCGCGTGGAGGCGCGCACAATGACTTGAGATGAGCAGGTCAGCTTTTCCGGCATGACGTTTTCTCCCCGAATGCGCGCCAGGATGCGTTCCACCGCAGTCGGCGCGGTCCACTCCAGCCGGGAGTCCATCGTGGTCAGCGGAATCTGCAGATACGCGGCCTCCTCGATGTTGTCGAAGCCGATCACCTGCACCTGCTCGGGCACCGCATACCCGGAAATCCGCAATGCCGTCAGGGCACCGATGGCCAGTTGGTCGTTCAACGCCACCACCCCATCGAACGGCACGCCAGAATCAATCAGCCGCTGCGTGACGCACGCCCCGGCACCGATGGTCCAATCCTGATCGGTGGTGCCCACCAGCCTCGGATCGATGGCGCATCCTCGACGATGCGCCTCCTCGATCACGCCACGCAAACGCAACTGCGCATTGCCTTCGACCGATTGAAGCAAGGCGGCTTCATCATAGTCGCCACGGGCACCGATGACCGCCAGCCTGCTTGACCCATGTGCATACAGGTAACCCGCTGCCTGAGCCGCCGCGTCCACATCATCCGGCGTCACATGGTCGGCGACGCCCCATGTGGTGCGTGCGCCGACCACCACAAGCGGAAAACCAACCTCCAGATCCTCCTTGCTGATGTTCTCCACCTCGCTCATGGACAGGATCATGCCATCTGAGACAGTGGAGTTGAATTTCCTCAGCAGATCGCGCGCACCCTTGGCGGAGCCTTCCGCATAAGTCGTGACGTAGACGGAATAATCATGTTGGCGAGCCGCATCGATGGTGCGGTTGGCAAGTTCGGCCAGATACGGCGGAGTGAGCGAGGGCACCGCGAGCGTGATGAAACCGGTGTGGTTGCGGCTCAGGTTGCGAGCGGCCACGTTGACCTGATAACCGAGCTCCTTGATGACCGATTCCACTTTGGTACGGGTGTCTTTGCTCATGCGCCCGGACCCATTGATCACGTTCGATGCGGTTTTGAGCGAGACCCCAGCCGCTTCGGCCACATCGCGCAAAGTGACGCGTCGTCTTGTCCCAGGATGCTCGCTCACGGCATATCTCCTTTTACATCATCGGCATGGAGTGGAGTACGTCGTCATTCTACCCGCTTCACGATCAGCACCGAATTGCGGTCCATCACATATTCATGTGCGCGCGCGCCGGGCTTGCAACGATGGGCGACAATGGGGTCGCCCATAACGTTCTGCACATGTACCGGTTGCCTGTCCCGGTTGAGGTAGCAGTCGAAGACCGCATTGCCGTCGACCGAACGGCGAATCGTATGGATGATACGCTGATCGACAACGGTTGCGGAGTACAGCGCGCGCATCAATGACGCGATGCCGCTGCGGTCCAAATCGCAACCGACATACAGCGCCGCCCCCTCCCCGTATGGATGGCGGGTGATGGCAGGCACATCGGCAAGCTCCCACTCGGCTGCTTCGGCACCGACATATTCGGCGATCACCTTGGTGCCTTCGGCAAGACCGGTCACTACGTTCTGCCAAAGCCTGCTCACTGAGCCATCGCACAGTCGGATCTCGAAAGGCTCGCCCTCCGCTTCGCTTCCGAGGATGTTGAATTCCTCGCTGCGCACGCCGAGCATTTCGCGCAACAGTCCATGTCCGGCACCTGGGTAGCCGCCGAGACCGACGTGGAAGTGCTCGTCGATCAGCCCCGTGGCGTAGCCGATGATGACACTGCCACCCTTGCGCGCGAAATCGGCAAGACGACGCACATCCCGATCGGACAGAATCAGTACCGTAGGCAGGATGACCGTCTGGTATCCGCTCCAGTCGTATGCCAGCGGCACGATGTCCGCACGTCGGCCGGCGTCCAGAAGCCCCCGATACCAGTCGCGCACGTCATGCCAATGATCGAGTTTCATACTGGGCAGGGTCTGGCTGCGCGTGGCCCATTCGGATTCGGCGCTGAACAGGATGGCCGTATCCGAACGTTCGAGTTCACTGCCTTGCATGCCCGCTTCGCCAAGCGCATGCAAGGCTTCCCCGAGTTTGCAGACATCTCGGTAGATTGTCGAGTCGGCACCGGCGTGCGGCAGCATGGCCGAGTGGAATGCTTCGGCTCCGGATGCGGATTGCCGCCATTGGAAGAAATTGATGGCGTCCGCGCCCATGGCCACATGAGCCAATGCGTCACGCATGAGTTCGCCGTGGCGCTTGCGCGTGTTGAGCGGCTTCCATTGCACTGCGGATGTGGAATGCTCCATCACATACCATGGTTTGCCGAGGGCGAGCGAATCCATCAACGCATCCGAGCAGAGCAGTTCATCCAGATGGGATTCGCCCTCGTGGAAGTAATGGTCGTTGGAGACGAAGTCCACTTCGTCGGCCCATTGGGCGTAATCCATCGTGCACTGGTCGGTGGAGACCATGAAGTTCGTGGTGAACGGCTTATCCGGGCATATCTCGGCGATGGCGTCACGCTCGGCCTTATAGAAATCGAGCAACATGTCGTTGCCGAACCGCTCATAGTCGAGCTGCTGTGCGGGGTTCACCATCGCATCGCCGCCCATGTGGCGCGGCAGCAGCACTTCGTCCCAATCGTTGACGTGCTGGGACCAGAACGCAGTGCCCCATGCTTCGTTCAACGCATCGATGTCGCCATATCGCGCCCTGCACCATGTGCGGAACGCGTCAAGTGCGTTGTCCGAGTAGTCGTAGCGGTTATTCCAGCCATATTCGTTGCCCACATGCCATGCGGTGACGTACGGGTTGTCCCTGTAGTGCTCGGCAAGCTTGCAGCACAAGGTGAGCGCGTATGCTTTGAACACCGGGCTGGTAGGCTGCCATGATTGACGCGAACCGGGGTTGACGGTATGCCCGTATTTGTCGATGGGCAACACCTCCGGATGCTTGATGTACAGCCACATCGGCGCGGAGGCTGTGGCGGTGGCGAGATCGACGGCGATGCCGGCCTTGCCGAGCTTGTCGATGACGCGGTCAAGCCATTCGAATGTGAATGCGCCCTCTCTCGGTTCGATCTTGTCCCAGCTGAAGATGGCAAGGGCCACGGTGTTGACGTGCGCCTGGCACATGAGCCGAATGTCCTCATCGACTACGGCTTCCGGCCATTGATCGGGATTGTAGTCGCCGCCGAAAGCGATGCCGCGCCCATTGTTCGTGAGCAGTGACGGCCACTTGTTCGATCTGCGTGTTGCCATGGATGCTTTCCTTGTGTATGTATCAATGCCGGCCCCCTATTATGCGAATGTACGTAACGATTTCGGGGAGGGGGCCGGCTGTGTGATGCGCTTACCTTATTCCTTGACTGCGCCGGCGGCGAGGCCGGACTGCCAGTACTTCTGGAGCATGAGGAACGCGATGACCAGGGGGATGATGGTGATCAGCGAGCCGGTGATCACCAGGTTCTGGATCGCCTGGCCGCCGGCCGTGCTGGCCTGGTCCTTCCACTGGTTCAGGCCGATGGTCAGCGGATACCAGTTCGAGTCCTTCAACATGATCAACGGCAGGAAGTAGTTGTTCCACGTCGCCACGATCGCGAACAATGCGGTCGTCACAATGCCAGGAGCCAGCAGCGGCAGCGAGATCTGGAAGAAGGTGCGGAACTCGCCGGCACCATCCACACGAGCGGCCTCCAGAAGCTCATCCGGCACCGCCTGATCCGAGAAGATCCACATCAGATAGAGCCCGAACGTGGACACCAAGGATGGGATGATCATGGACCATGGCGTGTTGGTCAGGTTGAGCTTGGCGAACAGGAGGAACTGCGGGACGGCCAGCGCGATGCCCGGCACGGAGATGGCTCCGATGATGATGGCGAAGCACACCTTGCGCCCCGGGAAGCGGAACTTGGCCAAGGCGTAGCCGCCCATGATCGCCAGCAGGGTGGCGCCGCCGGCGCCAACCACCACGTACAGGATCGTGTTGATGAGCCAACGGCCAAAGATGCCGTCCTGATAGGTGAACACCGTGACGATGTTGTCCCACAGGGCGAAGCTCTTGCCGAAGCCCAGGCCGAACGTACTCGTGAAGTCGGACTGCGTCTTGGTGGCGTTGATCATGAGATATACGAACGGGAACAGGCAGTACACGGCAAAGATCGCGCATACCACGGTCAACGCGATGGAACGGGTAGGATTCGCCGGGTTGGAGAAGCCTGTCTTGGCGGCGCGTTTGCGCTCGGCCTTCTCATCGGCGGCGATGCGCTTCTGACGCGCCTTCTCGGCGGCCTTGGCGGCCTTCTCCTGTGCCTTGAGCTGCGCCTCGGTGAGGCGAGTGGATTCCGAAGTCATTGTTGCGGCACTCATGTTACTTCATCTGCTCCTTCATGCTCTTGAGCTGCACGATGTATGCGATGGCCATCGTGATCACGGCCATGACGATGGCCAAGGCGGCGGCATAATTGCTCTGGTTGCCGCTGAAGCTCAGGTTGTACGCGTACATGTTCGGCGTGTAATACGTCGTGATCGCGTTGCCCGGCACCATGTTCTGCAAAATGCTGGGCTCGTTGAACAGCTGGAACGAGCCGATGATCGAGAAGATCACCGTGATCGCCAAAGAGCCCTTCAACTCCGGCAGCTTGATCGACTTGACGATCTGCCACTCCGAGGCGCCGTCGATCGAGGCCGCCTCGTACAGGGAGTGCGGGATCGTCGACAGCGAGCTGTAGAAGATCAGCATGTTGTAG
>NZ_JFAG01000029.1:0-18809 GCF_006408915.1 Bifidobacterium sp. UTCIF-1
TCACTTATCCCACAACGCACGCGCGGAGCCGATATCACCGATATCTGGTACACGGTATCCGCATGACAAGTGCCCATGACAGTGCCCCTGTGCGTTCGCGCAGCCCAATCGCTTGCCCGAATGCACAGGGGCACCCTTGTCTTCCGCTGCCAACGCCCTTTGTCGTATCACAGCGGACACTAACGCAGCTCGCGCAGGATGCGATGCATGAACGGAACGGTGGTGGCGAAGGTCAGGATGTCGGACACGGTCTGCGCCACCTCCACGCCAGTCACCCCGAAGAAGTGCGGCAGCACCAGCACCACCGGCGCCAAGTACAGGCCGGTGCGGCATACGGCGAGGAATGACGCCATACCCGTCTTCCCCATCGTCTGGCTGATCATATTGCCCATCATGTTCATGCCGTTGAGCGCCACGGTCAGGCATTGGAAATGCAGGGCAGCCACGCCCACCGTGACCACCGCCGGATCGGAACGGAAGATCTCCACCAATTGCGGCGAGGACAGCCAGATGGCCGCTCCAAGCACCAACAGTATGCAGGTGGACAGCTTCACGCAGAACCAGAAGCCCTCACGCACACGGGCGAACTTTCCTGCCCCATAGTTGTAGCCGCATACCGGCTGGAATCCCTGCCCCAGACCGATAATCACCGAATTCACCCCGAGCATGATGCGCATCACGATGGCCATGCCGGCGATCGCCGCATCACCGAACGGGTTGGCTGCGATGTTCACGCATGTGGCGGCAATGGATCCGGCGCTCTGACGAACCAACGAAGGCAAACCGCCGCCGATGATCTCGCGCACCAACAGCATATCCGGCCGGCAGTTGCGCAGGGAGAGCTTCAGCACGCCAAATCGGGCACTCATCGTGGTCAGGATGATAAAGCTCACGGTCTGGCAGATGCCGGTGGCGAGTCCCGCCCCGAAAATTCCCAAGTCAAGTACGAAAATGAACAGCGGGGCGAGCAGGAAATTGAGCAGAGCGCCACTGACCAGCCCGATCATGCCGAACGCGGATTGGCCTTGATATCTGAGCAGTCCGTTGAGCGCAAAGGAACCGCATACGCAGGGCGCCGCGACCAGAATAGGCGTCAGATACTGCACGGCATAGGGTGCGATGGTACTGGTGGAGCCAAGCATCATCACCAAGGGCCTGAGCATGGCGAGGCAGATCAGAGCGATCAGCAGCGCGGAAAGCACGGCTCCGGCGAATCCCAGCGCCAGCAACCGGGAGGCGCGTTCATTGTTGCGCTTGCCGAGTTCGCGGCTCATCGAGTTGCCGGCACCGTTGCCGAAGAAGAAACCAATCGCCTGCAGGATGGTCATGATGGAGAAGGCGATGCCGATGGCACCGGACTGCGCGGTGCCGAGCTGTCCGATGAAGAACGTGTCGGTCAGGTTGTACGCGGTGGTCACCAGGTTGGAGACGACAGCCGGCAGCGAAAGCCGCAGAATCAACGACGGTATCGGCTGCTCGGTCATCTGCCGGTATTTCGCGTCCGCACTTGCTCGTTTGATGCCCTGAACCTGTTTCACGGCGGCCATCCTACTCCCCCGTCAGTCCTGTACTGGACGTCGTGACCGGTATGCGGGGCATGCAAGCGAAATTCGAGCCATGGGATATCCTGACGCCCGACTCGACATCCCATATCCCACATGCCAAGGATTCCGCACGCCGCGTCATTCAGGGCAGGCACCACGAACGCCGCCGACGACGTTATCTATCGAATATGCAGATACCGCCCGGTGATGCTCGCGGGGTCCGCAGCGACCTGCTCCGGCGTGCCGGTAGCGACGATGTGCCCGCCGGCCTCGCCGCCGCCTGGCCCCATGTCGATGATCCAGTCGGCGTTGGCGATCATGTCGAGATCATGTTCGATGACGATGACCGTCGCACCCGCCGCGACCAGCCGGTCGAAGACGCCAAGCAATACACGCACGTCAAGCGGATGTAGGCCGATGGTCGGCTCATCAAACACGAACACCGCATCCGACTGCGCCTTGCCCATCTCGCTGGCGAGTTTGAGCCGCTGCGCCTCGCCACCCGAAAGCGCGGGCGTCGGTTCGCCGAGTGTCAGGTAGCCGAGTCCCAGATCGTGCAGTGTAGTGAGCCGACTATGCACCTTCTTCATGTCGGTGGTGACGGCGAGCGCCTCATCCACGCTCATCGCCATGAATTGCGGCAGCGTCAGCGAACGCAGGGGCGCGTCCACATCCCCCTGTTCCGCCGTGGATCCCTGTTCCATCGTGATTCCGCTCTCCGTCAATGTGGCACCCGGCACAACGGCACCGGCATCCGAACCGCTGCCTACGTTGTCACGCGCACTCAACTCGCCACAAGCCTTGACGACCTTCCCATCTCCGCCGCCTTTGACCGGTCGGTGGATAAGGCTCGCTTCCGGCGCATACCGCGACCCACGGCAGTCCGGGCAGGCGATGGTGACGTCCGGCAGGAACTGCACATCCAGTGAAATCGACCCGGTGCCGTCGCAGGTGGGGCAACGCAGCCGTCCGGTGTTGTAGGAGAAGTCGCCGGCCTTGTATCCGGCGGCCTTGGCCTCGTCCGTGCGAGCGAAGGCGCGGCGCAAATCGTCGTGGATGTCGGCGTAGGTGACCACGGTGGAGCGCACGTTCGCACCGATCGGCGTGGCGTCGATGAGGTTCGCGCGGGTGATGCTGTCCGCTTCGATGCCGCGAACGTGCGCCGGCAGACCATCTCCATCGACGTTGGCCTTGAGCGCCGGAATCAGCGATTCCAGCACCATCGTGGTCTTGCCCGAGCCCGAGACGCCGGTGACGACCGTGAGTCTGCCGCGCGGTACGTCCACGCTCAGCGGCTTGACGGTGTGCAACGGGCCGGTCTCCATGTGGATCCGGCCGGCATCGAACATCTTTTCCGGAGCGACGCGGGCACGCACGCGGGTCTCGCCGTTTTCGGTCAGGAACGGCGCTATGCGGCTGCCCGGGGTCTGTTCGACCTTGTCGACCGCGCCCTGCGCGATCACATGACCACCGCCGGCGCCGGCCACCGGCCCCATCTCGATGAGATGATCGGTGGCCTTGAGCACACGTACGTCATGATCGACCACCACCACGGAGTTGCCGTCCGCCACGAGGTCGCGCATCACGCCAAGCAGGCCGTCCACGTTCGAGGGATGCAAGCCAATGGACGGCTCATCGAGCACGTACAGCACGCCGGTGGTACGGTTGCGCACGGCGCGGGCCAGTTGCACACGTTGGCGTTCGCCTGTGGACAGCGTGGCGCCGGCACGGTCGAGCGACAGGTAGCCGAGACCGAGTTCAAGCAGTCTGCGGGCTACGTCGAGGAACGATTCGCAGATGTTCGTGGCCATCGGGCGCATGCTCTCAGGCAGAGTACCCGGCACGCCCCGCACCCACGTCACCGCGTCGTCCAGGGTCATGGCGGTTGCCTGCGCCAGATTGATGCCGCGTATTTCCGGCGCGCGTGCGGCGGCGCTCAGGCGCGTACCACCGCAGTCGGGACACGGCTTCTCCTCCAGGAATCGCGCCACGCGCTTCAATCCCTGCTCGTCCTTGGCCTTGGCGAGCGCGTTCTCGACCGTGTACACGGCGTTGTAATAGGTGAAGTCGAGCTCGGCGAAATCGTCGCCTTTCTTGGGCCGATACAGAATGTGCTTCTTGACGGCCGGTCCGTTGAATACGATGTCACGCTCTTCGGGCGTGAGTTCGCGGAATGGCACGTTGGTGCGCACGCCCATCGCGCCGCACACCTGCTTCATGAGGTCCCACATGAGCGAGCCCCATGGCAGCACCGCGCCGTCGTCGATGGATTTCGATTCGTCCGGCACCAGTGCGGCGCGGTTCACCTCGCGTACGATGCCGGTGCCGGAGCAAGCGGGGCATGCGCCCGCCGAATTGAAGGCCAGGCTTTCGGCGCCGGGGCCGTGGAATCGCTTGCCGCAATGGCTGCATACGATCGGCTGCTCCAACGCCACATTAAGCGTGGGGTCCGCGTGGGTTCCGCATTGCGGGCATACGTGCGAACCGACACGGGAGAACAGCAGACGCAGGCTGTTGAGCAGTTCGGTCATCGTGCCGAAGGTGGACCGGATGCCGGGTACGGCGGGCCGCTGATGCAACGCGAGCGCCGCCGGCACGTGCAGCACCTCATCCACTTGGGCGCGACTGGCCTGGGTCAGGCGCCGGCGCGTATACGTGGACAGCGCCTCCAGATACCGCCTTGACCCCTCCGCATACAGCACGCCGAGCGCAAGCGAGCTCTTGCCCGAACCGGAGACGCCGGCGACACCCACCAGCTCGCCGAGCGGCACGTCCACATCGACGTTCTTGAGGTTATGCACCCGCGCCCCGCGCACCTCGATGGCGCGAGGCCTGTGTGGCGCAGTCGTTGATATCCCGGACATCATCGACTCCCCGGATGTCTCCGGACTCCCGGACTTTGCCGAATCCTCGACCTTCCCATCAACATCCATATGCCGCACCATCTTTCCCTCGATCCGGAATCATTGTATGACCTGCCATACGAGCGCTAGGACAACGAACCTGATTATCCGTAGAGGCGCCGATAGATGACCAGCACGGCAGCCGTCCATCATCAGTCATCCGTCAGACGGCGCACACGCATAACGCATAACGCATAACCTGCGGAATCCGGCAGACTGTGGACTGCTATGGCACACGTCCGCAATCCGCCGGCACAGGACCTGATGTGAAACTACCACTGGGCGCGCAGGGCGCTGATGGCGTCCTCAAGGCTGGAACCAAGCCGCCGGGACTGTCCGGCGTAGTCTTTTGCGGCCTCCAGCAGGGGTTCGGGGATGGTCGCCACCCGCCTGATTCGGGCGGCGCGACCGGGGGCGGTCTCAATCACCCCTTGCTCAGCGAGTTCGGCATAGGCCTTGGCCACGGTGCCGGGTGCGATGCGCAGGTCGCCGGCCAGCTGACGCACCGACGGCAGTTTGTCACCGTCATGCAGAAGGCCTGCACGAACCATACCTTCGATTTGCTCACGAATCTGCTCATATACCGGCACCGGCGACGATTCGCGTATCACCAGGCGCACGTCATCGCCGCCGCCCATCATCGTGTCCTCCGAGGCGAAGTCCACAACTGGACCAATGCGGAACACGCCATCACGAGGTAGATGACCGCCAACACGGCCACCACGCCACCCATGATGATCTGTATGTTGCCCAAGGTCGGATACACATCATCCGCGTAGGCCGACGACCATGTGCCGCTGTTGGTGCCGACCCGAACCGTTGCGGTTCCCGCCACCATCAGTACCGCCGACGCGTAGACCAGCATCGTGCCGACCGACAGGAACACCGTGAATCGCGTCAGCAGTACGCGCCACAACCGGTCAGCATCGGCGAATCGGGCTTCAGGAGCACTCGGCACATGGGCGATGCGCCAGAGCGCCGCGCAGGTCAGGCCGACCAGCACCAGTGTGACGACGGCCAGTGGGATGGAATAATACGATCCGGGATAAGGACCGGAGGAATGAGCCCACGTCCCATTCGGAGCGACCAGCTGGATACTGCGCATCAGGCCGAAATCATCCGGACTGGCCGTCACCGTGGTGTATCCGAGATAGATAATGAGCAGCCCGGCGGCAAGCATCGGCTGCATGAGCACATACCGTCGCGCGTACGTCCATGGTTCGCGGGATTGCAGCGACGCCGTACGCACCTGGCCGCCGCCCAGCCGATCGGACATGTCCGGAAAGGGCAGCGCAAGAGCCAGCATGACCGCCGATGCCGCAAGGCCGGGAGCCATCGATGCGATGCGATACATATCCTTGGGCACTACAAATCCGACTATCAACACCATGACCAACACCGCCACACCGACGAGCAGAGCACACGCCATGCGACGGCGCACAATGGGCATGGGACCGCCCGCCGTCATATCCGGAACAGCCTCCCCTTCCATCAGGCCGCCCGATGAACCACCTGACGAATCATCCGATGGGCCACCCGACGAAACAGGCTGCTTCACCGACAGCGACGGCTCACGATTCATGTGCACCAACGCCCTGACGATCAGCACCACCACGGCGACAACAAGCACCAGCCGTAGCAAACCTATCAGCAACGCTGCCACTACGCCGAAAACAGAGAACGACATCGTACTCACCTCATCGCGCTTGAGGTGCATTGCCGCCTGTTACCGAACGCCATCAGCCATTTCGCCCGAAACCATTCGGCACCTCCAGCATGCAACTGCACCATATTTCTAGTACAGTTCAAAGTGTATCAGAAGTATGGTGCAGTTGCAATGGGTCGGCCGCTGCGTACCGATCAGGGACAACGTCCAGAGACAACGACAACGACGCAGAAGCAAAACGATTTCAGGACAAACGAGCCTGAACCAATCTATTCAGAGACACCCCCTGCTCAGCCGCTTCGATGGACAAACGTCTATGCACTTCAGGCGGCACCCGAACCATAAAGTGACCCGAATAATGGCGATCCTCGAAAGGAACCGGAACCGCAACGCCCCTCTCGACCAACTTGGCAGCCTCATCATGAGCCGAAATCCGAATACCGGTTAACGCCTCGACAAACGAACCGGACACGAATCTCAACTCCGGCATCTCCGCCACCGTTCCCACAAAACCCTCGCATTCATCCGACCAATGCACGCGATACACATATCGATCAATCACGTTTTTCATGGCACCCCAAGAATCATCCACTCGAATTATTCAATCATTGTAATCGGCCGGCGCAGGCAACCCATTACACCCACACACATCGCATATTCGAACATATGTGCTACACTGGTATCAATACAGATACCACATTTAAGATTGGGAGCCATCATGCATCACAGAACTCTTTTCGCCCCGCAAATCGACAACATGATCCGTTCCCCCAGATCATGGGAACCGGATATTTACCTGCCTCTCGATACTGCGGCCACACAGCTGTTTGACGTACTCGACAACATCGAGCCCTTAGGAGAAGACGGGTTCCGCCTACTGTGGATACCCGCAGAACGCGGTCCGATCACGGCCTTCGGCCACTACGACGAGCTGTATGAAGACGGCGAGTATCAGACTTATCAGGAATTCGAGCAATCCTGGTTA
The DNA here is from genome assembly GCF_006408915.1 of Bifidobacterium sp. UTCIF-1. Taxonomy (NCBI): domain Bacteria; kingdom Bacillati; phylum Actinomycetota; class Actinomycetes; order Bifidobacteriales; family Bifidobacteriaceae; genus Bifidobacterium; species Bifidobacterium sp. UTCIF-1. The sequence goes on from NZ_JFAG01000029.1 coordinate 7,099, forward strand.
AGCTCCTATCCAGATGAAACCGTCTGGTACAAAATCACCTGTACTGAATATGACGATTGCCGGCATCTATTCATCAACGGCCGTTTCTGCATTCGTTTTGCCAACGATGATCATACCAACAATCCTGAATATTATGTTCCATTAATGAACTGGCTGATGTGCGGTGCTCAATACTGCGTTATCCAATGTAAAAACGATTCATATAACACCATTATTCGTGAAAAACTCCCATTTGACATGAGAACAGGAACAATCCTTCGCCGTGACGTATGGGACATATTCCCTGAGAATAAAGATATTTTCCTCAACGGTATCCACACTGAAGACATCCTACGATTCACTCAATTGTTCTCATCACTAGAAGAAGGAACCGTACTTAATAAGAAACTCCCCACACTAACTTCAGGAGAATATTTCAAAGCCTGTATGCTTGGATATGAGGCAAGTGGATACGCTTGCCCAAAGATGGACGCCACGCCGCTTGACTGGTGCATCAAGTACGCGGACTTTCGACATCACGGATTACGCGATCTTGATCAGAACTCACCAGAAGATTTCGAAGCATGGATGGACAGCAAACAAGCTGAAGGCCACACATGGGAAGTTCGCCCCGGTCACGGCTTTTCATGGATGCATCTTTTCCCGCGAAAAGACGAAGGCGGATGGTCTTTCAACGTCTCAGGTGCAAATTATTGGTCGTGCATTCAAGCAATTCACTTTGCCTTAGCGCTATATGATGCTGAGCTGCCCGTTTCGGTACTTCACGCTCGGCAAATAGCTCATATGGCAAACGGCAAAGACCTTATAGGAATAGTCCCACGCTACAGACTTCCAGTGTATTGCAGTGACTTATTCCAAGACAAAGACATCATCGACTACATGCGGCTTCCCTATGAACAAAGAGACAAGATCATCAAGAAAGCACACTGGTTTGACCTTCCCACAGTCCATATCAAAGCATCATCCTGATGTTTTCAACTGGAATTCGATATGCCGGAAATTTGCCGATTCAATGGAATCAGAATAACCATGAACTTTGCCGACCATGCTCCCCCGCATATTCATGCCGAATATGCGGGCCATAATGCCACGTATGACCTTAGCGGCAACTCAATCGGGGCCCAGCCTTTGCCCAAAAGACAACATACAATGGTAGTCAGGTGGATTTCGAGAAGGCGTGACGAGCTTCACCACGCTTGGCTCGCAGCTTCAAACTACTCGAATCCAGGAATGATAGAACCGTGACAAGGAGTGCGCCATGAACATCGACTACTCAATCCGCGTTAACAGCGCACAGCCGTTACCCGGTTATAGACTCAAGGTGATTTGCTCCGACGGGGCATCCGGTGTTTTCGACATGTCAAAATACATAGATAAAGGTGTTTTCCGTAAACTCAACGATCCTGCGGAGTTTGCCAAGGTCAAGCTCGTCTCAGGAGTACCCACCTGGCCCGGCAATATCGACATTGCCGCCGAACGTGTTCGCAGCGACATGACCACCGTCTAATGGCCCGTCTCGCTAATAATTGAGGAGTTCAGGCTCGGTCTCTTCCCTATTCAGCTTATTCAGATTCGCTGCTAGCCCCTCATCAAAGGGGCCACCCACACAGACAATTACGAGCAGACCACTACTTACTGCGTCATTAATTCGTGTATTGCGCGCCGAAGCGTCAGTATGTATGAGAAATGTTCGTCAACCCACATACATACTGACGCTTTTAGCGTGTGTAACGACATTCTCTCGACATTCTCTCGACACGCACCCGCAAATCTCAGAAGCGAATCAGCGCCTTGATGACCTTGCGCTGGTCCATCGCCTCATAGGCATCCTGAATATGGTCAAGATCGTATTCGGCGGTGAACACGCGACCGGGATTGATCTCGTGCTTGAGTACGGCATCCAGCAAGCCACCGTCGATGTCGTAGTGACGGACCGGCGCCGGACCGCCCTTGATGCCGATGTTGCCGTAGAACGTGCCCTCGGCGCTGATGGTCACATCATGCGGCAGACCGACACGGCCAATCACACCGCCGCGACGGACCAGCGCAATGGCGGTGTCGAAGGACTGCTTGGAGCCCACGCATTCGAGCACGGCGTCCGCACCGTAGCCGTCGGTCATCGCCAGCACCTTGTCGATGGCGGCCTGATCACGCTCGGGCACGATATCGGTGGCGCCGAATTCGCGGGCCAGCGCCGCTCGATCCTCATGGCGGCTCATGGCGATGATGCGCGTAGCCCCGCGCATCTTGGCGGCGATCACGCCGCATAGACCCACGGCGCCGTCACCCATCACCACGGCGGTGTCACCGGGCTTGACCTCGGCGGATGCGGCGGCATGATACCCGGTAGACATCACATCGGAGATGGTCAGCAGGGAGGCCAGCGTGGCATCGTCATAATCCTCCGGTGAGCCAGGCACCTTGACCAACGTGCCATCGGCTTCCGGAACGCGCAGGTATTCGGCCTGGCTGGCGGAGAAGTATCCGCCGTGGGGGCATACGGATTCGAATCCGGCCTTGCACACCGGGCACTTGCCGCAGCTGAACGGGAACGGCACAATCACGAAATCCCCCGTCTTGACGCTTTCGACAGCCGAACCGACCTCTTCGACTACGCCGATGGCCTCATGGCCGATCTGACTGTTGGGCTCCTGCCCGGACAATCCACGGTAGAACCACAGGTCTGAGCCGCATACGCACGCGCGGACAACGCGGATCACGACATCGTCGTCCTGCTGTACCCGCGCCTTGGGAATCTCCTCCACCGCGATAGTTCCCGGCTTGACGAAAACAGCGGCTTTCATGGTATCGCTCATACCCACTCCTTTGACTTGTCGTTGAGGATATCGTTGCCTGATATATTAGCTGCCGTCATCACCGCCAACGATTGGGGGCACACGCGTCAGGCAGTCATCCAGCGCACTCTATTGAATACCGTTTCCCAGTCGATATCCAATAGGCAATGCACATGCCAATCCATGCCTTTACGTTATTTCACCTGTGTTATGACATTGCCTTTGACCATGAAACCCTTGCGGGCCATATCGATCATCGGCTGGTCGAACGCGCTGTCCGTATAGAATTCATCAATCACCGCATCCGGGCCAAGTACTTCGCGCAGGCGCTTCGGCTTGTTGGTGTTGAAATTGAGATACGTCACCTCGAATGTTCTGGGGTCGATGGTCGAGGCAATGAGATTGTGTACTCCAAGCCGGCGGCACGCCTCCCCCACAGTCACATCAAACGACGCGGTCAAAATCACATCATCCGGTCTGGGTTCGTACCACGGCTTGATCTTGGACATATTGCGATCCCAGAACGCATTGACCAATGACTTCAAGCCACCATCCAAATCGTCGGCTCCGATGACGGACGCGTCTGCAACCATGACATCCTTGTCAAGTCCCGCTTTCACCGCATTGTCCAACGCCTGCGTGCGTAGACCGTCAATCGATCTGGACTTGGCCAGGTCCTGCAGGTATTTGCGAGTGACCTTGCCAACTCCGTGCTCCATCTGCTCCAACGTGGCCTTGCCGAGTTTGTATTTGATGGCGTATCGAAGCACCGGTGCCAGGTGACGAAACACTTTCACATCATAACGGGCACTGAACAGATAGAGGTCGAACAGGCTTTCGCCGTCATATATGGTGCCGTCAAAATCAAAAACCCGCATATGCTGCCTTCCTGCTCAGTTATCAACTATAAACTGCCGCAGGTCCGCAACGGTTGAAATCAGCATAAAAAATCCCCCTTGGCGCGAACCAAGGGGGATGTACTACGCTAGTTCAAGCGTGACGGGAAATCATGTCTGATGATAATCAGGCGATGACCTTGGTCACACGGCCGGAGCCAACGGTGTGGCCACCTTCACGCACAGCGAAGGTCAGGCCTTCCTCCATAGCGATGGGCTGAATCAGCTCAACGGTGAAGGTGGCGTGATCGCCAGGCTGAACCATCTCGACGCCTTCCGGCAACTCGATGACGCCGGTGACGTCGGTGGTGCGGAAGTAGAACTGCGGACGGTAGTTGGAGAAGAACGGCGAGTGACGGCCACCCTCGTCCTTGGTCAGCACGTAGACCTCACCCTCGAACTTGGTGTGCGGGGTGACGGAGCCCGGCTTGGCCAGAACCTGGCCACGCTCAACGTCGGTACGGTTGATACCGCGGAGCAGCAGACCGGTGTTGTCGCCAGCCTCGCAGGAGTCCATGGTCTTATGGAAGGTCTCGATGGAGGTCACGGTGGTGGACTGGGTCGGACGAACGCCGACGATCTCGACCGGGGAGTTGACGGCCAGCTGGCCACGCTCCACACGACCGGTGACGACGGTACCACGGCCGGAGATGGTGAAGACGTCCTCGATAGGCATCAGGAACGGCTTGTCCAGATCGTGAACCGGGGTCGGGATGTACTCGTCGACGGCGTCCATGAGCTTCTTGATCTGCTCAACCCAGTGCTCGTGATCCGGAGCGTCATTGTGCAGAGCGCCGTAAGCGGACACACGGATGACCGGGCAGTCACGATCGAAGCCGTTCTCGTCGAGGAGGTCACGGACCTCTTCCTCAACGAGCTCGATCAGCTCTTCGTCCTCAACCATATCGCACTTGTTCAGAGCGACGAGGATCTTCGGCACGCCAACCTGACGAGCGAGCAGCACGTGCTCGCGGGTCTGAGCCATCGGGCCATCGGTGGCGGCCACAACGAGGATAGCACCATCCATCTGGGCAGCACCGGTGATCATGTTCTTCACGAAGTCAGCGTGGCCCGGGCAGTCGACGTGAGCGTAGTGACGCTTAGCGGTCTGGTACTCGATGTGGGAGATGTTGATGGTGATACCGCGGGCGGCCTCTTCCGGAGCGGAGTCGATCTGGTTGAAGTCGTACTCAGTGTTGATATCCGGGTACTCCTCGTACAGAACCTTGGAGATGGCGGCAGTCAGGGTAGTCTTACCGTGATCGACGTGGCCGATGGTACCAATGTTAACGTGCGGCTTAGTACGCTCGTACTTTTCCTTTGCCATTACTCTTTGTCCTCCTGGACGTCTCGTGAGTTTCCCATGCGCTTTCGCATAGGCACTCGCTCTATTGTACTGGGTTTCTGGGTTATGTGCCACATTGAGGAGCCAGAACCCAGTCAGCGGTACACGATTTTACCGCTGACTGGAGACACTGGCTAGCCTTGACTGTGGCGCGTGTCACTCGCCGCGCTGAGCCTTGATGATCTCGTCGGAGACGCTCTTCGGCACCTCGGCGTAGGAGTCCATTTCCATGGTGAACATGGCGCGACCCTGGGTCTTGGAACGCAGGTCGCCGATGTAGCCGAACATCTCGGACAGCGGCACCTTGGCGTCGATGACCTTGACGCCGATGGCGTCGGTCATGGACTGGATGTTGCCACGACGCTGGTTCAGATCGCCGATGACCTCACCCATGTACTCCTCAGGAGTACGAACCTCGACCTTCATAATGGGCTCGAGGATGACCGGCTTGGCCTTGGGAGCAGCTTCCTTGAAGCACATGGAACCTGCAAGCTTGAAGGCCATTTCGGAGGAGTCGACCGGGTGCATCTGGCCATCGGTGACGGTGGCCTTGACGCCCACGACCGGGAAGCCGGCGAGAATACCGGATTCCATGGCCTCCTTGACGCCAGCCTCGATGGACGGGATGAACTCCTGGGAGATGTGACCGCCGGTGACGGCGTTCTCGAACTCGAAGGTCTTGCCCTCGGTGGTGTCGAGCGGCTCGAAGTTCATCAGGACCTTTGCGAACTGGCCGGAACCACCGGTCTGCTTCTTGTGGGTGTAGCCCTGGTCCATGACGGCCTTGCGGATGGTCTCGCGGTAGGCGACCTGCGGCTTGCCCTGGTTGCACTCAACCTTGAACTCGCGACGCATACGGTCGACGATGATGTCGAGCTGGAGCTCGCCCATGCCGGCGATCAGCGTCTGGCCGGACTCTTCGTCGGTGGTGACCTGGAAGGTCGGATCCTCTTCGGCCAGCTTGGCGAGGGCGATGCCCATCTTCTCCTGATCGGCCTTGGTCTTCGGCTCGACGGCCACCTGGATCACAGGATCCGGGAAGGTCATGGAGTCGAGGGTGATCGGGTTGTCGATGGCGCACAGGGTGTCACCGGTGGTGACGTTCTTCAGACCCACGAAGGTGTAGATGTTGCCGGCATCGGCCACATCCATCGGGTTCTCCTTATCGGCGTGCATCTGGAAGATCTTGCCGATACGTTCCTTCTTCTCGCGGGTGGAGTCGAGCACGGAGTCACCCGGCTTGACGGAGCCGGAGTACACGCGCACGAACACGAGCTTGCCGTAGAACGGGTGGGTGGAGATCTTGAAGACCAGGGCCGAGAACGGATCGGTCTTGGTGGGCTTGCGGTCGATCTCGATGGACTCGTCACCAGGCTGGTAGCCCTTGATGGCCGGCACGTCCTCGGGGGACGGCAGGTAATCGATGACGGCGTCCAGCATCGGCTGCACACCCTTGTCCTTGAAGGCGGAACCGCAGAAGACCGGGAAGGCCTTCTTGGCGATGGTCAGCTGACGCACGCCGGCGCGGATCTCTTCCTTGGACAGGTCGCCTTCCTCGAAGAACTTGTTCATGAGTTCGTCGTTGGCTTCAGCGGCGGCCTCGACAAGCTTCTCGTGGTATTCCTGGGCCTTCTCCTGGTACTCTTCCGGAATCGGGTCCATGTTGTAGTGAGCACCCAGCTCGTCGCCGGTGTTCCAGTCGTAGGCCTTCATCTCGACTAGGTCGATGACGCCGGTGAAGTCGCTTTCGGCACCCATCGGCAGCTGCATCACGATCGGGTCAGCGCCCAGCTTCTCGCGGATGGTGTCGACGGAGTAGTAGAAGTTCGCGCCCAGCTTGTCCATCTTGTTGACGAAGCAGATACGCGGAACGCCGTACTTGTCGGCCTGACGCCACACGGTCTCGGACTGCGGCTCCACGCCTTCCTTGCCATCGAACACGGCGACAGCGCCATCGAGCACACGCAGGGAGCGCTCCACCTCGGCCGTGAAGTCCACGTGGCCAGGGGTATCGATGATGTTGATCTGGAACTTCTCGTCGGTGTCATGGGTCTGACGGTTCCAGAAGCAGGTGGTGGCGGCGGACTGAATGGTGATGCCGCGCTCCTGCTCCTGAGCCATGAAGTCCATGGTGGCGGCGCCATCGTGGACCTCACCGATCTTGTAGCTCTTACCGGTGTAGTACAGGATACGCTCGGTAGTGGTGGTCTTACCGGCATCGATGTGAGCCATGATGCCGATGTTACGGACGTTGTGAAGATCCGAAATCTCTTCAGCCATCGTTGTTCCTTATTTCTCTCTGGATTACCAGCGGTAATGCGCGAAGGCCTTGTTGGCCTCTGCCATCTTATGAGTATCCTCGCGACGCTTGACAGAAGCACCGAGGCCGTTGGAGGCATCCAGGATCTCGTTGGCCAGACGCTCGGCCATGGTCTTCTCACGACGGGCGCGGGAGAAGTCGGTCAGCCAGCGCAGCGACAGCGTGTTGGCGCGGTTCGGCTTGACCTCGACCGGCACCTGGTAGGTGGCGCCACCGACGCGGCGGGAGCGGACCTCGAGGGACGGACGGATGTTGTCCAGGGCGCGCTTGAGCACGGCCACCGGCTCCTGGTCGGACTTCTCCTTGACCATGTCGAGAGCGGAGTACACGATGTCCTCGGCGATCGACTTCTTGCCGTCAAGCAGAATCTTGTTGATGAGCTGCGCCACCACGGTGGAACCGTAGATCGGATCGGGCAGCACGACGTGCTTCTTGGAAGGTCCCTTACGTGACATATCTCTTACTTCGCCTTCTTTGCTCCATACAGGGAACGACCCTGCTTACGGTCCTTGACACCCTGGGTATCGAGCGCACCACGCACGATGTGGTAACGCACACCCGGCAGATCCTTCACACGGCCGCCGCGCACGAGCACGATGGAGTGCTCCTGCAGGTTGTGGCCCTCGCCCGGAATGTAGGCGGTGACTTCGACGCCGGAGGACAGGCGAACACGGGCGACCTTACGCAGTGCCGAGTTCGGCTTCTTCGGGGTGGTGGTGTAGACACGGGTGCACACGCCGCGACGCAGCGGGCTTCCCTTCAGTGCCAAAGTCTTGGACTTCTTCGGCTTTGCCTGACGTCCCTTGCGGACGAGCTGTTCAATAGTAGGCAACTTGAATTCTCCGATTCAGTGGTTTCTTTTCTTTCGTGTGACCGCCGCACTGCGCCCACACTTTTCACCGAATCGTCTCGCACGTTCAATCCGCGCTTCGCGAAGCGTAAAAAGCAGCCCAGTCCACCGGCCCGATGGCCTTCTCGCCTCCTGCCTTCGCATTGCTGCGAGCATTCATCGGCGTGAAGGATATCCCAGCGCTGCACCTGTTACATAAGGCGCACCGTCGGCACACACAAATATCTATAATACGATTTCCTCGGACAACGACGCGCCCGAATCCTCCGGGCATCAGGCGCGGCCAGACAAAGCCAGACAAAGCCAGACCGGCCCCAGACAGCAAGTGCCCCCGAGGAGTCCATGTCACTCGGGGGCACCGCTACATCTTCAGTTATGAATCAGTATACCACTTCGGCGATCAGGCCTCGGCCTTGGCAGCGGCCTTGTCGGCGTCAAAGGCGTGCACGGAATCGGATTCCTTGGCGGAACCCTTCTCGCCATTGTCGGAATCCCAGTGGATTTCGTGCTTGTCATCGTGGTTGCGCCACCAGCTGGAGAGAATGGAACCGGAGATGTTGTGCCACACGGAGAAGAAGGTGGACGGCACAGCGGCAATCGGGTTGGATGCGAAGGAGGTCAGGGCCAAGGTCGCGCCCAGAGCGGAATCCTGCATGCCGACCTCGAACGTGATGGCCTTCTGCTGAGCGTAGCGGAAGCCCTTCGGGTAGATCTTGTACATCAGCTTGGAGAAACCGAAGCCAAGAGCGTAGCCGGACAGGTTGTGCAGGATCACGACCGGGATGGCCATGAGGGAGGACGCCACGAACAGCTTCGGGCCGTTGGCGGCGACGACCACGCCGATGATCAGGAGGATGGCCACCTGAGAGACGATCGGCAGTGCCACGGTGACCTTCTCGATCTTCTTGCCGAAGATCATATGGCACACCACACCAAGGGCAATCGGGAAGAGCACGACCTTGACGGCGTTGAGGAACAGGGACTCCACCGGCACGGACACGTACTGGGAGGCGAGCCACTGCATCAGCAGCGGGATCATGAACGGGGCGCACAGCGTGGAGAGGATGCCGATGGAGACATCGAGCGCCACATCACCGCGGGAGAGATAGCTCATGACGTTGGAGGAGGTGCCGGACGGGCAGCAGCCGACAAGGATCACGCCGACAGCCAGCGCACCGTCAAGGCGGAAGATCCAGCACAGCAGCACGGCGATGAGCGGCATGATGACGAAGTGGGCCACCGTACCGACAATGACCATCAGCGGCTGGGTGAGGATGCGCTTGAAATCGTCAAGCGTAAGGGTCAGGCCCATGCCGAACAACACGATGCCCAGCATGTATCCGGTGTACGGCTTGCCCCACAGGCTGGCCTGCGGCACGAAATAGTTGAACACGGCCCAGACGACCACGATGGCGGTAAACCATTTGGTCAGCCAATCAGCGAAGGCCTTAACTTTTCCCATTGGTGATTCTTCTCTCTGTAATGGATGTAACAACGTTTGAAACTAAGCGAGCCCAGCTTGACACGAAACGTAATGCTCACATTGTGAACGTTCACCCGGTCAGGAACGTTGTTTTTGGACGTTTGCGCGAAAACGGATGCGCATCGTTGTGTATTTCCCCAACCCGGCATCCGCGGCAGAGATGCGCTGCGGGGATGCGACCGCCACAATTGTTCATGGCGGCTTCCGCACGGCCCGACCCCCGACACAGCCGACACAGCCGACACCGCCTACACAGAGAGCGACACCAACGTACGCACATGCGACACGCCGGTGAGCACGCCGGCCGAAAGTTGTGTATAGTATCCATCTGTTGTCTTCCAGTCCTGCTGGGAAACAAGTATGGTGGCCATAGCTCAGTTGGTAGAGCATCTGATTGTGGTTCAGAAGGTCGCGGGTTCGAGCCTCGTTGGCCACCCCATTACCCCTCTGCTTATTGCGCGGAGGGGTTTTGTTTTTCTCAACAAGCGTACGTCTTTCCTAGGCTAAGGGTCCTTTCCTGGCTTATCGGTAGTACCACCACCCGGTTTCGGACTATTGGTTATCAGCTATCAGGTTTCCCGCTGTATGTTCGCGCATCAACGCAACAGCCGCGAACATACAGCCGATTCCGAGCCGCTAAGAGACCGCATGTTCGCGGCATCCTCGTTCGGACGCGAACATACAGCCGATTCCGCACCACTAAGAGACCGCATGTTCGCGGCATCCTCGTTCGGACGCGAACATACAGCCGATTCCGCACCACTAAGAGACCGCATGTTCGCGGCATCCTCGTTCGGACGCGAACATACAGCTGATTCCCACACAATGTAGACTCGGGACTATCGCCTAGAGAGGGACTCCTGATGCTGTCTTTTGAAAACGACTACTCTCGCGCCGCGCATCCGTCGGTGATCGACGCCATAGCGCGCGCCAACGAACATCTGTACTCCGGATACGGCTCCGATGAGCTCACCGAACAGGCCAAGGCCAAGATCCGCGAAGCCTGCGGCAAGCCGGATGCGGATGTCTGGTTCCTGGTGGGCGGCACCCAGACCAATCAGGTGGTGATCGACACCATCACCCCGGCCTATGCAGGCGTTGTGGCAGTGACATCCGGACACCCCAACGTGCATGAAGCCGGCGCCATAGAGTTCTCCGGGCACAAGGTGCTCACCCTCCCCCACCACAATGGCAAGATGGATGCGCACGAACTGGACGAGTTCTGCAAGACCTTCTATGCCGACGGCAACTATGAGCACATGGTCTTCCCCGGTTCCGTGTACGTCTCGCAGAGCACAGAATACGGAACAATCTATTCCAAGGCCGAATTGGAGGCGATCGCCGAAGTCGCGCACCGCTACGACATGCCGCTGTTCGTGGACGGCGCGCGTCTCGGCTATGCGTTGACCGTCACCGGCGGCGACCTGTCGATGGAGGATCTGGCGAATATCGCTGACGTGTTCTACATCGGAGGCACCAAGGTGGGCGCGCTGTTTGGTGAAGCGGTGGTATTCACCAAACACAACACGCCGAAGCATTTCCTGACCCGCATCAAGCAGCATGGCGCCCTGCTTGCCAAGGGCTTTGTGCTGGGCGCGCAGTTCGATGCGCTGTTCACCGATGACCTGTATTTCACGATCGCACGCAACGCGAACATCGCCGCCGACCGTATCCGCGAAGCGCTCAAGACCAAGGGCTATCAGCTCACGTTCGAAGCGCCGACCAACCAGATCTTCGTGACGATGGACCAGCCCACCATCGACCGCCTGACGCAGCATGTGAAGCTCGGCTTCACCGAGAAGGCCGACGATATGCATACCGTCATGCGCATCTGCACGAGCTGGGCGACCACGTCCGAAGAGGTCGATCAGCTCATCGCGCTGCTGTAAAAAACAAAAACCGGTGGTATATGCCAGACAGTAATACTCAGATACCAATCAGACATATACCACTAACGTAATTCGAGACTTCATGAATCAACTTTGATTACAATATTAGTGACAGATTGATCTACATTAATCA
>NZ_JFAG01000030.1:0-18379 GCF_006408915.1 Bifidobacterium sp. UTCIF-1
TATCTCGCTTGCTCCGGCACGCTTCAGCCCCGAATCCCGTTCGCGTTCCTTGGCCACTGTCTCATGGATGCTTCGGTTATCGGTCATCGACGGATCGACATACTTTCTCGAGCCGTCGTACTCGGCGACCACAATGCGTCCATTGCGAAGACGCCATACGAAATCAACCCGGTATTCCGCACCGTTCTTCGGATCCTGTACCGGAACCTGAATGTCGGGTACCACGAAACGTTCTTCGATCATCGTGCCGCGGGCCAACGATTCCCCGCCGTTTTCGCTACGTGGATTGGCGTGGCGGAGCAGTCGGAAGACCGGCGTGTAGTCCACGCACATGGTGCTGCATGCCTGGGTGATGTCGTTTGCACTCACTCCTTTTGCAAGCGCCGAATCGAAGAGCGGCAACGCAAAACGGAAGTCGTAGGTTCGTGCGCATTCAATGAGCGTGCTGGCGGGCGGTGTCACCAGCAGCCCGGTAGTTGGTTCTCGTACGGCAAGCGATGGGGCATTGGGCATGTATACGCGTTTCAGTTGACTATGGCGTTGTTGGGTGCCGTGACCTGTCGTCATGATCGAGATGGAGCCCTGATGCAGACACCATTGGTGTTCGAAACCATAGGCTGTCGCGGCGGTCAATCCTCCGAAGATCCAATGCGGATGGGCGTCGCCCAACGCTTTGGCTATATGCATGGTGCGTTCGGGAGGTGTGAGCGATAACCAGTACGTGGTGTCCGCATACAGACTTGGCGAACCTTTGTAGGTGTTTGTCAGTTCGCCTGCCTTGGCGCGTCTTTGCAGTGCCAGTTGCTCAGCGGGCACAGTGGAATACGCGCATCGCTGCTTTGACTGGGCGGCATGGATCAACTGCGTTACTGTCTTGTGTGTTTTCATGAACTCGACCGTATGCTGTGCCGCTACGTGGTGGCAAGCGTGATCGACCATTGTGGTTCCAGCTTCGCCGTGGTCAAGGCTTGGATGTCCAAATCGTTGGTATTCCGCCATTATCGCGGTCTATGGCTGGAACGTGAAAGCATGTTGAGTTATCCACATCGGCTGTATTGCAAGGAATTATCGAAGTGTCTCGATTTCGAGAGGCACGACCGAGGGGCGACGGATTGCCATGCGTGTTAGCTGTCCTTGACGGTCGGGCGTATATCCTGTGTTGGTGACTGGTGCTGCTAGTGGTCTGTCTCGTAAATAATTGAGGGATTCGGTTTTTCTCTCCCGGTCAGCTTCGCTGACAGCCCGTCCCGCAATCAGGGACACGCTGCGCGCGGCATCTGGCTGGTACGCCTGGCGGCTCACGCGTTGCCTACAGACAGCTCCGCTGTCTGCTTCACGGCACCGGTCCCGCAATCACGGACGCGCTACACGCGCGGCATCCTGCTGGCTCGCCTGTCGGCTCGCACGTTGCCTACAGACAGCTCCGCTGTCTGCTTCACGGCAACGTCCATCAGAGGGGGCCAGTACCGCTCAACCAATTGCGAGACAGACCACTGGCTTGTGGCTGGTGCTGGCTGTGACGTTTATAGGGCAGGGAATGGCCACTTGACTGCTGCGCAGCGAAGGCCTATGGGCAGGATATGGCCTTCTTACTGCTGCTGAGGCTTGGCGGCGAAGTTGTTTGGGCAAGTACTGGCCGTTTGACTGCTGTGTCGTGAAGCCATGCGGGCAAGTACTGGCCGGCTGACTTCGCTGGGAGCCGTCCGGCGATGGGAGCTGGGCAAGGACTGGCCCTGTTGCGTCGATGAGAAGCCTTGGCGAAGTCATCTGGCCAGTTCATGTCACGGCAGCTTCACTGAGAGCCCGTCAGTGAAGGAGCGATGACATGGACTGGCCCTTTGACTGCGGTGAGGGGTGTTTTCCGAAGGAGGATGGCCAGTCCCTGCCCTGCTGGCGTCGCTGGAATCGGTGGAATCGGTGGAATCGATAAGAGATAACGACACGATGCGTCGGCACTATCCGGCACGATGCGCCGACATGACGCGCCGGAAGATGCGCCGGGAGGTGTGGCAGGCAGTATCGGGCGGCGGATATGCCATGAGCTGATGGCATGGTCTGCGTAAGCCACCCTGACGGCTAAGATGGAGGAGTTTGGAAACAGCAGACCGTAGAAGCGTGGAGGACCGGAGAAGGTATGTCATTCGAGCATCCGAACAGGAACAACGAGACGATGAGGGACGTCGAGCTGGACATCATGAGCCGTCCGCCCGAGCACAACACCACGAATCTTGATCTGGACCGCATGAATCTGATGCTTGACCTGCTGGGGCACCCGGAGCAGTCGTTCCGCGTGATTCATGTGACCGGCACCAACGGCAAGGGATCCACTGCACGTATGGCCGAAGCCATCTGCCGCGCCTACGGCATGCGCACCGGACTGTATACGTCGCCGCATCTCGAACGCATCAACGAGAGGATCGCCATCGACGGCCAGCAGCTTTCGGATGATGATTTCATCGACATCTGGGATCAGATCAAGGATCTGGTGGCTTTGGTGGATGCCAAGATGGCCGAGCAGGGCAAGCCGAAGATGAGCTTCTTCGAGGTGCTCACCTCCATGGCGATCTGGAAGTTCGCGGATGCGCCAGTGGATGTGGCCATTGTGGAAGTGGGCATGGGCGGCACCTGGGACGCCACCAACGTGCTCGATGCCGATGCCGCCATCATCGGACCGGTCGATATGGACCATATGCAGTGGCTGGGCGACACGGTCGAGCAGATCGCCGGCGAGAAGGCCGGCATCATCAAGCCCGATTGCACGGCGATCATCGGCCGACAGCCGCACGAAGAGGCCGTGATGCCGATTATCGAGGAGGCGGCGCGGCGCAACCATGCCACACTGGTTCGCGACGGGTATGAGATGACCGTCTCCGACCGCATGCCGGCCGTCGGCGGTCAGGTCGCCACACTCACCACGCCGAACGGCACCTATGAGGGTGTGCCGATCGCCAAGTTCGGTGAGCATCAGGCGCATAACGCGCTCGCCGCGCTCGCCGCCGCCGAAGTGGTGATTCCGGTCAACGGTCCGCTGGATGGCGATCTGGTGGCCGAGGCGCTGAGCTCGGTCAGGATTCCCGGGCGCATCGAGCAGATCCGCACCTCGCCGACCATCATCCTCGACGGAGGTCATAACGTGAACGCCGCCGAGGCGCTGCGCAAGGCCATTGAGGAGAACTACGATTTCAAGCAGCTGGTCGGCGTCGTGGCCATGATGAAAGACAAGCAGGTCGAACAGTATCTTGGTGTGCTCGAGCCGGTCCTGAGCTCCGTGGTGGTAACCGAGAACTCATGGCGTGACCGTGTGATGCCGGCCGATGATCTGGAGAAGATCGCAGTCGATGTCTTCGGCCGCGATCGCGTGGTCAAGGAACCGAACCTGCCCGATGCCATCCAGACCGCCGTCAACATGGTCGATGCGGAAGACGAGCTCGGTGTGGGCTACGGCCACGGTGTGCTCATTTGCGGCAGTTTCGTGACCGCGGGCGACGCGCGTGCCATGCTTGAAGAGCATGCCAGCCCCACGATGAAGCAGGCCATGAGCATCCACCAGCCGTCGGTCGAACCCGATGATTCCCATTCCGGCGATTCCGATGTCGACGGACAGTCGGACGCCGCCACCCAGGAGGCGGCCGACAATCTCGAAGACACGGTCAGCCCCGATGATTTCGACGTATTCGATGTCCTCGGCCTGAAGCATCTTGCCGGGTCGGATTCCGACTCGGATCCGACCGGCGGCAGCACCGGCGAGTCACGCCATCAGGCGTGACGGCCATCGGTTCCGTCCATGTGACAATGGTCCAGCGAAACGGTCTGTACCCATGTACCTCAAAGAACTCACCCTGCGCGGTTTCAAATCCTTCGCATCGGCCACCACACTGCGCTTCGAGCCGGGAATCACCGCAGTCGTGGGCCCCAACGGCTCCGGCAAGTCGAACATCGTCGATGCGCTGACCTGGGTGATGGGGGAGCAGGGTGCCAAGAACCTGAGAGGCACGTCAATGGAGGATGTGATCTTTGCGGGCACATCCTCCAGGCCGCCGCTCGGCCGTGCGCAGGTGAGTCTGACCATCGACAACTCAGACCACATGCTGGACATCGATTACACGGAAGTCACCATATCCCGCACGATTTTCCGCAACGGCGGTTCCGAATACGCGATCAACGGGTCGGCATGCCGGCTGCTGGACATCCAGGAGCTGCTCTCCGACACCGGTCTGGGGCAGCAGATGCACGTGATCGTCGGACAGGGGCGATTGGACGCCATTCTCAAGGCCGACCCATCCGGGCATCGCGCCTTCATCGAGGAGGCCGCCGGAATACTGAAGCATCGCAAGCGCAAGGAACGTGCGCTGCGCAAGCTGGCGAACACCGAAACGAACCTCAACAGGCTCGACGACCTGCTGCGTGAGATTCACCGTCAGATGGGGCCGCTCGGCAGGCAGGCGCGCATTTCGAGACGAGCCGACGCCATCCAGGTGACCGTGCGCGATGCGCAGGCCCGCCTGTATGGTGAGGATGCCCAACGTTCGGCGGAACAGCGTGACGCGGTACGCAAGGAACTCGGCGAGGTGCGGGAACAGCTTGCCGAAGCGCAGCGCGAACTCGCACAAGTCAAAGTGCGTATCGATCAGGTCGAGGCGTTGAGTTCGCAATCAAGCCCCGCCATAGCCAAAGCCAACCAGTATTGGCATGATTGTTCACAGATTCGTGAACGGTTGCGTTCGATTGCGCAGCTTGCCGATGAACGTGCGCGCTCGCTTGCCGGGCAGATCGTCGCCAATTTCGGGGAAGACCCGGATATGCTGAACAAACGGGCCGAGGAATTGGACTCTCAGGCTCAGGCTCAGTCGGGAATCGTGTCCGACGCCCGTCTGGCGTTCGACAAGGCGACGGAGGAACGCGCTGACAATGAGAGAAAACTCGCGTCGACGCGCCAGACACTCACCGAATTACGCAAAACAGCCCAAGAACATGATGCGAAGATATCCAGACTTCGGGAACTCATCGCCCGAGAGGAATCCGCAGTACAGCTTGCGGCAAGCCGTGCCAAGGATTATACGGATCAACGTTCCGCGCTCGCTTCGCAGTATGACGAGGCGAAGCTTCAACTGAACGCATTGCGTGATGAAACCGAGGCAGTATCCGATGACGGTGGCACCGCGTTGGATGACGCCAGGGCCGCGCTCGCTGAACGTCGTGATCGTCTCAATGAGATCACCGACCGTCAGAGGGATATCCAGTCGCGGATTATCTCCCTGAAGGCCAAGGCGGATGCCTTGTCCGACACCTTGGACAGTCGCAACGCATCGGGAGCCTTGGAACGGGACGACAAGGTTTCAGCGTTGGGCCGCCTTACCGACTTCATCCATGTGACTGAAGGATGGGAAGACGCGGTGGCGCATGCTCTCGATCAATATGCCAGCGCCATCGTGGTGCCGACAGCCGGCAACATGCTCCATGCGCTCGAAAAGGCGCGTACTGACAAGTTGGGCAAGGCGGTGGTGTTGTCCGCAGCGTTGGAAGATGACGCCGCGACCGGTCCGCAGCCCGAGACACGGTCGAAGAGTGAAGCCTCAAAGGCCTATCAGTCATTGGCCGATCTGGTGGTTCCCAATTCGGATGCCGCCGATCGGATGCAGGCCGAAGCCGTCGTGCGCGCCGTGCGCCTGCTGCTGGATGATGTGGCGGCGGTTCCTGATATCGAAACGGCGCAATACATTGTCGTATCAGGCGAGGCGACGCGTGCGGTCACCAGCAAGGGGGAGATGTTCGTCTATGGCGTGGCGGCATCCGGAGGGTCGACGTCGTCTCAGTCCGACCTGTCGTTGGCCGCCCGACGGGACAAAGCGCTGGCACAGGCAAGACAGTTGGAGGAAGAAAGCCGATCAATCGCCGAACAAGTGCAGGCAGCCAAGGCCGCACGTGACGAGGCGGCCCGGCTGGTCGACCGCGAATCCGCCGCTCGAACGGAAGCTCGGCTCAAAGCGCAACAGGCCGAGCGGTCGATGAGATCTGCAGAAGGCCGTGTCGATTCGATCGCCCGCCAGCTTGACCAGATGGACAGGAAAACCGCCGATGCCGCGTCGAGTCGTGAGGACCACCAACTCAGACTCGACGATCTTGCCGCAGCGCTTGACGCCGCACAGCAACCGGATTCCGGGCATGCCGACTTCGATGAATTGGGCAAGCGCGAGCAAATGCTGGAGCATGAGCTTTCCGCGGCAAGGGAGCGTGAGGTCACCGCCAAGATCACCTGGACGGAGGCGGGCAGGAAACTCGAATCGCTGAACCGTCAGGTAGGACTGTTGCGCGACAACGCCAAAGAGGCCGCAGAACGCCGTGCACGGATCGAATCGTTGAACGAGCGTCGACGCGAGCAGGCGACACACCTTGAAACTGTGGCCAGCGATGCACGCAGCGTTGCCGGGATGGTGGAACGTACTCTCGACGAGGTCGCAGCGGAACGCGACCGTTTGCAGAACGCCGCATCAGCGCATGATCAGGAGCTCCGGGCACTGCGTTCACAGCGCGATGCGGTCGAGCCGAAAGTCGCCGATCTGATCGCTCGCGAGCATGTGCTGGATGTGAACCGGGAGCGTCTGGCTGCGGAATACGGTCAGCTCACGCAGAAGGTTTCGGACGAGCTGGGCCTGACGCTTGAGGAGCTGGTACGTGACTATGGTCCGGATCGGCCGGTGCCTGTACTGGATGATGAGGGCAGGCCTGTGCCGTTGGATGCGGATCCGGCCGATGGGACGGTCCATGAGGATGAACCCCATCGCTTCAAAACCGTGCCATACGACCGTACGGAACAGAAAAAGCGGCTGGACAAGGCCCGTCGCGACCTGGCGGCGCTCGGCAAAGTCAATCCGCTGGCCACCGAGGAATATGAGGCATTGGAGGAACGCAACAAGTATCTCAACGACCAGCGCAACGATGTGGTCAAGTCGCGCGATGACCTGATGCAGCTCGTCAAGGACCTCGACTCCACGATGATCACCGTGTTCAAGTCGGCGTTTGACGATACCGCCGCGGCGTTCGAGAAGGTGTTCGCCACGCTGTTCCCGGGCGGCACCGGAAGACTGCGATTGGACAATCCGGAAGACCTTCTGACCACCGGCGTACTGGTCGAAGCCAGTCCTGCCGGCAAACGTGTCAAGCAGCTGAGTCTGCTTTCGGGTGGTGAGCGCTCGCTGACCGCGCTGGCGCTGTTGTTCGCCATCTTCACCGCCCGTCCCAGTCCGTTCTACGTCATGGACGAGGTGGAGGCCGCGCTCGATGACGTCAACCTGACTCGCCTGATCAATGCACTCAATGAGCTGCGCACCCACGCGCAGCTCATCATCATCACGCACCAGCAGCGCACGATGTCCATCGCCGACGCGCTCTATGGCGTCACCATGCGCGCGGACGGCGTCACCGCGGTCATCAGCCAGAAGCTCGAACGGTAGGGGATATCGTGATCACGGCAGATGCCTTTGGGATCGCCTCTACCGGTTCAGCAGGCGGCGCATATGCTGCAATGCAGTGAGTGCGGCGTAGAAGCCGCGCCTGATCGGCACGTCCCGCGCAGGCGCTACCGGCTCGACATCTTCAGAGAACTTGGTCTTGAACGTGTTCAATGATCGCAATGACGGTGCGAAATCGCTGCCGATGCCCATCAGATCGATCTGCGTGCAACCATACTGTCCCAGAGCACAGCAGAAGAAATACAGCAATTGATCGGGTACAAGATCCTTCTGTATTTCAGTACGGGAGCAGGCATAGTAGTACACGGCATGATCGTGATTGATGGTGACGATAGCCCATGCCACGACACGTCCGTCGATCCGCGCGGCGAACAGCCGGCAATGATCGGGACCCAATGCCTTGAGCATATCCGTGTAATCGCTCATCGGTGCTGGGGCGAATCCGTCACGTTGCGCAGTCTCGACCATCGCATCGTAATAATCCTTGAAATCGGTGAGTGCCTCAGTGGTCTCGTCCCTGCATACCGCCCTGCTTTCTCGCAACGCCTTGCGCACGTCGCGGCGGCCTCGCTTTTTCATGCGGGCCAGGATCTGATCGTCGCCGCCGGTCAGATCGACGATGACGGTTCGGTCATATGGCACAGTGGACAGCACCGGTTTGGTGCCTGCCGTCGTCCATGTGTCGATGCGCAGGAACACCACTTCTGGATCCTCATGATGCACATATTCGACAAGCGCGTTGACCACTGAGCGCTCCAGTGCTGGATTAGGCAGAACCGTCCAGACCGGACCGTGCGTGGATCGTAGATACCGGTAGCCATGCGTCCTGTATTCGATCAGGGAAAGCATGGCCACCGGCGCGTCCCCCCCATCCATGATCATCAGTGCGTTCCAGAAGCGGCGTCCGTCGATCGTGTCCTGATATCGGGCCCAGGTCTCGGTCTGTTCGATGGGCAGCGTGATGTCGCAGCCTTCGGCCTCCTCGTGGATGTCCTGGAATGACGTTGCGACCACAGTGAGCATGATTCTTCACCCCTTCACCACCTAGCAGGTTTCATGTAACCGTGCAGTATTGTGCAGAACCAGCATAGGTATGAGGTTCGATTTGCCTCCTATATCACTGGGACTATCCTGAACGTGGCCTGAATGCAGATTGGTGATCCGCGATGTTCAGTGTTCGGCATTGCCGCGTTTGCGCAGCTTCTGGATGAAGCGCAGCAGACCGTAGAAACCGCGTTTGATCGGGATGTCATGGCCGGCGGCCACCGGTGTGATATCCGGTGCGAATTTGGTCTTGAACTGGTTCAAACCCTTGAGCGATGGCGCGAAATCCGAACCGATGCCCATCATGTCGAGGCTTTGGACGCCCTGTGCGCCCAAAGTGCAGAAGATATGGTAGAACATCTTGTCCGGCACACGCAGACGACGTACGGCGGTACTCATGCAGCCGTAGTAATACACTGCACGATTGTCGTTGAGGGTGACGAGGCACCAATTGACCACCTTGCCGTCGATGCGGCTGACGAACAGGCGGCAATGCTCGGGGCCGAGTTCCTGAAGCATGTCCTCGTAGTCCTGCTTCGGTGCCGGTGCGAATCCATCGCGCTTGGCGGTATCGACCATCACGCCATAGTATTCGTCGAATGAGTGGGAGGCCTGCTCGGTCTCATCGGCGCAGACGGCGGGGCTTTCCCGCAACGCCTTGCGCACGTTCTGGCGTCCACGGGCGCGCATGCGGGCTAGGATCTGGTCGTCGCCGCCGGTCAGGTCGACGATGACGGTCTGATCGTATGGCACTGTAGACAGCACGCGGTAATACCCGTCCTCGAACCAGGTATCCACGCGCAGGAACGCCACTTTGTGATCTTTGGCATGTACAGCCTTCGCCAATGCGTCCACCACTTCGCGTTCTTCATCCTGACTGGGCTTGGTCTTCCACGCCGGCCCGTGCAGGGAACGCAGATAATGATATCCGTGGGTCTCGTAGTCGATCAGGGAGATGACGGCGATGAGCTCATTGTCGCGGCGGATCAGGAATGCGCCCCACGGGTGGCGTCCCGGAACTTTGGCCTGATACTTGCCCCATGCCTCAGTCTGCTCGATGGGCAGGATGATGCCGGCCTGTGCCGCTGCGTGTTCCATGGCTGCAAGTGTGACGTGTTCCAATGCGATCAACGGTCGCTCCTTCTCTCTATGGATACTCTGTATGCCTTGTATTGTTCTGTACTCAGTCCCTGAATCAGTCCTGTATCAAGCCGAACAGTCGCTTGACCACATGATCGTCGCCTTCGTATGGCGCATGCCTGCCATCGACCTTGATCCAACGCTCCTCGCCTTTGCCGATGACCAGCAGTACGGTCAGCTTGTCGGCATGGGAGCGCGCATCAACCACGGCATCCTCGATGGCTTTGGCACGGTCGAGTTCGATGCTGCACTCGACATGCGGATTCGTAATGTATCCTTTCATCTCATTGAGGATGTCGGTCATGGATTCGTGCACGGTGTCCTCCGAGGTGAGGATGATCCGATCCACACGATCCTGCGCGCCCCTGATGATGCCTTCGCGCCGGTCGACGGCCTTGTCTCCCACCGAGCCGGTGACCAGGACGATACGGGGATTGCGGTCATGGTACTTGTTCGCGACGAATTCGACTAAGGTCTTCGTGCTCACGTAATTATGGGCATAGTCGACGTACGCCACCATATTGCCGGACTCATAATGCTCCATGCGCCCCGAGATGCGTACATGTTCCAAAGCGGCGAACGCTTTGGCATCGGCGGGCACGCCGACTGCCCGAGTCAGTGCGATGGCGGCTGCTGCATTGGCGGCATTGAACTCGCCCTCCAGCTCCAATGAGAAATCGCCGACCTGTGTCCCGTGTTCGCGGAACAGATATCCGGAGCCTGTGCTCGTGTCAGGCATTGCCGTGATATCGGCTGCTGTGCCCTGATCGTCGATATCGTGCGTGGCGAATGTGGTGACCGGAACACCGGCGGCCGAGGCATCCTGACGAATCAGGTCGGCATGCGCGCAGTCCGCGCCGAGCACCAACGTGCGGCAGTGGCGCGTGATCTGACGCTTGCAATAGAAGTAATCCTCGAACGTGGGGTGTTCGATTGGACTGATGTGATCGGGAGAGATGTTGAGGAACGCGCCGGCGTCGAATGTCAGCCCATAGACACGTTCCACCTTGTACGCCTGCGAGGACACCTCCATCACCAGGTACTTCATGCCGTTATCGACCGCCTCACGCATCATGCGGAAGGCATCCATCGATTCGGGCGTGGTCAGATCGGATTCCACATAGGTGTGGCCGTCCAGACAATTGTCGACGGATGAGAACAGTGCACATCTGCCATCGGAATACGCGTTGAGCACTGCCTGGACGAAGTAGGCGGTGGTGGTCTTGCCCTTGGTGCCGGTGATGCCGATCACGGTCAGCTCATCCTGCGGACGGCCGTAGAACGCGGCGGACAGCAGGCTCATCGCCTTGCGAACATCGTTGACGATCAGCCCGGGGGCATGGGTCGCGGTAGAGTACTCGGTTTCGGCCACATAGGCGGCGAGTCCTGCGTCGTCAACGCCGGCCAGATACTCGGCCTTGAAGCGGCCCTTGCAGCACAGGAGTGTTCCCTCGGCCACCTTGCGCGTATCGTACGTGATTGCGCTGAACGGTTCGCTGGCGCCGGCGATGTCCTCGGCGTTGTCAGTCCACTGGTTCGTTTGGATGATCTCCCGCAGCAGATGGTGCTCGTCGAGCAATGCGGCGGCCGTGGCCAAAGTCAATGCCATAACATGTTCTCCCTGTTTCTAACCGAATAGTCATTCTACAGGCGGTCCGCCGTGTGAGGCGACCCACCGAGTATCAACCACGATATGGGCACATGATTTGGTTACAATGAGCAATCGTGACAAGCACGAAGCAAGCATCTGCAACACCTCGGAAGCAAGGGGAACAACGCCTGCCGCATGGTACGGCCGAAGGCCATGCCGCAGGGGAATCCATGGCGGACAGGCGCGCCAGATTCGAACGGCTCGCGATGCCTGCGGTCAATGCCCTATACCGTCAGGCCATGCGGCTCACGAACAATCCCGATGATGCTCAGGATCTTGTCCAGGACACCTTCGAACGAGGGTTCAAGGCGTTCGACACCTTCCAGCCGGGGTCGAACTTCGAGGCGTGGATGACCACCATCGAACGCAATGCCTATTTCAACCAATACGCCAAATCCAAGCGCAGACCCCAGCGGGCCAACGACTCCACCGGCGAATACGACGACTGGGACATCTATGACGCCGCCGAACACTCGTCGGATGGGCTGAAATCCGCCGAGGAGGAGTATCTGGATGCATTCGCGCCCGAGGAGATCATGGCGGCGCTCGCCAAGCTGTCGCCGGAACGCCGCCAGGTGTTCATCGATGCGGCTATCGACGGCAAATCCTATCAGCAGGTGGCGGATGAGCAAGGCGTGAAGATCGGCACGGTGATGAGCCGTCTCAATCGTGCGCGTACGCAGCTCAAACGCGAACTGGCTGAGTATGCGCGTGAGCGCGGGTATGTGGAGGACGATACGGGGAAAGGCTCAAGTTCACCATCCGCGAAGTTGCCTGAACAACCGCATGCCCATGCGGATACGGTCCATAATGGAGTACAAGGAAAGGAGATGTGATGAACGATCGGAATCTGCGGCGTGTCATGCCGGATGTGGAAACCAGTCATATCTCCATCACCAGTGCTTCGGACGGAGTGGTCAGCAGGACGGAAGTGCATATCACCACGAGCCAATGCTGCTCGGGGGACCATGCCTCCGGTTGCGCATGCTCGTCGGACACCGTATCCCAGCGATCCGCCGCCCAGCGGACGGGTGAACCGTATGCCGATCAGGTTGCGGGGGAGTGCTTCGACCCGGCCACGTGCTGCGATGCCCGTGAACAGGCATTGATCGCCGCGCTGCGCGCTTATCTGCGCCCTGACGTGGCTCCGGAATGCCTGATGGCCAAGCTCAAGGCCACGCTTGATCATTGCTGCGGCGAAGACCGGTGATTGGCGGATGCCATCGAAGGAACTGCCTGCTAGTTAGGACGGCATTACGCATAGCTGGTGCGATATATAACAAGAAAGCCCATCTGATTGCTCAGATGGGCTTTCGGCGTTTATGAGAAACGCGAAGGATCAGGTGTTAGGACGCTTGCCGTGGTTGGCGGCCTTCTTGCGACGATCCCTGCGCTTACGTCCGCGCATGCCCATGATGGACTCCTTTACTGAAAATCAATAAGCCTACGGAATTATGCCACATGAGCGCGACGTTCTCAACCGCGCGTCCATGTGGCGTTTACCGAAGAGTCGATGTGTGCCCTGGTTTGGCCGAACGAACTCAGATCTGCTCGGCCTGGAAGGTGATCACTGTGGTGTAGTCGCTGCCGGGGTCGAGCACGACCAGGTCCTTGCCGGTGCGGAAGGCGTCGGCATAAGCGGTCATCGGTTCGACGGCAACGCCGGGCTGACGCTGCTTCACGCCGATTTCGTTGCCGGTGCACACCTGCCAGGAGTTGATGGTCTTGTCGCCGGTCAGGGTCACCTTGATGCCGTCAGGACGGGTGAAGACGGCGGAGGTGCTGCCGTCCGCGCCACGGTTGGTGATATCGGTCCATGCGTCATCGAAGCCACGGCCTTCCAGCGTGGGGTTGTCGCGCAGGTCGAAGATGCCGGACACCGGTTCTTCGCCGGTGGGCAGCAGGTGCTCGTCTACGGTGACATGCGTATCACAGTGGAGTTCGAGGCGGCATGGTTCGTTGTCGGCGGTGATCGCCGTGCCGGTGGCGTTCTTGCCGTTGGCGAGCCACGGATGGATGCCGAAGGCCCACGGGGCCTTGACGTTGTCATTGTTGTGGACGGTGAAGGTTTCCGTGAGTCCGTTCTCGTCCAGCGCATAGGTGGCGGTGATGGTGATGTCGAACGGGTATCCGGCGATGTCGGGGGAACGCCAGGAGAGCGTCACGTGGGATTCCTGCAGGTCCTCGAGCTCCCACATGTAACGGTAGGCGTAGCCGTGCAGGGAGGATTGACGGTCGAATTCGTCGATCGGCATCTGGTAGTTCTCGCCGCCGAACGTGTACTGCCCGTTGGTCACGCGGTTCGGGTAGGGGGCCAGCACCCAGCCGTTGCAGCACGGGATGACCTTGTTCGGATCAAAGGGGACGATGATGTCCGTGCCCTTCCACTTCAGCTCACGCAGACTCGCGCCCAGTTCCGTGACGACGGCGCTCCAATCGCCGGACGAGATGGCGTATTGGTTACCAGTGCGAGGCTTCAAAGCCATAATGCACACTCCTTTGTGAAAGTGGATTGTTACCGTTCACAATCGTACCGCACCCATGCTGTGAGGCGCGGCGGGGAAGCGTCTCATTTCGATAAACGGGTGTGCTTGTGATGCCTCCTTGCCTCTTTGCGGGAAGGAGACATCACAGGTTCGTTCTTGGGCTCCCCGGAATCATGGCCGTAGCCGTTACAGAGGAATCCCGTGCCGGACTACTTCCGAGTCACTTCGTAGCGGACGACGGTGGTGTATTCGCTGTCGGGAGCGAGTGTCACCAGATGGTCGCCGGTGCGGAAGGCATTGGCCGGGGCGGTCATCGGTTCCACGGCGATGCCATACGGGTGTTCGGCGAATGGTGCACCGGTGGCGGTATAGCACTGCCAGGCGTTGATGGTGTCGTCGCCGATAAGCTTCACTTCGATGCCGTCCGGACGGCTGAACGTGGTGGTGGTCGTACCGTCTGCGGCACGTTCCACGTCCACCCAGGCGTCGTCGAAGGCGCGGCCTTCAAGCGTGGGGGCGTCATTGAGATCGTAGATGCCGGAAACCGGTTCGGTGCCGGTGGGGATCAGCGCCTCGTTCACCGTCACATGGCTTGCGGCCTTGATTTGCAGACGGCATGCGGCGGAATCGGCGTCACGTTCAGCCGAGGTGGCACCCTGCCTGCCATTGGCCAGCCACGGATGCAAGCCAAGGGCCCAAGGAGCCGGCTCGTGACCGTCATTGCGCGCGGTGACGGTCACGGTCAGGCCTTCCTCGCCGAGCTCGTAGGTCACGGTGACGGTCACATCGAACGGGTAGCCATCCAGATTCGGGAAACGCAGCGACAGCGTCACGGCGTTGTCGGTCAGCGACTCGAGCTTCCACATGTAGTGGTAGGCGTATCCGTGGTTCGCGTTGTTGCGGGGTGCCGGGTGGTATTCGTTGACCGGTGCGCAGTAATGCCTGCCGTTGAAATCGTATTCGCCGTTCTCGATGCGGTTGGGCCAGGGCGCCAGGATGTAGCCGTTGCAGGTGGGGGTCAGATCGTTCACGCCGAACGGGCAGAAGATCTCCGTGCCCTGATAGTCGAATCGACGGATTTTCGCTCCAAGCTCACAGATCACGGCGCTGTAGTCGCCATAGTGAATTGAATACTGATTGCCCGTGCGTGGCGTTTTGCTTGTCATAGGAATCACTCCCATAGTGAGATACGGCTTGTTCCGGCGGCGTTCGTCACCGCTGGGTTCAGTCTAATCCTTGCGCTGTATCGGTGCGGCAACTGTTCCTGCCGTGGCTGATGCGTGGCTGATGCCAGTGGCGAGCATCACATTGTGCGCATGATCGGTGCTTCGGTTCGGAAAACTGCGATGCGGGATACCTGCAGGGTGCCGGAGCGGGTAAGGAGTGCGCCGAGTGTGCCGTACACTGGGAGTCGGTAATGACGTTCAGGAGGTTCCCATTATGTCCAGAAGTGTGGTGCTTGCCGACCCGCGTGGATTCTGCGCCGGCGTGGATCGTGCGATCCTGACCGTGCAGACCATACTCAAGGCCGCGGAGTCGTCGGGGAAACTGCACCGCGATGATGGGCTGCCTCCCGTGTACGTGCGCCGGCAGATCGTGCACAATAGGCATGTGGTCGAGGACCTCGCCGGCCAGGGCGCGGTGTTCGTGCAGGAGCTCGCGGAGATTCCCGACGAAGCTGCGGCGGCGGGTATTCCGGTGGTGTTCTCCGCGCATGGCGTGTCGCCCAAGGTCGTGGCGGAAGCCAGACAACGCGGCATGCACATCGTGGACGCCACCTGCCCGCTGGTGGGCAAGGTGCATCGCGAGGTGCTGCGGTTCGTGCGCGAAGGCTATGAGATCATCTATATCGGTCACAAGGGCCACGATGAGGCGGTCGGTGTGGTAGGGGAGAGCCCGGAGCATGTGCATCTCATTGAACATGCCGGTGACGTGGCGTCATTGGATTTCACACCTGAGACGAAGCTGGTGCTGCTCTCCCAGACCACACTCAGCGTGGATGAGACCGCCGATACCATCGCGGCGTTGAAAGCGCGTTTCCCATGGATCGAGGAGCCGCCGAGCTCCGACATATGCTACGCCACATCGAACCGTCAGGCCGCGGTGAAACTCGTGGCCCAGCAGTCCGATTGCGTGGTGATCGTCGGGTCTGCCAATTCCTCGAATTCGGTGCGGTTGATGGAGGTCGCCCAGGAAGGGTTGGGGAGTCGCGGCAGAGCCTACCGTGTGGACGATGCCGGTGAGCTTGACGCCCGATGGTTCCGGGATGTGGAGAATGTGGGGGTTTCCTCCGGTGCTTCAGTACCCGAAGAGCTGGTGTCCGGCGTCATCGACGCATTGCATGATCTGGGTTTCACCGGCGTGAAATCAGTGGAGACCATCAAGGAGAATATGCATTTTGTGCTTCCGGCCGAGCTTCGCGGCCGGAAGCCTTCGCGGTCGCGGTAGCGCCCGCTCACTTCGCCTACAGAGAGTCCACTGGACTCTCTGCTTGACGGCTCAGTCGTCGGAGCTCCGCCGGAAGCCTTCGCGGTCGCGGTAGCGCCTACCACGTGCCGATCGGGGCGGCGATGCCGTCGAGGACCTTGAGCAGATCATGCGGGTCCACGCCTACGGACAGTCCGCGTTTGCCTCCTGAGACCAGAATGGTGTCGAATTGCAATGCGCTCGCATCCAGCACGGTCTTGTGATGTGTTTTCTGTCCTAACGGCGAAATTCCGCCGACCACATAGCCGGATTCGCGCATGGCCACCTTCGGGTCGGCCATGGTGGCTTTCTTGGCTCCGACGGCGGCTGCCAGGGCCTTCAGGTCCATATGTCCGCTGACCGGCACCACGCCGATTACCCGTTCGGTGCCCGTGTCCGCCATCAGCGTCTTGAACACCTGATGTTCGTCGAAACCGAGTTTGGTGGCCGCTTCCACGCCATAGCCATCGTCCATATGATCATTGGAATGCTCGTATTCGTAGAGCTGGAACGCCACGCCGGCCTTTTCCAGCTGCACGGTCGCCGGGGTGGAACCCGTGCCCTTGTCGTGTTTGTTCTTCTTTGCCATGGTTCCTGTTCTACTACGAAGTGTCCTACTACGAAGTGTTTTATTGCGAATGCTCCTACGAAAAAGCCCCCGCTCGAAGCGGGGGCTTCACTACGCAAGTTCTCTTGCGAACCTATGCGGCGTCAACCGCGATGATTCACTCGGAGATCTCGGCGAAGTACAGCAGGGTACGGATCATGTTGGAGGTGAAGCCGTACTCGTTGTCGTAGAAGGAGACGGTGCGAGCCAGGGTCAGGCCGTCGATGTTGTTCACGTCGGTCTGAGTCGGATCGAACACGCCACCGTGGGTGTCGCCGAGGATGTCGGAGGACACGATGCCCTCATCGTTGTAGCCGTAGTAATCGGTGTCGGAGAAGGCTTCCTTGAAGGCGGCGTTGATCTCGTCGGCGGTGACTTCCTTGTTCAGGACGGTGGTCAGCTCGGTGACGGAGCCGTCCGGAACCTGGACACGCTGGGCGTGGCCCTGCAGCTTGCCGTTCACGGACGGAACGACCTTGCCGATGGCCTTGGCAGCGCCGGTGGAGTGGGCGATGGTGTTGATGCCGGCGGCGCGCAGGTTGCGGCCGGACTTGGTGCCACGCGGGCCATCCAGCAGCATCTGGGTGCCGGTGTAGGCGTGGATGGTGGTCATGAAGCCAGCGCGGATGCCGAACTTCTCATCCAGCAGCTTGACCATGGCAGCCATGGAGTTGGTGGTGCAGGAGCCGGCGGACACGATGTTGTCGGAGGCCTTGAGGATGTCGTGGTTCACGCCGAACACGACGGTCGGGGTGGTGTCATCCTTGGCCGGGGCGGAGATCAGAACCTTCTTGGCGCCGGCGTTCAGGTGGGCCTGGGACTTCTCGGCGGAGGTGTAGAAGCCGGTGCACTCGAGCACGAACTCGACACCGTCGTTCTTGACCCACGGGATGT
The DNA here is from genome assembly GCF_006408915.1 of Bifidobacterium sp. UTCIF-1. Taxonomy (NCBI): domain Bacteria; kingdom Bacillati; phylum Actinomycetota; class Actinomycetes; order Bifidobacteriales; family Bifidobacteriaceae; genus Bifidobacterium; species Bifidobacterium sp. UTCIF-1. The sequence continues at coordinate 17,758 of NZ_JFAG01000030.1, forward strand.
TGTTGGCGTCCTTCTCGGCGTACACCTTGTATTCCTTGCCGTCCACCACGATGGAGTCCTCGGTGGCCTTGACGTCGACCGGTGTGCCGTCGTCGTGACGGAAGGTGCCGTGGGTGGAATCGTACTTCAGCAGGTAAGCCAGGGTGGCCGGAGTGGTCAGATCGTTGATGGCGGCAACTTCGATGTCACCAGCCTGGCCGCCGCGAGCCTGCAGCTCGAAGATGCGACGGAAGGCGAGACGACCAATGCGACCGAAGCCGTTGATACCAATCTTAACTGTCATGTAATTCTCCCTTGTAGGGTGGCGGACATGCGCTGTGCGCATACCGCGCCGTTGTTTACCAACAGTTGTTACTGTAATGCCGACTGTGTACACAAAGCAATGGCCGTACGTGTGTTTCGGGCAAAAAACGCCAAAAATATGTGAACGCTCACATCCGCTGTGCCACCTGTTCTCGCGGGCTTTTCCGAACGTTCATGATGCGATGCCGTGAGGAAGGGGACGGAAGGACGGGGACTGCCGCCATACTTGGCGTCATTCACGTACCAGAAGCGCGGATATTGTGGTGTCCAGCTGCCCGATATCGCCGGTGAAGTCATGGCGGTGGGAGACCGATGGCAT
>NZ_JFAG01000031.1:0-15020 GCF_006408915.1 Bifidobacterium sp. UTCIF-1
CCGGTTTACGGCAAAACCACCTGCCAGGTGCCCATGCAGGACGGTGCCCATGCAGGAACGCCTTCCCCTCAAAAGGAAGGCGAAGACCATTGCATAGGCATCAGTCGTAGGTCGTCAACGCTCTTTGGCGGCAAGCTGGCCGCAGGCACCATCGATATCCTGTCCACGGGTGTCGCGCAAGGTGGCGGTGATGCCCGCGTCATGCAGGATCTCCAGGAACCGCGCCTCATCCTCCGGTTTGGAGGCGGTCCATCGGGAGCCCTCAATCGGATTGAGTGGAATGGGGTTCACATGGGCCCAGTTGTCGCCGTAATGATTGAGTCGTTTGGCCAGCAGACGGGCATGTTCGGCCTGATCGTTGATGCCGCGCATCAACGCGTACTCAATGCTGACGCGTCGCTTGGAGGCAAGCCAATAATCATGAGCGGCGTCCAGCACCTGCGTGGTGTTGAAGCGTCGGTTCATGGGCACCAGCTCGTCGCGAAGTTCGTCACTGGGCGCGTGGAGGGAAACAGCCAGACGTACAGGAAGGCCTTCGGCGGTGAGCTTTTTGATTCCGGGCACCACGCCTACCGTAGAGACGGTGATGTTGCGCGCAGAAATGCCAAAGCCTTCGGGAGGCATGGCGGAGATCTGCCGCACCGCGGACAGCACGGACTTGTAATTGCCCATCGGCTCGCCCATGCCCATGAACACGATGTTGCTGAGGCGGCCCGGGCCACCGGCGACTTCGCCGTCACGCATCATCTTCGCCGCCACGCGCACCTGTTCCACGATCTCGCCCGCCGACATATTGCGGGTCAGGCCCATTTTGCCCGTCGCGCAGAACGGGCAGCCCATGCCGCAACCGACTTGCGAGGAGATGCAGAGCGTGGTGCGTGTCGGATAGCGCATCAGCACGGATTCAATGAGCGAACCGTCGAACAGGCGCCACAGCGTCTTGATGGTGGTGCCTTGGTCGGCCACCTGCCTGGTGACTTCAGTGATGAGCTGCGGGAAGAACGTCTCCGCCGCCTCAGCACGTTTGGCGGCGGGAAAATCGGTGTATTCCGTGGCATCCACATCGAAATGGCCGTAATAATGGTTCGCCAGCTGCTTGGCGCGGAACTTCGGCAATCCCAATGACTCTACGCCGGCGATGCGCTCTTCAGGCGTCATGTCGACGAAATGCAGTGGCGGCTTGCCACGGCGAGCATGGTCTTTGGACAGCACATCGCGGAAAGCGCCGGAAGTGCCACCGGGGGTGATGCCGGTTTCAGGTGTATCAATCTCATGTACGGTCATGCCGAACTTCACTCTCACCTTGACGGGGAATACAAAATACCAACGAACTACCGATACCGACTATTCATGGATAACGGCTCTACTCACATTGTAATGGCGGTGCATCTTCATCGTCGCCGGTAAGATGCACCGCCACAATCAATCATTGGGCATTGCGTTATCGCCTCGTTTGTCAGCGTTTTACAACCCGGTGACCCACAGCAATGCGCACGTGAACGGGGCGCTCATCAGAATGGAATCCACACGATCCATCACGCCACCATGGCCTTTGAGCAGATGTCCCATATCCTTGATGCCGATGTCTCGTTTGAGCATGGATGCGCACAGGTCGCCGAAGGTGCCGACTGCACCAATCAGTACGCCGGCGACGATCGGGACCCACCAACGGCTCGCCCAGATGGAGGAATCATAGGTGCAGAAGAACACCGCGAACGCTCCCGCCATGGCGAACAGCATCGATCCGATAAGGCCTTCCACAGATTTCTTGGGCGAGATGCGCGGACTGAGCTTATGCTTGCCGAGCCATGCGCCAGCGAATAATCCGCCAGTGTCGGAAAGCGCCGGCAGGAACACCAGCATGATGGCGTGCGCCACAGGATGGTCATTGAAGGTGAGCGGAATGATGATGCAGCTGGCCAGCAGCGGAATGTACAGCACGGTGAGCACCGAGACCGCCACATGGCTGATGCGGGAATGATGCAACTCACCACCGTCGTGATTGAACGAAGACTCCAGTCGAGCGCTGGCATCCGTATTCGATAGTTTGCCTGCGACCGCGAGGGACAGGCGGTTGCCGAAACTGAGCTTGGCGCTCGCGGAAATGGATACGAGGATGATGGATACGATGACGCTCAGCGACATCGTGATGAGATGGTAGGGAGCATAGTAGGTCGCAAGCAATGTGAAAGACGAGCATATCCAGAGCATGACGACGGGGATATGCAGGCCCACGGTGGCGAAATCCACACGGAGCTCCCACAATGCCAGCACCATGAACACCACGACCAACAGCACGAACAGGTCGATTCTGATGAGCAGACTGGCCAGAATCAGAGCAACCAGCACCACAGCCGTGCCGATGGCCTGTGGCATATTGCGGCCGGTCTTCTTGTTGATCTGGTTCAGGGCCTCCTCGGCCTCTTCGTGCAATTGCTCGTTACGTTCCATAATGCTCCCGGGGCTGATCGCTCAGACCTCCATGATCTCCTTCTGCTTGGTCTCCAGCAGAGCATCGATTTCATCGGTGACGGACTTGGTGACCTTGTCAAGGTCCTTGAGCAGGCGATCGCCCTCATCCTCGCCCATATCGCCGTCCTTGACGGACTTGTCGATGGTTTCCTTGGTCTTGCGGCGGATATTGCGGACGGCGACCTTGCCATCTTCGGCCTTGCCCTTGGCGAGCTTGACGTATTCCTTGCGGCGGTCCTCGGTAAGCTCGGGCATGGTCAGGCGGATGACGTTGCCGTCGCGGTTCGGGCTGACGCCGAGGTCGGAATTGCGAATGGCCTTCTCCACGGCAGCGGCCTGGGAAGCATCGAACGGGGTCACGGCAAGGGTACGGGGCTCGGGAACACCGATGGAGGCTACGGCCTTGATCGGAGTCGGTGCACCATAGTAGTCGACCATGATGCCGTTGAGCAGTGCGGGATTGGCGCGACCGGTGCGGATGCCCGCGAAGTTCTCCTTGGTGTTTTCCACAGTCTTGGCCATCTGTTCCTTGGCCTGATCGATAAGAGACATGCTAGTTACTCCTTAATGATTCGAATGGTGTTCTTCCATGAACGCTTGTTATCTGATTGTAGGCGTTCTTGCGCCTGCAATCAGTCAGCCACACGCGATTCCGCGCTGGAGACCAATGTGCCGATCTCCTCGCCGACGAGCGCCCGGGTCACGTTGCCAGCGCCTTCGAGTCCGAAGACGCGAATGAGCTTCTTGTTGTCGCGTGCCATCGACAGTGCGGAGGCATCCATCACAGCCAAATTGTCGACAAGCGCGCGCTTGTAGCTCAACGTCACGAAGCGCTTGGCGTTCGGATCCTTGCGCGGGTCGGCGGTGTAGACGCCATCGACACCGTTCTTGCCCATCAGCACTTCGTCGCAGTGAATCTCAAGGGAGCGCTGCACCGAGACGGTATCCGTGGAGAAGTATGGCATGCCGGCGCCGGCGCCGAAGATGACGACACGGCCTTTTTCGAGATGACGGATGGCTTTGAGCGGAATGTACGGCTCAGCGACCTGACCCATCGTGATCGCGGTCTGCACGCGGGTGGACTGGCCTTCCTGCTCCAGGAAATCCTGCAGGGCGAGGCAGTTCATCACCGTGCCGAGCATGCCCATGTAGTCGCCGCGAGAGCGATCGATGCCGGCCTGCTGGAGCTCCGCGCCACGGAAGAAGTTGCCGCCGCCGACCACAATGGCCACCTGGACGCCCTGCCGCACTGCGGGAACGATCTCCTCGGCGATACGACGGATGACATGGGTGTCGATGCCCACCTTGCCGCCGCCGAACGCCTCGCCGGACAGCTTCAGTAGAACCCTACGAGGCTTGTCGCTTTCAGTCATGTGTGTTGCCTTTCCCTGAGACTTCATGGAAGTGCCTGCAAAATATCCGTAGACAAGGGTATCGGTTTACAACGACACCCCCGGCATTGACACCCCCATATAAGAAAACGCCATCCGAAGGCTTGCTCCGGATGACGTTTTCAATCAATGCGTCAACCTAGTATGCAGCTCCGTCAGCTCGTTGATTAATTCACTACCCCTCAGTCCCGCTTCGCGGGCCAGCTCCCCTGACAAGGGGAGCCAGAAGTATAAACAACGAATTAATAACGCAGGATACTAGGCGACAGTGAACCTGATGTTCACTCTTCCTCGCCCTTGCCGACCTCGATGCGGGCGAAGGCAGTGGCCTTGCCGCCCACTTCCTCGAACAGCTTGCCGACGGTCTTGGACGGATCCTTGACGAACGGCTGCTCGAGCAGCACGACTTCCTTGTAGAAGGCGTTGAGGCGGCCCTCGACGATCTTGGGGATGATCTTCTCCGGCTTGCCTTCGGCCTGGGACTTCTCGGTGGCCACGCGACGCTCGGACTCGACCACATCGGCCGGAACATCCTCGCGGGTGAGCCACTTGGCGCCCATGGCGGAGATCTGCAGAGCGGCTTCGTGGGCCACGGCGGCACCGGCCTTGTCGGTCGCGATCATGGCGACGATGCTCGGCGGCATCTCGGCGGACTTCTTGTGAGCGTAGATTTCGACGTGCTCGCCGGAGATCTTGGCGAACTGACCGATCTTGACGTGCTCACCGAACAGGGCTGCGGCCTCCTCGACTGCGACCTTGACGGTGGAGTCGCCGGCCTTGGCGGCTTCCAGCTCTTCGACGGAGCCGGCACCGGCAGCCACAGCGTAGCCGAGCACCTCATCGGCGAACTCGACGAACTTCGGGGTCTTGGCCACGAAGTCGGTCTCGGAGTTCAGCTCGACGGCGTAACCGGTCTCGTTGCCTTCGATCACGACGACCTTGGAGGCGATGGTGCCCTCCTGGGCCTTGCGGCCTTCACGCTTGCCGGCTGCGGCGATGCCCTTGGCGCGGATGATTTCCTTGGCGCGTGCCACGTCGCCTTCGGCCTCGGTGAGAGCCTTCTTGACGTCGAGCATGCCGGCGCCGGTGTCCTCACGAACCTGCTTGATCAGTGCGGCGGTAATTGCTGCCATTGATGTTCTCCTTTAAGAAGATTTTGCTTACCCAAAACAGATGGGAAGCGCTTGTTCAGGCACTTCCCATCCTAGAGCATCACTCGGCCTTCGGGGCCTCGGTTTCGCCTTCGGCGGCCGGAGCTGCTTCAGCGGCGGCCTCGGCGGGGGCTTCGTTGGTCAGAAGTTCCTTCTCCCAAGCGGCCATTGGCTGAGCGTCGTCGGCGGTCTTGTTGGCCTGGCCGGAACGCTCCAGCAGACCTTCCGCAACGGCGTCGGCCATCAGGCTGGTCAGCAGTTCGATGCCGCGGATGGCGTCATCGTTGGCCGGAATCGGGTATTCGACGATGTCGGGATCGGCGTTGGTGTCAACGATGGCGACGACCGGGATGCCGAGCTTGTGAGCTTCTTCGACAGCCAGGGCTTCCTTGGTGACGTCAACGACGAACATGGCGGAAGGCGTACGGTTCATGTTGCGGATGCCGCCGAGCTGCTTCTCCAGCTTGTCCTTCTCGCGCTCGAGCAGGAGGAGCTCCTTCTTGGTCAGGCCGGAGCCATGCACGTCGTTGAAGTCCATCTCCTCAAGTTCCTTGAGACGGTTCACGCGCTTGGAAACGGTCTGGAAGTTGGTCAGCATACCGCCGAGCCAGCGCTCGGAAACGTAAGGCATGTTCACGCGGGTGGCCTGTGCAGCGATGGCCTCCTGAGCCTGCTTCTTGGTGCCGACGAAGAGCACGGTGCCGTTGTGGGCGACGGTGGTCTTGATGAAGTCGTAGGCCTTGTCGATCATGTCGAGCGACTTGAACAGGTTGATGATGTGGATGCCGTTACGCTGGGTGAGGATGAACTGCTTCATCTTCGGGTTCCAACGACGGGTCTGGTGGCCGAAGTGCAGACCTGCCTTCAGCATCTCGCTCATAGTGATCTGAGCCATGGTAATACTACCTTTCTTGTCGGTTCTTGCCTGGTCATGCGCACCTGCGTGCAGCGGCTTCCCCGATCGCTCGAGTCGCCACCGACCGACACAGGCCGTCGCGAGCATGACGCGTATTTGTGGTGTGCCGGTCGACGATAATGGGTGGCTCCGAGCACCTGCGACTGCGCTCTTTGCCGGATGGCACACAAAATTTAAGAATATCATCAGATATGGAAAAGCGGCCACCCCAATAGTTATCGGAGCGGCCGCGTCCACTGATTCACCGCGGAGGCACCAGAATATCTGCTTATCGCTGATGCGTGCGCATGTACCTCATGGCTTCGCGACGCTCGTCCTTTTCGAGACGGTCAAGATAGACATGGCCGTCGAGATGATCGCATTCATGCTGAAGCATGCGGCCCATGAGGCCTGCACCCTCCAACACCACTTCCTTGCCGTCCAGGTCGATGCCCCGCACGCGGGCGTGATCGGCCCTTCGCGTCTTGTACCACAGGCCCGGCACCGACAGGCATCCCTCGTCGCCATACTGCTCGCCGGAGGTCTCCTCCAGTACCGGGTTGAGGATGTACCCGACATGTCCGTCGATGTTATAGGAGAACGCCCTGAGACTCACACCGATCTGGTTGGCGGACAGACCGGCACGGCCCGGATCGTTCACCGTATCGAGCAGATCCTGCACCAACCTGCGCACGGCAGGGGTGATTTCCCTGATCTCGTCGCATGGGGTGCGCAGTACCGGATCGGGCACGACTCGAATCTCACGAATGGCCACTGTGATGTCACTCCTCGTTCTTCTCGTTGGCGTCAGCCTGTGGTTGGCCTGCCATGCTCCCGGCATCGTCCGGCTCTTGCTCGGATTGCTCGGCTTGCTCGGATTCGGCCTTGGTCTTCTTGATTTTCTCCTGCACGCTAGCAAGCGAATCGGACACGCTGGATTTGACCTGTTCGGAGGCCTGCTTGACCTGCTCCGAAGCCTGCCTGACCTGTTCGGAAGCTTTCTTCACGGTCTCCGAAGTGCTGTCGATGATCTTGACGGTGGCCGGCAGCGGCTTGTTGGACGGCTTGGGGGCATACAGCTCATCTTCGATGACGGAATCGTACCGCTTGAGCACCTTGGGGCGCACCACCTTCATGCTCGGCGTCAGCGTTCCTCGCTCCTGGCTGAAGACCTCGTTGAGAATCACGAACTTGCGTACGGATTCGGCCCGGGAGACATTGGCGTTGGCCTGATCGATGTACTGCTGGATGAACGCGCGCACCGCATCGTTGTCCCTGGCCTCATCGAGTGTCATATTCGCGTCAAGCCCCTGGCCCGACAGCCACGAATGCAGCATGTCGGGGTCGAGTTCGATCAGCGCAGAAACGAAGGGCTTGCCATCGCCCACCACCACGGCATGCGACACGATCGGGCACGTGTTGATGATGTCCTCCATCGGCGCCGGACTGATGTTCTTACCGCCAGCGGTGATGATGATGTCCTTCTTGCGTCCGGTGATGAAGGTGAAGCCCCTGTCGTCGATGCGACCAAGGTCACCCGTCTTGATCCATCCGTCTGCGGTCATGGTCTGGGCGGTCAGCTCAGGCTGCTTGTAATAGCCAAGGAACACATTGGGCCCGGTGAGCTCGATCTCATCGTCTTCACCCAGACGCACGCCCATGCCGGGACCGGGCTTGCCCACGGACCCGACCTCGTTGTCGTCCTCCCAATTGACCAGCATCGGAGCCGCTGTTTCGGTCATGCCGTATCCCTGGATGAACGTGATGTCGTCCATGCCGTTGAAGAAGTGGGCGAGATCGACGTTGAGCGGTGCGCCTCCGCATGCGAGCCAGCGGAGGTTCGGTCCAAGCGCGGAACGAATCGACTTGCCGACCGTGGCCATGAAGAAGGAGTGGCTGATGCGGTCGAACACGGAATGACCATGTCCGGACTGCCCATCCTTGCTCCATTTGACGAAATGCTTCACCGACCGGGCGAATATATATCCCTGGATTCCGGCGCCGGCCTTCTGCGAAGCGGCGTTGTACACCTTCTCGAACACACGCGGGACACCGAGCAGATAGGTGGGTTTGAAGCTGCGGATGTCGGCGAGCAGATGTTTGGCGTTGGGGAGGTATCCCACGACTCCGCATCCGCCGATGCACACATACTGGATGTACCGGGCGAAGCAATGGGCGAGGGGCAGGAACAGCAGCAGGCGGTTGTCGTCGTACAGCATCCCCCGCAGGATCTCGTAGCCGTTGAGCACGATATGCGTGTAATTGCGGTTGGAGAGCATGGCCCCCTTGGGTTTGCCGGTGGATCCGGAGGTGTAGACCACGGTGAGCAGATCGTCGGCGGTGATGCGGGAGATGGCGGCGTCCAGCGTCTCGTCGCTGACGCCATGGCCGAAGTCCGCCACGGCGTCAAGTCCATCGGCCTGAAAGTTGAACACGTATTTCAGACCCGGATGACCGGCTCGAATCTGCTCGAGCGTCTGAGCTCGTTGGAAGTCCCCCGCAAAGGCGATCGCCGGGTCGACCTCCTCGATGATGCCGGCGGTCTGCTTGGCGGAATCCGTCTCATACACAGGAACCACGACCGCGCCGATCGCCGCGCACGCGAAATCGGTGACGCCCCACTCGTAGCACGTCGGCGAGTAGATCAGCACCATGCTGCCGGCCTTGACGCCAAGACCCAGCAGCCCCTTGGCCACTTCGCGCACGCGAGACAGCATCTGGGAGGCGGTGACGCCGTGCCATTGATGTGAATCGTCATCCTGCCACTCGGCGATGGTGTCGTCCGGCGTGCGGGCGGCGCGTTTCGACAACAGCGAGAAAACCGTGTCTTCATCCGTGGTGACGTATCTGGGTTGTTCAACATGTTCACGCATACGCTCCACTATAGGCGAAACGTCCTATGACTACGCCATACCCAGGCATCGGCCGTCTGGAGCACGGACGACATGTCGGAGATTGTCAGTGCGGCATGCAGGGGCACAAGGCGGATCCCGGGCTGCTATCCGAGATCGGCGAACACACACATCCAGCGTGAGCCTATGTACTTGAATTTGAGGTTCACGCGCAGGTTTTCCTGCCCGATGGTCATGAGTACGGCAAGCTCCATGATGGTGTCGCTGATGATCATGCCGTTGATCAGATTGGGGACTGTGGGCAGATAGCAGAATTTCGCTTTGATTTCAGGATGGGTGGCCATATGGATATCGAGCAGGTACTGCATGGTCTGCAATCGTTCCAGACAAGGCGCGGTCAACGCACGTTGCAGTCGGGCAACGCTCAGTTTTCCCCGGATGGCATCAGCGCAATTGCATGCGATCCGGCATGCGGCAAGCGCCATGGTGTGGCATTCCTGGCCGCTCATGCCACATGCGAACAACGGCTGTATATGGTAGCGAACCGGCCTTTCGGAAAGCTCGACGGTGATGAAACCGTCATAGCTTGGCAGAGGCGTGCGTTGATGATAGAAAAAGCCATTGTATTCCATGGCAGATCACCTGTGATTCCCTATTGCGACCCAACCGTCATTGGTTGAATCTGGACACCACATCACCACTTTGCGTCGTACATGTCAAACTACTTCGCTGATTGCAAAGAAAACGCCCTTGAAAATCGACAAACCAACATGGTTTGTCGATTTTCAAGGGCGAAAACCGGCGATTGCGCCGACGGTCCTGTACTCTGCGCGACGCCTCGGCGAAACCGATTATCAGCGAGCGGAATACGGCGTGACCATCATGCCGCAGCGCTGGAAATTCTTGACGTCCACGTAGCCGGTGGATGCCATGGCTCGCTTCAAAGCGCCGATGAAATTGGTCTTGCCGTCCGCCTGATGGCTCGGACCGAACAGAATCTGTTCCAGTGGCGCCACTGTACCCACCGTGGTGCGGTATCCACGGGGCAACGTCTGATGACGGGCTTCCGCACCCCAGTGCGTGCCCTTGCCCGGCGCTTCGGTCGCACGCGCCAGAGGCACCCCAAGCATCACCGCATCGGCGCCCAAGGCCAGGGCTTTCACGAAGCTGCCGGAATCCCCCATGCCGCCATCGGCAATCACCTGCACGTAACGGCCGCCCGACTCATCCATGTAATCGCGGCGGGCCTCAGCCACATCGGCGATGGCCGTGGCCATAGGCGCCTGGACGCCCAAGGTCTGGCGGGTGGCGGAGACCGCACCGCCGCCGAAGCCGACCAGCACGCCCGCGGCACCGGTACGCATCAGATGCAGAGCGGCGGTGTAATTGGAAGCACCGCCGACAATCACCGGCACATCGAGATCGTAGATGAACTTCTTCAGGTTCAACGGCTCATGCGACGAGGAAACGTGCTCGGCAGACACCACTGTTCCGCGAATCACGAACAGGTCGACGCCCGCATCCACCACTGTGGAGTAGAACTGCTGCGTGCGCTGCGGGGACAACGCGCCCGCCACCGTGACGCCGGCTGCGCGGATCTCACGAAGACGCTGGGTGATGAGCTCGGGCTTGACCGGCTCAGCATAGATCTGCTGGATACGTGCCGTGGCCTGGTTGGCCGGCAACTGCGAGATCTCGTCCAGAAGCGGCTCCGGATCCTCATAGCGGGTCCACAAGCCTTCCAGGTCGAGCACACCAAGGGCCCCCATCTTGCCCATTGCGATGGCGGTGGCCGGGCTGGTGACCGAGTCCATCGGCGCGCCGATGACCGGGACGTCGAACTCATAGGCATCGATCTGCCAGGAGGTGGATACATCCTCAGGGTCGCGCGTACGCCGTGAGGGAACGATGGCCACGTCGTCAAGCGCGTAGCCTAGATGGCCTTTTTTGCCCAAACCGATTTCAATTTCCTGAGACATGGTCTCCACACTATTGCCGGGGACGGACGCCCCCGCTAAGGTGTCCATATTCTCGAATCCCGAACCGACTCGTTACAAACATGCGATAAGACTGAACCATTCCGCGAAAGCATCTATCAGGAGGAAGCATGGCCAAAACCAAGGTCGAAGGCACCGTCGTTGAACTTGACGGCGACGAAATGACCCGCGTGATCTGGAAGGACATCAAGGACAGGCTCATTCTGCCGTATCTCGATGTGAACCTCGAATACTACGATCTGGGCATCCAACACCGCGACGAGACCGACGATCAGGTCACCATCGACGCCGCCCACGCCATCCAGAAGCACCATGTCGGCGTCAAATGCGCCACCATCACCCCCGATGAGGCCCGAGTCAAGGAATTCGGCCTCAAGAAGATGTGGAAGTCGCCCAACGGCACCATCCGCAACATCCTCGGAGGCACCATCTTCCGCGAACCGATCGTGATGAGCAACGTGCCGCGTCTGGTGCCCGGCTGGACCAAGCCGATCGTCGTGGCCCGTCACGCCTTCGGCGACCAGTACAAGGCCACCGACTTCAAGGTGCCGGGCGCTGGCCAGCTGACCGTCACCTTCACTCCGGACGACGGGTCCGAGCCGATTCAGCACGTGGTCTACAACTACGGCGAAGACGGCGGCGTGGCCCAGGTGCAGTACAACGTCAACGATTCGATCCGAGGATTCGCCCGCGCCTGCTTCAACTACGGCCTGAAGCGCCATTATCCGGTGTATCTGTCCACCAAGAACACGATTCTCAAGGCGTACGACGGACAGTTCAAGGACATCTTCGCAGAAGTGTACGAAACCGAATACAGGGACAGGTTCGAGGCTGCGGGCCTGACCTACGAACACCGTCTCATCGACGATATGGTAGCCAGCTCCCTGAAATGGCATGGCGGCTACATCTGGGCCTGCAAGAACTATGACGGCGATGTGCAGTCCGATTCCGTGGCCCAAGGCTTCGGATCGCTGGGTCTCATGACGTCCGTGCTCATGACTCCGGACGGGCAGACCGTCGAGGCCGAGGCCGCACACGGCACCGTGACCCGTCACTACCGCCGTTGGCTCAAGGGCGAGAAGACTTCCACCAATCCGATCGCCTCGATTTTCGCTTGGACCGGCGGCCTCAAGCACCGCGCCGATTTGGACGGCACCCCCGAAGTCCGTCACTTCGCCGAAACGCTGGAGAAGGTCATCGTCGACACCGTCGAAGGCGGCCAGATGACCAAGGACCTCGCCATGCTCATCGGCCCCGACCAGCCGTGGCTGGATACGGAGGGCTTCATGAACGCGCTTGATGAGAATCTTCAGAAAGCCCTCGCCTGACCATCCCGGTCACCCATACCCTGAAATGTCCCGGATACGCACGGTTCTTTCGCACGTATCCGGGATATTTCATATCCCGTCCACTACAATCGGACCAGAGTGTTCATGAATCGCAGACTCTGCTGGGGAGGATTGTTCGTTTATGGGGTTCGTACGTCGCTCCGTCACTATCGCCACCGCCATCACCGCAGCATGCGCAATGATATTGTCCCTGACCGCATGCACCGCCAGCCACGATGACGACGCCGACGGTGGCACGAAAACCACCATCACCTCCGATTCCATGGGAGCAGCCGCGCTGTTCACACCGTCAGACGGCATTACGTTGAATCAGCAGACCCCCTTGAACAAATGGGCCAAGCTCACGCCGGAATTGACTGACGCGCTCGTCCAGTACGGGTTCAAGAAAGAGAACATCTCGCATGCCACTTCCGATACGCTGGATAAGCAAAGCAGGGCGATTCAGGATTATGTGGTCAACCGGCTCTCCGGAAAAACAGTGACCGATGATTCTGGCATCGCCATCCCGGCGGAGAACACGACGGTACTGGTCGCCCCGGTGGTGGCCGCCGATGATTCGACCCGCCAGTACGGCGATTATGTCAGCCAGGAGTTGAGTACCGAATCCGATGCCGATGAAGGAGCTACAGATTCCGACGACGCCACATCCGATCAGCCGGCGGACGGGTCCTCGAACGGACAGTCCTCCTCGTCCACCAACTCGAACGACGAGAGCAACCACAGCACCGACGATTCCGATGACAGCACCGACACCGGCGACGACGACACACAGGCCCAGGCAGTGGAGCGTCTGGTCTCATCACTGAAACTCGCTCAGGAATCGGGCATGCACGTGGTGCTTCTGGCCAATAGCATTGAAGGATACAAGCCGGACGCATTCGTATCGTTCTCCGATGCGCGAACCATCGGACACCTGCAAGCTCAGAACATGGCCGCCAAACTCGAATTGGACAAGGCGAGCAAGGACAATCCCAAGCGCATCGAGGTTTTACTGCCGTATACCACATCGGATGACGGCGATACAGGCACCGGCATCGACTCGCAGTTCGCCAAGGAGGCATTCCGAGGCATTTGGCAGGTGCTTGGCGCGTATTACCAAAAAGGCACAGTGGTCAGTCCTTCAGGAGCATTGACCAAAAACACCACCGAGGATGATTGGCTCAACGTAGCCTACGACATCGGCAAGGACCGCGCCACGGCCAAGGTGCTGTCGATGCGACTGGAGCATTCCGGCAGCACTTCCACGACCACCCGCATCGACGGCATCATCGCGATGAACGATTACGTAGCTTCCGAAGTGGTGGCGAAACTGGATGATCTGGGGTACACCGGCTCTGCGGCCGACATCAATCCGCAAATCACGATTTCCGGTATCGTCGGCAACATCACAGGCAAAAAGGATTTGGCACGCGAAAGCGTCCCCGACCCCGTCAAAGCCCCCGAAAACGACGATTCCGCAAACGATACCGGTTCGGATGCGGCCAATGAGACCGACAAAGGAAAAGACTCGCAATGGCCTTTGGTCACCGGCTATGGCTCGTATATCTCCAGCATCCCCAATGTCGTCAAAGGCAAGCAATGGATGACCGGCATCGAAAACCGGCAGCTCCTCGCCGCCGACATCGCCGAAGTATGCGGGAGACTGAACACCGGCAAACCGCTCAGCGACATGTCATCCGTACGCGATACCACAGTGGGCGGCATCAAGAAGGTGCCGACGCTGAACGAACCGCCATTGGCCGTCAGCGCCAGCAACCTCAAAGCCACGCTCATCGATCCCGGCTATATCAGCCTGGCCGATGCAGGGCTATGACATGATCGTGCTGAGGGACTGGGCCCGCGTACATATCATGTCATTCCTTCAGCACGATCATGTATTCGCCGACGTATCGCTCCGGATCCAGATAATCGTGCGCCCCGCGTTTCAATCCCCAATGCAGACACTGGCTTGAGCAATGGTCGGATTCGCCGTCCACCACGCCGATGGAAGCTCCTCTATCCACGTTCATTCCGACCTCAAGCGTGGTCACGGCGGGCTCGAAGGTCGAGGTCACTCCCCCACGGTGGCGTAGACTCACCACATCCTTGCCGCCGACCTTCCCCGCGAAACTGATGGTTCCGGCAGCAGGTGCCGAAATCGAGTCCCCCTGCCGCGCCTTGACATCGATTCCCCTATGTCCGGGTGCCCACGGAGTAAGTGGCCTGTCGAACGGAGCCTCGACCACCGGATTGCTGACGGGCCAACCGTATCGTGCCGAGCACCGCGACGTGGATCGTTCTTCCAGCATCGTCAAATCAGTGAAATCCACAGGCAGAAGCGTCTCTTGGACGTCGGGCGGCGTGTCTGCCGTATGTGCGGCAGTACCATTCGATGCCGTCTGCTGAATCGAGGAATAGGACGAAGCGCCCCATGACGCTTCAACAGTCAACCCCATCAGCAACGCCAAAGCCAGTCCCAATGCCGTTGCGGCGGCCACTACGGCATCCATCCACGTCCGCCGCTCCTCCGCCCGCCTACGCTCGTGTTCACGCAGTCTGGCGGCGCGTCGGGCGGCATGCCGACGCCAATCGAACCAATACCCATTCATATCCTTTGACACCTCATTCCAGATCGGCGGCATGGATGCATGCCGAATCATGCCGGCATCATTGCCGGTCTCTTCCACCTTGATGGAATCAAGCGTGCGGTGTCCAGCTCGATTGGGGTATGTGGTTCCAGCTTGCCAGGTTATCCACATAGCACAAAAGACTTTATATAAGTCGCCAACGGCGCCCACTATCGTTCGCCAGCCGCTGGAATCTTTGCCAACCTTTTTCTCAGCAAACGTACGCTGAGCGGAAAGCCGGGCATGGCACCCGAAGCAATCTCCTGGGAAACAACAAAGCCCCTTGGCATTCCAAGGGGCTTCACAT
>NZ_JFAG01000032.1:0-13782 GCF_006408915.1 Bifidobacterium sp. UTCIF-1
TTGGGACGGGAAGTCCTGTGAACTTCCCGTAGGCGAGGTGAGCGGCTGCGCTATTGGCAGCCGCGAAGGCCGCCTGTTAGGCAGAAGAAAGCTGTTACTTCTTCTGCCTAACAGGCGGCTCTCCGAGTTCGCTGGCGGACACGGCGACTTCGGTTTCGGCGGCATCCTCGGCAGCGGATTCCTCCACGTGCTTGGCGACCAGGTCAAACTTGCCCACCACGCGGCCGGCCTGGGCGATGTCTCCCAGAGCGGCGTGAATGGCGTCCACACCATCCTGTGCGGCGGTCAGTGCCACGGAGAGGATCGGCGTCTTCATGGATACCTTGGCCTCGGACTTGATCTTGCGCAGCTGCTCCACAGCCTTGCCTGCCCAGGTCAGCAGTTCGGGCGATACGCCGGTCGCTGCCTGCACGTAAGGCTCCGGAGTCGGCCATGCGGCACGGTGCACGGAACCGGAGCCGGCATGCATCCAGCTCCACACCTCTTCGGTGGCGTACGGCAGGTATGGGGCGAGCAGGCGGGCGAAGGCGTCCAGACCCAAGCCCAACGCAGTGCGTGCGGACTTCACGGCAGCGGCCGAAGGCTCCTCGCCCTTCTCGTCCGGAGTGCCGTAAGCGCGGTTCTTCACCAGCTCGATGTAGTCGTCGCAGAACTGCCAGAAGTAGCTTTCGATGACTTCCAGCGCCTTGGAATGCTCGTATGCCTCCAGTGATTCGGTGGCCACGCGCACCACATGGGCCAGCTTGGCCATGGCGGCGCGATCCAGCGGCTCGGTCACGTCGGCCGGGTTCCACGCGGCAGTGGCGGCGGTGCCCACGTGATGGTTCTCATCCTCGCGGCCGATGGCCAGCGCGAACTTGGTGGCGTTCAGCAGCTTGATGGCCAGACGGCGACCGATCTTCATCTGGCCGACATCATAAGTGGCGTCGAGGCCCAGCCGGGCGGCTGCGGCCCAGTAGCGCACGGCGTCCGCGCCGAACTTCTCGATCGGCTCGTTCGGCACCACCACGTTGCCCTTGGATTTCGACATCTTCTTGTGGTCAGGGTCGAGAATCCAACCGGACAGTGTGGCGTGCGCCCACGGCAGGCAATGGTTCTCGAGGTGCGCGCGATCCACGGTGGAGAACAGCCAGGTGCGGATGATGTCCTGTCCCTGCGGGCGCAGGTCCATCGGGAACGTGGCCTTGAACAGCGCCTTGGAAGCCTCGTCCGGCTCCTCCCAGTGCGTCACGATCTGCGGGGTCAGCGAGGAGGTGGCCCAGGTGTCCATGATGTCCTTCTCGGCGGTGAAGCCGCCGGGCACATCACGCTGCGAAGCGTCATACCCTTCCGGCACATCGATGGTCGGGTCGATCGGCAGACGATCCTCGGACGGGGTCAGCGGATGGTCGTAATCAGCGGAACCATCCTCGCGCACCGGGTACCACAGCGGGAACGGCACGCCGAAGAAGCGCTGGCGGGAGATCAGCCAGTCGCCGTTCAGGCCGTGCACCCAGTTGTCGTAGCGCACACGCATGAAGTCCGGGTGGAAGTTGAGTTCCTTGCCGCGCTCGATCAGTTGGGCGTTGAGCTCGGAATCGGTGCCGCCGTTCTTCAGATACCACTGTCGGGAGGTGACGATTTCGAGCGGCTTGTCGCCCTTCTCGTAGAAGTTCGTCATACGCTTGGTCGGCGTCGGCTCGCCGTCCATGTCGCCGGATTCGCGCAGCTTGTCGACAATAACCTTGCGGGCGGAGAACGTGGTCTTGCCGGCGGTCTCCGCAAAGATCTCGCGGCCGGCCGGGTCGGTGATCCAATCCGGGGTGTCCATCACGATGCGGCCGTTGCGCTGGATGATGGAGCGGGTGGGCAGCTTCAGGTCACGCCACCACTGCACATCGGTCACATCACCGAACGTACAGCACATGGCGATGCCGGCGCCCTTGTCCATTTCGGCGGCCGGGTGCGCCAGGATCGGCACCTTGACCTTGAACAGCGGGGAGTAGACCTCCTGGCCGAAGTACTGCTTGTAGCGGTCGTCCTCGGGGTTGGCAATCAGCGATGTGCAGGCGGCCAACAGCTCGGGACGGGTGGTCTCGATGTAGATCGGGGTGCCGTCCTCGAAGCGGAAGGCGATTTTGTGGTAGAAGCCCGGGTATTCACGGGATTCCAGCTCAGCCTGCGCCACTGCGGTCTGGAAGGTCACGTCCCACAGACCGGGGGCGTCCTGCTGGTAGGCCTCGCCGCGGGCGAGATTGCGCAGGAAGGCCTTCTGGGCCACGCGCTGCGGGTGCTCGCCGATGGTGTGGTAGGTCTGCGACCAGTCAATCGACAGGCCCAGCTTGCGCCACAGCGCCTCGAACTGCTGCTCGTCCTGAGCGGTCAGGCGTTCGCACAGTTCGATGAAGTTCTTGCGGGAGATCGGCACTTGATCCTTGGCGTCGATCTTCTTGCCGGTGGTGCCCTCGAACGGCGGCTTGAAGTCCGGGTCGTACGGCAGGGTCACGTCCACGCGCACGCCATAGTAGTTCTGCACGCGGCGCTCGGTGGGCAGGCCGTTGTCGTCCCATCCCATCGGATAGAACACGTCGTAGCCGCGCATGCGCTTGTAACGCGCGATCACGTCGGTATGCGTGTAGGAGAACACATGTCCCACATGCAAGGAGCCGGAGACGGTAGGCGGCGGGGTATCGATGGAGTACACGGCCTTGCGGTCACGGGTGTTCTGGAACTTGTAGGTGCCGTTCTCATCCCAAACGGCGCGCCACTTGTCCTCAAGACCGTCCACGCCGACCTTGTCGGGCAGCGGGGTGAGGTTGGCGTTGATGATGGAATTGCCTTCAGTCATAAAGCCAAAGTCTATGCGCGTTGTATGACAAGGTAAGGCGGGGCTTTCTTGCAGGCTCCCCGCTCTGAGGCCCTTATTGCTTCTCCGCTGTCGTCATTCCGATCCTTTGCAAAAGCGCTCGCTGACTTGAACTCAGCGAGCGCTTTTGCAAAGGACAATGCGGTAGCGCGAAGAGACGGCCGAAGTGGTGAAGAGCTGCGGCTGAGGGGTGGCCGGACGCTATTGCGCCTTGGCCAAGTTCCCCAACGGCATGCGCGTATCGATCAGTGCGGTGGGGTAGCCGGACAGCTTGCTGCTGGCCACGGTGAAGCATTTGCGCGTATACAGCCAGTCGCTTGCCGCGTCCTGGCTGAGGGTCCTGGCATACACCTTCATCCGGTCGGCGTATTCCTGGTCATTGGTGGCAGCCCGTGCGGAGGCATACGCCTGCTCGGCTGCGGCATGCTCGTAGTGGAACATGGAGTTCGGGTCGACGAATTCGCCGGCGTCGCCGGTCCCGTCCATGCTCATCAGCGTCAGCTCCCATGATCCGTCCTGGATGCGTTTGGCGTAATCCTGATCCGACACCACTTCAAGGTTCACCGTGGGGCGCGGCACCTGGGCGATCTGCTGGGCGATGGCCTCCGCCATGGCGCGATACTGCTCGGTCACCACGAAATCCACGGTGGTCAGATAGGAACCGAAATAGTTGGTCATCGACTGCCCTTGGGCCATGTCATGCGGGAACAACCCGGTCAGGTCCTCGTATCCGGGTTCGGTGGGGCTGATCGGCCCGCCCAGAAGCCCGCCGGAATCAGGTTGGGAGGAGGCTATCGCAGCGGCGTCGATGATATAGCGGAAGGTGGTACGCACCTTTTCGTCCGACATTATCGAATCGGTGCTGTTGTTGAACGCCAGCAGTACCTTGTCTGTGGTGGTGCCTTCGCTAACCTTGAGGTTCTCCTTGCCGTTCGCCGCAGAGGCCACGGATGCCGTGGCGGGGGCGGCCATGTCAATGCTGCCGTTGGCCAGTGCCTCGTTGAGTTTGGCCTCGTCGGAATACTGATTGAAGGTGATGGTGCCCACCTTGGCCTTGGTGCCATGGTAGGTGCCGCTGTATGCCAATGTCAGCGATTGAGCGGGGGTGAACTTACTGACGGTGAACGGGCCGGAGCCGATGGCTTGTTTCGCGTAATCGGTATCGCCCGCTTCGGAATCATAAACAATGCCGAGTCTTCCGGAGAGCGCCCGCAGCAGTGTGGGATTCGGTGAGGTCAGTGCGATCGTCACGGTGTGCGCGTCGGGATTGGTGATGGAGGCAAGCTCGCCGAGATCGCTCACGTCGGCGTACTGCTTGGTCACTGCCTGCTGCAGCGACCACACTACGTCAGTGCCGTCTAGTGTATGCCCATTGGAGAAGGTGACGCCGTCGGCGATGGTAAAGGTATATGTCAGCGCATCGTCGGAGACCTTCCAACTGGTGGCAAGCCCCGGCTGCAACTGGTTCTGCTGATCCACCGTGACCAAGGTCTCATACACATTGTCGATGAGGAGCCGCTGTGCTGCGTCGGAACTGTTGGTACGGATATCCAACGACTGTGGCATGTCCTTGACGCCGATGGTGACTGCCGTATCCGGACCCTTGCCGGGCGATGTCAATGACGGCGTGGCACTCCGGTGGCCGATGGCCGACCATCCCGCCCAGACCAGGGCGCTGAGCACGAGGGTCACCACCAGAAACACACCCCAACTGACCAGCTCGTTGTTCTTCCGTGATTGCTTGCTGCGCATGCCCTTCAGTCTAATGATGACGTACTACCGGGAAGGGCCGGCTTCCGCTTAGAGGCCAAAACTTGGGCAGGACTGTGCCAAAGGGCAATGCCCGCAATCAGGCTTGCGCGCATGGCATGTGGCCCGGCCGAACAGGATGAGCCGATGGCTGAGATTCGTCCAATCCTCAGGCGGAAAGCATGCAGTGATCTCCCGTTCGATATGCACGGGATCAGGATGGGACGCTCGCCAGTCCGAACGCCAACGCAACTTGCCTGTGACGCGCATCACATGCGTATCGACGGGGAAGCCGGGGATGCCGAAGGCGTTGCCGAGCACCACATTCGCGGTTTTGCGGCCGACCCCGGGCAGACTGGTCAGTTCCTCCATGGTCTGTGGCACTTCGCCGCCGAATCGTTCGTCCAAGGCGGCGGCCAGTCCGAGAAGATGCTGGGTTTTCGAACGATAGAAGCCCAAGGGGTGGATGATGTCCTCGACCTGCGAGGGATTGGCCGCAGCCAGCGCCGCCGCAGTGGGATAGGTGGCGAAGAGTTCCGGAGTGACGGTATTGACGCGCGTGTCTGTGGTCTGGGCGCTGAGCACAGTGGCGATCAGCAATTGCAGTGGGGAGTTGAAATCCAATGCGCATTCCGGAGCGGGAATGATGCGGCACAGGATGTCGTATTCGGCGTGCATCCGGGCCAGTCGCGCCGATTTGCTTTCGCGCATCGTTCGCCTTCCTATCGTGATGCTGGTTCTTCTGCCGATGATGCTGGCTTTTTCCTATGCCGCCGTGCCGCCGTATAGGAGAGCGTTGGCGCTCGCGGTATTGCGCGGCGTCAAACGTCTACTCGGCGGCGGAGTCGGAACTGTGCGTGCTGGAACGTGCGGCCTGCTGGGCAGCCGCGTCGCCCTTATCGTTCTCCGGCGGGTCGAAGCGGTAGCCCACATTGCGCACCGTACCGATGAGGTGCTCGTATTCGCCGCCAAGCTTGGCGCGCAGGCGACGGATGTGCACATCCACCGTGCGGGTGCCGCCGTAATAGTCGTATCCCCATACTTCCTGCAGAAGTTGGGCGCGCGTGAAGACCCGGCCGGGATGCTGCACTAGATACTTGAGCAGCTCGAATTCCTTGTATGCCAGATCGATGGGGCGGCCATGCAAGGATGCTGTATAGCCATTGGTGTCCACAATCAGATCGCCGGAACGAATCTGTCCGTCTTCCACGGTGGTGGTAGGTTCCGACGCATTGCCCATCATGGACGTGGCCGGTGCGTTGCCGCGTTCGGAAACCAGACGGAGACGGCCCTCGACCTCTGCTGGGGATGCACTGGTGACCACCACGTCGGCAATGCCCCACTGGGAGTTGACCACGGTGAAGCCGCCTTCGGTCAGCACGAGCACGATCGGCGTGGACAGGCCGGATGCATGAATGAGATTGCACAGTGTCTTGGCAGTGGCAAAATCGTCTCGTGCGTCTAGAAACAGAATCGTGTTCTCCGGCATTTTCACGAGACTCGCGGCGTCCATGGGCAGCACGCGTACGCGGTGGGAAAGCAGGGCGAGTGACGGTAGAACGGTTGCGGGGTCGTTAGCGAAAGTCATCAACGTCAAATCCGTCACGCTGATCCCCCCTAGTGAATTGTCGCAATCAGTGAATTGCGCGTATCGGTTGCCAACCGGCGTCGGCATGATGCTGATGACCGGTCATTCGCAGATTTCCCCTTATTGTACGCGCCTGCGTGGGACACCTAGGTGACATTGGCTCATAAATGGGAACATAACGTTGCGAATGTGGGCATCACGCATGCAATGAGTCAGCGTGGCAGCTCAGCCGAGGTAGTGCGTGAGCAGCAGAGTGGCCGCTGCGATGGTCACGCCCATCATCATCACCGGAAGCAGGCCGGTGCCTATCCACGGTGCGCGCATCGTGGGATCCGGATCGGCATCGCGCACCCACAGCACAGAGGCGATGGCCAGCGCGATGGCCAACACAATCAGTATGATGACCGCGATGCCGCCAGCAGTGGCGTCGCGGCTGATGAGCACACCCAGCGTCGGCAGGAAGCACCAGCCGGCTACCGCGATGGCGGCCACGCCGGAGGTGACGGCGTGGGAGAGTGCGCGAATCAGATGGGAGCGCTCTTTACGGGCCATTTGGCGTCCGAACGAGAAAACCACGAGCACCACCAGCAGGAAGCCCACGGCAAGGGCCCATGAATACCAAGGCAGCGGTTCGCCATGCCTGCTAACCATCTGAGGGGGAATGTCGCTGACCGGGAAAGGCACGAACACGAATATCAGTGAGGCTGCACCGAAGACCATCGTGATGGCCCGGTCGAACACCGAGCCGCGGAATGGCCAGAACAGGATGAATTCGCCGAGCACCATGGCCGCGATGATGAGCGGAATGGTCGGCATCGGTCCGCGCTCGGGAACCACGGTGGCGGCGATGAGCATCGCATATGCTGTGCACTGGGTCAGCAGCATGCTGCCAGCCTTATGCTTCCAGTTCTCCTGAGTGATTTCGGCCATGTGAACCTCTCCGATAAACGATGTGCTGCGACAATCCTACGCCGTTCCTTAGAAGGCGATGATGCCGAGATGCTCCAGCAGCACTTTCACGCCGATGAGAATCAGCACCACGCCGCCGGCGATCTGGGAAGGCTGCTGCCATCGGGAGCCGAACACGCGGCCGATATACAGGCCTGCTGCGGAGAACAGGCCGGTGACCACGCCGATGCAGGTCACGGCAAAGACCACGTTGGATTGCATGAAAGCCAGGCTCACGCCCACGGCGAAGGCGTCGATACTGCATGCCACCGCCAGCGGCAGCATGTGCTTCCAATCGAATTGCGGTGTTTCCCGGGCGTTCTCGTCCGGCTCCTCAAACGCTTCATGAACCATGTTGCCGCCGATGAACGCAAGCAGACCGAAGATGATCCAGTGATCGAATTCAGTGACGTATGAGCTGAATGCGGATGCGGCGAAATAGCCGAGCAGAGGGAACAACGCCTGGAAGCCACCAAACCAGAGCGCTGTTTTGATGGCGTCCCGAGTACGGACTTTGGAAACGGTCAGACCCTTGCCAATGGAGACGGCAAACGCGTCCATCGCCACGTAAACGGAAATCAATAGGGTTTGAATGATGATCGAAATCATGATGATATAGCAGGTTCATCGCCGGTTTTCTCCAAGCGATGGGCCTCGACCAGCGTTCCCACGCGCCGCCTACGCCTAATTGAAAAGACGAGATGTCAGTATACAACAGAAGGCCCCCGAAGGGGCCTTCTGCAATGTGATTCCCTCAGCAGGGGAATCGAAAATGATCACTTCGGAGTGCGCGTTTCACGCGCCTTCGCGGCGTAGCCGCTCACCTCGGCTAGTGACAGTCCACTGGACTGTCACTTAGACGCCTCGGCTAGACGCTCACGCGCCTCAGCGATTTCCTTCTCGGCGACGGTCCTGCAATTATGGACGGCCTGCGGCCGGCTCATTGTTGGCTCAGGCACTGTCATGCCTTCGCACGTGGCCGCCGCGAAGCCCACCGGGCTTCGCTGAAGGAGATCACTTCTGCGCGTTCGCTAGACGCTCACGCGCCTCCTTGATCTCCTTCTCGGCCACGTCCGCGCCGGTCCAGTAGTCGCCGGGCTTGACTTCCTTGCCGGGCTCGAGGGCCTTGTACTGCTCGAAGAAGTGCTTGATCTCGGCGAGGTGGTACTCGTTGACGTCCTTGACGTCCTTGACGCCGTCGTAACGAACGTCGGCCGGCACGCACAGCACCTTGTCGTCGCCGCCCTCTTCGTCCTCCATGTGGTACAGGCCCACGGCGCGGCACTCAATGACGCAGCCCGGGAACACGGAGTTGGTCACCATCACGAGCGCGTCCAGCGGATCGCCGTCCTCGCCCAGGGTGCCCTCGATGTATCCGTAGTCGTCCGGGTAGCCCATGGCGGTGAACAGCTCACGGTCCAGGAAGACGCGGCCGGTCTCCTGATCGACTTCGTACTTGTTCTTGGATCCGCGCGGAATCTCGACCACGACGTTGAAGGTTTCTGCCATTGTGCTATCTCCTTGTTTGGAAACTATTCGTTACACACACTACTACCGTCCGGGCGCATCATCATCACTGCACGGACAGAATGTGAGCCACATCCACCCACGGTGCGAGCGAGACGTAGTTGTCCCAGCCCCACTGGAATTCCCGGCCGGTCAGCTCATCGCGCACGGCAAGCGGACGGTCGGTGGGCAGGCCCAGCTTATCGAGATCCAGATGAATCATCGACTGATGCGCGTCATGTCCATCGAGGTTCACCACCACGATCAGCGTATCCGCCTGACCGGTGCCTGTCAGCTCCGCCGAAGTATGACGGGCGAACGCCAGCACGTTCGGATCGGAGGACTCGAGCACCGTGAGGTTGTGATAGCTCAGCGCTGCCGGGTGCGAGCGGCGGATCTTGTTGAGCGCCGTGAGCATTTCCGCCACACCGTACTTCTTGGCCTTGGACCAGTCGCGGACCTTGACCTCGTACTTCTCGTTGTCGATCTGCTCCTCGAAGCCCGGGCGCTGCTTGTTCTCCAACAGTTCGAAACCGTTGTAGATGCCCCAGCTCGGCGAGCCCATGGCGGCGAGCACCGCGCGCACGCAATGGCCGGCGATGCCGTTGTCGCGCACGTAGGCGGTAAGGATGTCCGGCGTGGTGGGCCAGAAGGTGTTGTGCTGGTAGTAGCCGTCGTCGCCATTGGTGACGGGCAGATACTCCTCCAGCTCCTCCTTGGTGTTGCGCCACGGGAAGTAGCAGTGGGACTGCGTGAAGCCCACATAGCTCAGGGCGCGCATCATGCCCGGACGGGTGAACGCCTCGGCCAGGAACAGGACCTCCGGGTGGCGCTTGGTCACGGCGGCGATCACATCCTGCCAGAAACGAACTGGCTTGGTGTGCGGATTGTCGACGCGGAAGATGGTCACGCCCGCATCGATCCACAGGTTCAGCACACGTTCGACTTCCTTCTCAATGCCTTCCATGTCGGCGTTGAAGTCAATCGGGTAGATGTCCTGATACTTCTTCGGCGGATTCTCCGCGAAAGCGATGGTGCCGTCCGGCTTGTGACGGAACCAATCCGGATGCTGCTTGACCCACGGATGATCAGGAGAGCATTGCAGCGCGAAATCAAGGGCGATTTCCAGTCCGAGCTCATGGGCGCGGGCGGTCAGGGCCTTGAAATCATCCATCGTGCCAAGCAGCGGGTCCACCGTATCGTGGCCTCCCAGAGCGGAGCCGATGCCGAACGGGGAACCCGGATCGTCAGGGCCGGCCACCAGCGAATTGTTGCGGCCCTTGCGGTTGGTGACGCCAATCGGGAAGATCGGCGGAAGGTAGACGATGTCGAAGCCCTCGGCCTTGGCGCGTTCGAGGCCTGCGATCGAGGTCTTGAGCGTACCTTGCACGATCTTGCCGGTCGCTGGGTCGATGGTGGCGCCTTCGGAGCGCGGGAAGAACTGGTACCAAGCGGCGAAGCTGGACTTCGGACGCTCCACCTTGAAGCGTTGCGGCTGGCTCGGCGAAATACCATCGCGCAGCGGGTTGGTCTCATGCAGGGCGGCGATCTGCGGATTGTCGCCTGCGGCCAAACGTTCCTCGGCGGTCAGCGATTCATCGGCCATGGTCTCGGCGGCTTGTTGCAGCGTCTTGCGGTCGCGCACGGTCAGCTTCGCATCCAGGGTCACCGCCCAGCGAGCCAGCAGCTCGGCGCCGGAGTTCAGCGCGTTGTCCACATCATCCAGCACACGCACCTTGATGCGGGCGTCATGCAGCCAGGACGTGTACGTGTCCTCCCAGCCCTCAACAGTCACAGTCCACTCGCCGAGCTGGCGCTTGACTGCGGCATAGCCCTCATCCCAAGGTTTCAGATCGCTGTGCTCACCGCACTTGAGCGTGACCTCCCAGCGGTCGAGGCCGGGGTTCGTGCACATCATGCGCCTGCGCAGCGTCTCCCTGCCGCGGGCGTTGCGGACGATCGCCGTAGCTCCCACCTTGGTACGTCCTTCGATGAACACCTGTGCGGTCACCTTGAACGGTTCACCGAGCTCCACGCGGGCCGGGAAGATGCCGCGCTCCTCATCGGGAGTGACGTCCATCACGTTGATGCGGCCGAACTGGCCGAGCTCCTTGACCTCGATGGTGGGGGCTGGCGCCTCGCCGACCAGGCCTTTCAGAGCAGCGTTGGCGCGCGCGGTTTCGGCGTCGACGCGCTTATGCGTGGCTTTGGCGGTCTTCGTGGTCTTGGCGGCGGTGGCCTTGGTCGTGGCGGCTTTGGCTGCGGTTTTTGCTGCGGGCTTGGTCGCGGACTTCACGGCATTGGTCGTGGGTTTGACGGCTTTGGGGCGAGAAGTCGCCTTTGACTTCGTCGTCTTGGAGGTCGTGGAGACCTTGACGGTCTGGGCGGCCGGTTCGGCCTTGGAGGGTTGTTCTGTATGGGATGTGCGCGAATTCGCGCGATGTTGTACTACCATACGGCCCATTTTAAGGGGAATCCATCATTTGTCGTGCATTGTGGACAACTTTTGGATGAACGTTCGATAAATGGCTTGAAGTGGATAACTCGAAGCCGAAGTTATCCACAACTCGCCCGAAAACGGCAAGCTCGAACCACATAGGTCGGAAAACGGCCGGTATCCGCCGCGAATCTGCCATGCTCGTGGTCTATCCGTTCGCAACGAAGCGGGCGGATACCAGTCTTGGAAAGGAATGAACATGGCAGCAATAGAAACGCCTAGGGAAACGGAAACGGCGCGGACATGGCATTCGGTCAGGATCCCGGCGCGGCGTAAGGGAGGTACGCACGTTCTGGCTGTGGGCGCGATGCTCGTCGCCCTTGCGATGCTGCTCGGTGTGGCGGTCGGGAGCCCCTCCCTCGCGCATGCGGTCACCACACAGACGATGCAGGTCACACAGACTCAGACCGAGGGGAACAAGCTCGGCTTCTCCTATCCTCAGCATCGCATCAATTACCACTACAATGGCACGGATTATCATCTGGGGATCGTTGCGTTCGGTAGGGATGACACACAGTTCTATTGCATCGAAGCGGGCAACATGACCGATTACATGGAGGGGCCCACGCATCGGGTCGATGACGATCCCGTGGTGCGCAGGTTGGCGTGGCTCATGAAATGGTACCGGTCTGCAACGCGCGAACAGTATGCGGCCATCGCCATTCTCGTGCAGGACAAGCTCGGCAATCAGGAGCAGTGGCGGCCTCATCGGGCGTATCTGGAGCCGCTGCATCCGAATGTGTTCGCCATGGCTGAGGAGATGTGGGCGGAATCGGAAGGCAAGACGCCGGCGAACGCCACCGTGGAGAGCACGTATGCCGAGGGGTTGCGGCGGGGCGAGGTCAAGGTGTCCGTGGTGAATGGTGCAGGACGATTGATTTCAAAGGTCCCGTTCACCATCACCCTGAACGGTCCCGCCGTGTTCGAGAAGAATGGCGAGGCCGTGCTCACAGGCGATTCCGGTGAGCAGCCGTTGAGCTTCGCGTGGAAAGCCACCGGCAAGGGGGAGGTGTCGGCATCGGTGTCGTATGAGATTCCGCGCATGCAGCATATGGATGCAGTGCAGGACATGCGAGGCTTTGATTCGATGGTTTCCGAACCGGGTGGTGCGGTGACGTTCAAGGTGCAGGATTACTTCACGCCGTCGGTCAGCACCAAGGTATCCGGCAAAGTACTTGACGCCGGGGCGGCCGTATTCGATGAAGTGACCAGTGGTGTGGCCGAGGCGGACCGTCAGTGGGTGGATGATCTGCTGCTCAGGGCACAGGGGTATTACTTCGATGGTCTGACCATCAGGGATCTGGACAATATGATGGCCCCCAAGACGGCGGAGAGCGCCGATGACTATCTGGCGCGCATCCGACAGGCGGGGTATGCGCCGGTGGCCTATGGCAGCGCTTCGTTCACCGGAGCCGGGCAGAGCGAACGCGTGCAGGCCATGACCAAACCGGACGGAGATAAGCCGTATCTGACTGGGAAGTCGGGCGGTTTCGGCACCTGGGTGTGGGTGTTCCGCAAATCCGAGCAAAGCGACAAGGCGCAAGGACATCTCAAAGGCGATTGGAGCAGCGCGTTCCTTGAAGCGGAGGAAAGCAGCTCGAACCGCAGCCGTGTCGAAGTGGAATCTACGGTGACCGAACACACCGCACACGTCGGTTCGCAGCTGAGCGACACCATTACGGTGAAGGGATTCCCGGAGGATCATGGCGAGTTTTCGGGCAACGAAGCATTCGGGTTCGGGGCGGACCGCCCGTATGCACAAGTCAGCGTCTGGTGGGCGGGCGATGAGAACGATCCTTCCAAGGACGAGGAGTACAAGCCGACGGGTGCCGAGACGCCAGACCCAGATGAGCATCATCGCAAGCTGATCACATGGAATATTCCGGCGAGGAACGGTACGTTCAAGATCGGGGCCGGTGCCTTGGACGCCAATGGCGATCCGATGAATATCACGGCGGAACGCCATGGCTGGTATGTGTTCGTCTGGGAATTCGAGGGCGATGACCGCGTCACGCCGGCCGCGAGCCGGTACGACGATGCGTGGGAGCGCACGTGGGTGCCTGCGCCGTGTGAGCCGGAGGAGCCGTGTGAGCCTGAGGAACCTTGTGAACCGGATGAGCCGTGTGAACCTGAGGAACCTTGCGAACCCGGGAAGCCTGAGGAGCCATGTGAACCCGAGGAGCCCGGCCAGCCGGAGGAGCCGACGCCGCCCGAAGAGCCGTTGCCCGGCACCGGCATCGACCTGGTGCCGCCGATGGGCATCGCCGCTGCCTTCCTATCCATAGGGCTTGCCGTCCTGTTCGTTGCCAATCGTCATCGGGTACGGTAACGAGGGGAGGCGGACGTGATTTGGCGTGATTTGGCGTGATTTGGCAAGTGGAGTGCGGTAAACCGCATCCAGTCAGAGAAGCAGTCCGCATCGCCGAGACCGAATAACACGAAAGTCCTGACCTTCGCCGAAATGTGTGGCAGAGGCGGGGCTTTCGTCGTTTTCGGGGGAGCAGTCCATCGCAGGCTATGTCTGATTGGCTGTCAGGTAGGCGGCGAGCGCCTTGCGGATTAGCGCGCTCTTGCCGATATGTTCCTTGGCTGCCTGTGCGTCGTCCAACCGTTGATGCTGCACGGCTTGCAGTAAGCCATTGTTTTGAT
>NZ_JFAG01000033.1:0-13242 GCF_006408915.1 Bifidobacterium sp. UTCIF-1
CCTATTATCGACCGTATGTTCGCGTTGAGATGATGAACTCGCGAACATACAGCCTGTCGGAAGGCCGTAAGGGGCTGTATGTTCGCGGCGGCCTCGTTGAGACGCGAACTTAACGCGGTATCACCGGCTACAACGCAGTATCACCGCGGGATTACCGGGGTATCCGCGGCTGCCGGGGTATCACCGGCGGCAACGCGCGGTATCAACGTGGCCTCGCCGCGGCCTTACCTCGGTATCAACGCTGTCAGCACGAACCAGTGGTCCTCGGTCCGGATCGTCACCTCACCGCCGTACTGCGCGACGATGTGACGAATCGACTTCACGCCGAATCCATGCCGTGATGCGTCCCGCTTGGTCGTGCGCAGCGCGCCGGTCGAGTCCTTCTTGAGCGTCGAATCGTAATAATTCTCCACGCGAATCACCATGAACCGACCCTGCCCATACAAAGCCAGTCGAATCAGACGCTGCTGCCGGTCGGGCAGTTTGCTGGTCGCCTCGATGGCGTTGTCCAGCGCATTGCCGAACAGCGAGGCGATGTCCATCGAGGACATGCCGGCGAGCAGTTTGCCATCAGCCACCGCCGTCAGCGTAATGCCACGATCGGCGCACGTGCGCATCTTGGTGGTCAGGATCACGTCCAGCACCGGGTTCCCGGAGTGCTGCTGGGCGCTCGCCGCCGCCACCGAAGCCTCCAGCTGTTCGAAGCCGGCCGCCGCATGCTCGGGGTCGACTTCCGCCCGCAGCGCCGCGATCTGATGCTTGAGATCGTGCGCGAGCCGTCCGATCGACTCGATGTTCTCCTTGGACGCCAGATATTCCTGATGCTGGCTGGCCAGTTGTGCGTTGATGGAGGCGAGCTCGGCGTTTGCTGCCATGCGCCGCGCCTGCTCCTGCTGCGCGTAGAGGATCGCGCAACCGCAGAAATCCACCAATGTGCGGATGTAGAACACCTCCTGCCCCACGGTTCCGGAGAACGGCGTATTGGTGGAGACGAAGCTCAGGTTACTCATCGCGAACGTCACGATGGTGATGGCCACAGTGCCGAGCAGCAACGGTACCGAGATGTCGGTCGGCCGATCGCTGGCGAAGTTGCCGCGCTCCAGCAGCCAGGCGGCGAAGAAGCATAGGGAGTACGTCAACGCCAGCAGCAGTAGCGAATACCACTGTTTGGCGGCGGCCGTATCCCCCAGATTCAGGAACATGACCAACTGCCAGTGCAGCGACGCCACCAACTCACCCAGTACGAACGCGCGCGCGGTGATGTACAGGCCTTCGCGGTTGCCGGTGCCTGCGCCGAACCGCACAATCGTCCACATGCCGCCGAACGCCAGCAGCATGCCGATGATCCAGAACCATAATGGCATGATGCCGTCAAAGTACTGGATGACGATCATGCCGGCCAGTCCGGCTGCGCTGACCACCGCCGTCCGTTGCCACGGTACACGGCGGTAGATGGCCAGAATATAGACGATGCAGGCCAGCCATTCGCACAGCGCAGTGTAGATGCGCGGAATGTCCGGCAGGGCGTTGGTGATGGTGCTGCCGTTCATCGGTCAGACTCCGACTGCAGCGGTGGTGCCGGAGGCGGTCGCCGTGGGAGCTGCCGCAGATCCAGCTGCCATGGGGACAGCCGCAGAGCCGGTTGCTGTGGCGGCTGCGTTGTCTGCGGCGCCGATGGCCACATTCGAAGTCGCCCCACCTGATCCCAGATAATTGGCCAGCGCCACCAGAAACGCCTTCTTGCGCGGGCGACTGATGCGCAGCGCCTCCCCGTTCGACATCACGCAATCCTGACCATCCACGCCGACCACATGCTGCATATTCACCAGATAACACGAATTCGAGCGGAAGAAACTCTGCCCGGCCAGTCGCTCCTCGAAATCCTTCAACGTGCCGGTCACCGACAGCTTGCCGCCGAGCGTGTGGATGATGATCGTGTGCCGAATCGATTCGATGTACAGCACGTCGGACAGTTCCACGCGCATCTGTCTGCCGCCGGCGTCGATCAGCATCGCATCATCCGCACGACGACGGACCATGTCGATCGAACGCTTGATCTCCTGGCGGAACGCGAAATAGGGGACCGGTTTGAGCAGATAGGAGAGCGCCTGCACTTCATAGCCGTTGATGGCGTACTGCGGGGCGGCGGTGATGAACACGATCACCACGGAATCGTCGCGTTCGCGAATCTGCCGGGCGGCCGCCATGCCGTCCATATGCTTCATCTCGATGTCCAGCAGCAGGATGTCGTACGTGGGCGTGTACTTCTCGACGATCCGTTCGCCGTCGTCGAACACGGAGATCGTGAACTCCGTGCCGGTTTCGCTATGGTATTGGTTCAGATAATCCAGCACCCTCTGGCAGGCGGTGGGATCGTCTTCGACCACCCCAACCCTGATATCGCGCATGACCTTGACCTCCCGTCATGTTCCTCTCCCCGCCATCCTAGCCGCTGGCCTCGGCTGGGTGGGCGGCGGGCGGCGCGGAAGGCGGCGGGCGGCGCGGAAGGCTGCGCGGGAACGGAACCAAAAGGAAAAGCCCGGCTGGGTGGGCCGGGCTTTGAAGGAGAGAAGGAAGAAGAAGGGATTCAGTTATGTGTTTGGCCTTTGCGGCCTGACTCCATATAACCGCACCCGGTTCAATGCTGTGTGTAAATGGTCTGGGAATTTCGTGTGAACGGCGGCTTTTCGGGTTGGTTCGGGCCTCCCATATTGCCCAAGTCCTATTGCGTATCCCTCTGCACAGCTCGCGCGATATCTCAGCGACTATATCTCGCCAACCGTCCGCTGAGCGGTGAGGTTAGTGTCCGTACTACTGCCGCTCCTCGAAGGTGACGCCGTTGCGGGCGGCGAGGCGCTCGGCCTTGCGCTCTTCGCGGCGCTCCTTGCGTTCCTCGGCCTGCTCGATGTGCTGGATGCGCAGCTGACGCCAATCCTCTCGCATGTCGCGGAACCGCTCGGCAAGCGTCAGCTCGTCGTTCGCCTTGGCCTTGCCGGCAGCTTCCGCGCCCGCTCCGGTATCGGCGGCTGCCGAGCCCCTCGCCAAAGGAAGCCACGCGGGCGCATCGTCCGAGCTCGCAGCCAAGGCGTCCGTGGCGCTGGAACCCAGCGCGTCCGCGGCATTGTCCGCGAGCTTGGTGATGCCCTCCTTCACCAGGCCCAGCAGTTCGCGCAGCGTATCCGGGATCGGCTCGTCGCTTTCGGTGGCGGTCTTGGTCAGGCGGTCGATGCGCCGGCGGATCGCGTCCGCGTCTTCGGGGTCGATCTTGAGGCCGGCGATCATCGACTGGCGAATCGTCTCATAGTCGAGGTTGGCGAAGAAGTTCAGCTGCTGCAGCGTCATGAATCCCTTGAGCTCCGGGAAATGCTCAAGAATGTAGTCTTCGCGATCGTCGGCGGCACGGGTCCAATCGCGTGTGAGTTTGGGGTCCCAACTGGCGGTGATCGACCCCTCGCGCATGCGGTAGTGGTAGAGCACTTTGGGAATCCGCACCACTCGCGTCGCGGAGCCGATTACATTGCAGATGCGGGAGAGGTCCTCGATTTTACGGCCGACCGGGAACAAGAAATCGTTGTTCTGATAGGTCGAGGCCGGGGCGAGGAACGCCCAGAAATAGCCATCGATTTCGGCTTTGACCTGCTTTTTCAGCGCCTCCACCGGTGTGAGCACCTGCACTTCGGTGAAGTCGTTGTGACGATAGTTGGAGAGCAGCGGTTTGCCGTTCTCTGAGATGGTGTCGAACTGGAACATCACCAGATCGGCGTCGTACTTGCGCATGGCTGCGAGGCAATCCTCGACCAACGTGGGGGCGACGGTGTCGTCGGAATCGGCAAAGTATATATAGTCGCCGGTGGCCTGCGCGATGCCGGCGTTGCGCGCATCCGAAAGGCCGCCGTTCGGTTTATGGATGACGCGCACGCGCGCATCCTTGGCCGCCCAGGCGTCGCACATGGCGGGGCAGCGGTCGGGTGAGCCGTCGTCGACCAGCAGTATTTCCAGATTGGCATACGTCTGGGATGTGATGCTCGTCATACAATCGTCGAGGAACTGCTCGACCTTGTAGACCGGGATGATGATGCTGACCAACGGCTCAAGTTCCATATTCCAAGGGTAACGCCGGGTCCCGTCGCAAGGGAGGAGTGCGGTGCGATGTGAGATGCCGATGGATTCCGATGGTGAGCGGATGCCGTGCGCGACACGCAGTGCGAAAATTTTCGCATTTCGGGCCTTGTTTTTGTTCATATGCCGTGTATAGTGAAACTTGGCTCAACGAAGAGAACCTTCACTGAACCGGAAAAAAGTAAACGCTGAAGCTTGCAGTTTCCGAAAGCAATGTTGTAGTCGGTGGCGACAGGTCGAAGCACAGTAAAGAATAAATCCCTTTACCACGGATCGTGAGGCACGTACCTGCCTCTGAAAGGATTGCAATTATGGCAGAAGTCGTTTTCGACCACGTCACTCGTATCTACCCGGGCAACGACAAGCCCTCTGTGGATGATCTGAATCTTGATATCAAGGATGGCGAGTTCCTCGTCCTCGTCGGCCCCTCTGGCTGCGGTAAGTCTACGACCCTTCGTATGCTCGCCGGCCTGGAAGAGGTCAACAAGGGCCGCATCCTCATCGGTGGCAAGGATGTCACCACGATGCAGCCGAAGGACCGCGACATCGCAATGGTGTTCCAGAACTACGCTCTGTACCCGCACATGACCGTTGCCGACAACATGGGCTTCGCCCTGAAGATCGCCGGCACTCCGAAGGAAGAGATTCGCAAGCGCGTTGAGAAGGCCGCTGAGATCCTCGACCTGACCGAGTACCTGGACCGCAAGCCGAAGGCTCTGTCCGGTGGTCAGCGTCAGCGTGTGGCCATGGGCCGTGCAATCGTTCGTGAGCCGAAGGTCTTCCTCATGGATGAGCCGCTCTCCAACCTCGATGCCAAGCTTCGTGTCCAGACCCGTACCCAGATTGCCGCTCTGCAGCGTCAGCTGGGCGTCACCACCCTGTACGTGACCCACGATCAGACCGAGGCTCTGACGATGGGCGACCGCATCGCCGTCATCAAGCTCGGCATCCTGCAGCAGGTCGGCGCTCCGACCGAGCTGTACGATCGTCCGGCCAACGTCTTCGTCGCCGGCTTCATCGGCTCCCCGTCGATGAACCTGAACACCCACCCGGTGGTCAACGGCAAGGCGAAGATCGGTGAGGACACCGTTGATCTGCCGGCCGAGGCCGTCAACAAGCTGACCGCCGAGGACAACAACCAGATCGTGGTCGGCTTCCGTCCTGAGGACGCCAGCCTGGCCGCCTCCGACGACCCGAACGCCTTCTCCCTGAAGGTCGTCAACGTCGAGGATCTGGGCTCCGATGGCTACATCTACGGCAACATCATCACCGATGGCTCCGCCGCCGAGGCCTCCCAGGTCATGTCCGACCAGAACAAGCTCACCACGATTCGTGTGAACCCGCGTGCGCTGCCGAAGGTCGGTGCGACCGTCAAGATCAAGATCGATCCGGCCAAGATGCACCTGTTCGCTCCGTCGACCGAGCTGCGTCTGAACTAATAGATACTTGGCGAGGTCTAATCGCTTCGTCAACCATTAAACGAGGTTATTCTCTTCCTCTCTTATGACCTCGTTGGAAAAGCCCTGCATAGCTGCGGGGCTTTTCTTTTTGCCTAGAAAACGTACGCTAACTGACCTCGCAAATGAACATTTTCTACAACTTTTTCCTAGAAAGGGGGTATGGTTGTGTGCAGCATCCCCTTCGCGAGCGGTGAGGTTCACCTTCGAATAATCGTCCGACCATTCGATTTTGCTGGCTAGCCATGGTATGACGTCCTGCGTCGGGTCGGCAAGGTTCACGATGCCCATAGGCTCGTACAGGGCGGGCGTGTACCCAAGTTTGCTTGCGGTGGAGTTCACTCCTTTGGGGTTGTGGTTTTCTCCTGCCAAGGCGCCGGCCGGCTGTCCAATAGTCAGCGACAGGTCTTTGTTCTGCGTCTGCTCGGCGGAGTTTCCATTCTGTCCGCTACAGGCCGCCAAGGACGCCACGATCGCCACCGATGCGGCGACTGCCATCAGTTTGGTCCCGAATTGTTTTTTCACGTGAAAGCCTCCTTGCTTTCGCTGATTTATCCGACCGCAATGAGAAACGGAAGGAAAACTGGAACCGGTTCCAGTTAGGTGTACATGTTAGCATCATGTATTCCCGGAAGCAACTCCGCGAGCCATGGCTGTACAGGACAGGCTCGCGGGGGCACCGGTCGTCAGACGGATTCTCTCAGCACCAAGGGGGCGCGGAAGATCGCGGAATCCCGCACTCTCTTCTCTGAGCCTAGGCTCCTTTTCAGCAAATCGACCACAGCGGAGGACAATTGCTCGATCGGCTGCGCGCATGTGGTCAGCGAAGGAGACAATGCCCTGGCGATTCGAAGATCGTCGAATCCGACAAGCGACACGTCCTGCGGCACTTTCCTGCCCGCCTGGAGCAAGTACCGCAATGCCCCCGCGGCCATTTGGTCTGAATGCGCGAAGACAGCGTCGACTTCAGGATGATTCCTGATTACACGGATCATGCCTCCGAAGCCACCTTCCACACTGAAATCGGCTTCCATGACCACCTCGGGCTTAAGCCCGTCCTCTGCCAAGGCCTGTTCGAATCCCTGGTTGCGGCCTTGCGGAGCGCTCATGTCGAATGGGCCTGAGATAACCGCCATATGACGTCGTCCACGTTCCACAAGCAACCTACCGACATCGTATCCTGCGCGTTTTTGGTCCACGTCGACATAGGGGCATCTCAA
Source organism: Bifidobacterium sp. UTCIF-1 (assembly GCF_006408915.1). Classification (NCBI taxonomy): domain Bacteria; kingdom Bacillati; phylum Actinomycetota; class Actinomycetes; order Bifidobacteriales; family Bifidobacteriaceae; genus Bifidobacterium; species Bifidobacterium sp. UTCIF-1. Next base: position 6,797 of record NZ_JFAG01000033.1, read on the forward strand.
ACCCTTGGGAGGTTTGCCGATGAATACCCATGGGACATCCGACTCCCCCACCACACGAAGCAATGCGTCGCCCATGTGCGAGCTGATGGCGACGGCCGCATCGGCTCCTGTCTCCCGCAGCAGCCGTCCGAAGCCATCGGCATCCTTGGGATTGGCTAGCGAGAGGAACGGGATAAGCCCTTCTCTCGTCAGATTGACCGACAGGCTTCCCACCATCTCGGCAATGTTCGGGTCACCGAAGATGAAGGAGGGGGTTTCCTGTACGACCAGAGCGACGATATCGGACGTTCCCTCCGATAATCTTCGGGCCGTGGGGTTAGGCACGAACTGCAGTTGTTTGGCAGCGTGTTCGACTTTTTCACGAGTCGCCTTGGAGGCCGGACCGTTGCCCAGGGCACGGGATGCCGTGGAGACCGCGACCCCGGCCATCTTCGCTACGTCGCGTATCGTTGCCTGCTTGCGTATCGTCATGACGAAGCCTCCCCCAGGAGGTCGCCCGGAGGGTTCAGCATGACGGCAAGCATGGCCGTAAGCGCGAATTCTATGGGTTCGACGAGTTCCGGGGCGTCCTCCTCGTCCATCAGCCATTGCAGCTGGACGCCGTCCATGACCGCGAGCATGGATTCCGCCGCAAACTTTGCACGACGCTCATCCTCAAGTGTCATCTGTTCGCCTTGCATCTGCCGACGCTCGGCGACGATCTGCCGGAGCGCATCTGCCACTTCGATGCGCAGATTGTGGTAGCGTTCCCGGAAAAAGGCGTTTCCCGGATTGTCCTCGGCAATGGATTCCGACGAGAACATCGTGAATGCGCGGACCAGTCCGCGACGATGCGCGTTGAGATACGTCGTGTACATCAGCTGATGGAGGCATCCCATCCCCTTTGGCATGGTTTTCCCGGGACGGGATTCGACCTCCTGGCTGTCCCGGTATTTAAGCACTTGGATGAGCAGATTATCCTTGGACCCGAAATAGTGAAGCACCCCTGCGCGGGTCATGCCAACTATATCCCCTATATTTTGGAGGGTTCCGTTTGTGAATCCTTTTTCCGCAAACACCTCCAGTGCCGCCTGCAGAATTCGATCACGCTGAGAAGGCGTTCCGTCCCCGGGGTCATCCTTTCTTACCTTGCTCATGGCCAAAGTCCTTTCTGTTGAAGCTTGGCATCGTTGCCTTTACTGGTGAAACCCTTTGATTCTACGATACTCGTTTTTCCCTCGGCTAGAAGCAACGTGCGGGCAAACGTGTTCCGACACGGTATGACGCGTGTCATTCGCTTGACAGGTTACTGACCAGTAAGTAGAATGTGAACCACGTCCGCGAGGACGCACGAAGCGGGTCATTCCGCTTCCGAGGCTCACTGAAGAGTCAACGCCATAAATGGACGGGCACTGGTGCCTGAACATCGAAGGAGAATGGAATATGTCACGTTTCACGTTACGGAAGCTGGCCGCGGCCGCTCTCGCCCTGGCCATGGGCGTGGGGCTCGCCGCCTGCGGGGGAGGCAATGCAAACAATTCAAACGGCGGTGACAATGATTCGTCGTTGACCATTGCCAAACCCGATGGCACCGTCGGCTCGCAGAACAACAATCCGTTCATCAGCGATTCGTCCGGTTCCAAGCTGGGCTACACGACCGCCATCTATGAGCCAGTCGGCATCATGGATGTCCTCGATCCTTCGCGCGAGACCAAACCTTGGCTGGCATCGAAGATCGAATGGGCGACAGATTACAAGTCCGTGAAGCTCACCGCCAGGGACGGCGTGAAATGGTCCGATGGCGAGAAGTTCACGGCCGAGGATATCGCCTACACGTACCAGTTGTTCGTCGACCATCCTGAGTTGGATATCAATGCCCTGGGCGTTTCGGGGGCGACCGTCGACGGCAATGTCGCAACCGTGACTTTCTCCGAATCGATGTTCACCAAGCGGGATCGTGTCCTTCATAAGCTGATTGTGCCGAAGCACATTTGGTCGAAGCAGCCCGATTTGACCACCTTCAAGAACGAGAATCCAGTAGGCACCGGCCCGTACAAGCTCAAGCAGTTCAGTTCCGAGTCCACGGTGCTTGTGGCCCGTGACGATTATTGGGGTGGGAAGCCTGCCGTCAAGACTTTGTATTACCAGTCTTACAACGACAACACAATGCTGGTCAACGCACTGGCCAACGGTGACGTGGATTGGGCTCAGATGAGCCAGCCGCCGAACGTCTCCACCTATCTCAACAAAGACAAGGAGCATAACAAGAACTGGGCTCCTACTGTGTTTGCGGCAGACATCCTGTACTTGAACACGACCAGGGCTCCTTTCAATGACGTTGCGTTCCGTAAGGCCGCGAACATGGTCGTTGACCGCGAGAAGCATGCGAAAATCGCCCGCGAAGGCATAGTGCCTGTCATCACTTCTGTCACCGGTCTGCCCACGCCTGTCGGCGATGATTTCATCGTCGACAAGTACAAGGGCCAGGAGACCAAGGTCGATGTGGCCGGCGCCAAGAAGGTTCTGACCGATGCAGGCTACACCTACGAGGGCGACAAGCTCATGAAGGATGGCAAGCAGGTCACTGTGACCCTGTCTGTGCCTCAGGGCTGGACGGATTACGTCACCGGCATTTCCCTGATTGCCGATGAGCTCAAGGCTATCGGCGTGGATGCCAAGACCAAGACCCCTGATTCGGACACTTGGACCGAGAACATCCACACCGGTGACTTCGATGCGGTGCTGCATTGGGTTGACGCAGGCACCACGGCCTATGACTTCTACAGCGACACCATGGACGGCCGCTGGCTCAAGCCAATCGGCGAAGCCGCGTCGTTCAACTTCGGCCGCTATGACAACGACGAGGCCACGAAGGCGTTGAGCACTTATGCCAACACATCGGATGACTCCGAGCGCGAGAAGGCTTTGGAGACCCTTGAAGACCTGTGGGTCGAGGAGGTCCCGGCAATTGCTGTCGGCAACCGTCCGATGACGGTGCAGTACAACACCAGGAAGTTCACTGGTTGGCCTGATGACAGCGATCCCTATGCCGCTGCTGACCCGACCTTCCCGACGACCTCCTATCTGCTGATGCAGCTCAAGGCCGCCAAGTAGCAAGTAACGTCACGGCATGACGATATGGGTGCGGCTTCCAAGCCGAATGGCTTGGAAGCCGCACCCATATCGAGGCCCGTCGCCAATTCAAAGGATGATTTGTAATGAGCAATGAATATCTTCCGCTCGACGGCGACTGGATGCTCCTGTCGCCGGATCCCAAGCACGCACCTGAATCGCTGCGCCATCGTCTTCAGGCAGGCATACCAGCCAAAGTCCCCGGCGAGGCGACGGTGGACCTGTTGCGGAACGAATTGATCGCCGACCCCTTTGACTCAGACAACGAAAATACGCAGTTGTGGATCGGGCGGACTGACTGGCGGTTCGAACGGCACTTCGAGTGGCATGACGACGGGCGAACCATGCATGAGCTCGTTGCGTTCGGCCTTGATACCATCGCTACAGTCAGCCTTAATGGGCACGTCGTTGACAGAACCCGTAATTGCTATCGGTCCTACCGCTGGAACGTAAACGAAATACTGCACGAAGGAGACAACGTCCTTACGGTTGATTTCACCGCTCCAATCGACGAAGCCGACCGCTTGGAACACCGGCGCGGCTACTATCCGCACGCGGAGAGATGGCCATTCAACCAAATCAGGAAAACGCCCTACAGCTTTGGATGGGATTGGGGCGTGGCAGTGCCGGGAGCCGGTATATGGCAGTCCATCGGCATCGAGTCATGGTCAGGGGTGCGGATTGCCCAAGTGCGTCCTCTGACCTCGCTCGAAGCGAATGGCATGGGCGAGCTCAATCTGTATGTTCGCATCGTCCGCGAAGACAAGGGTCGTGTCATCGACATGTCTTCCCCCCATGACGCAGAGACAACGGTTCATGTCGCTGTCGCATTGACCGGAAACGATAATGAATCCGCGCTGAACGGGGAAATCATCTGTCCTCCCGGGCACAACGAAGGGCACTTGCAACTGCAAGTGCCTAAGGCCCGTCAATGGTGGCCCGTTGGCTATGGTACCGCCGAACTATATGATCTCAATCTCCGCGTCTCAACGGCCGGGGCCAACACGGACGACGAGGACCGACAGGATGACGGCACCACGGACATGTGGCATCGCCGCATCGGATTCCGCACCATCTCCATAGATACCGCCACGGACAAGTACGGGCACCCGTTCCGATTCATCGTCAATGGACGTCCCATCCATGCACGTGGATTCAACTGGATCCCCGACAACGCCTTCATATCGCAAGTCACGGCCAAGGATTACCAAAGGGGCATCCGCGACCTGTTGGAATCCAACTCCAACATGCTGCGCGTCTGGGGCGGTGGCATCTACGAATCCGACATCCTGTACGACCTCGCCGACGAACATGGCATACTCATCTGGCAGGACTTCACCTTCGCATGTGCCATGTACCCGGAAGACACGGATCTGAAAGCAGAGGCAGAGGCCGAGGCGCGCGAACAAATCGCCCGGCTCAGCTCCCATCCCAGTCTGGCATTGTGGAACGGATCCAACGAAAATTGGACCGCCTACGCCAATTGGGAGGGATACGCGCAAGGTATCCGCGATGACGACGCCAAACCAAATCGCTTCGGATACGGAGAACGAGGATGGGGCGACTATTATTACTCGACACTGTTCCCTAACCTGCTCGCCGAGCTCGATCCAACGCGCCCGTATCTGCCTAGCTCCCCTATGAGCTTTGGCGATTACGTGGACCAAGGCAAGGACACCGACGGCACGATGCACATCTGGGATGTGTGGAACAGCGCCGACTATCGCAAATACGCCGACTATCGTCCTAGGTTCGCCGACGAATTTGGCTATCAAGGGCCGCCTGCCTTCAGCACTCTGGCAGGAGTGGTACACGACAGGCCGATGACCCCGTTCGGAAAGGATATGGTAGCCCATCAGAAAGCCATGCTGGGCAATGAAAAGCTGACACGTGGCATGCGATCCCATCTCACGCCAGGGGCGTTCATGGATTACTCGCTTCGTGACGATGGCAGCGTGGACTGGTGTATTCCCACCGACCAATGGGATGACATCGAGGACTGGCATTGGGCGGCGCAACTCCAGCAGGCTCATGCGGTGCGTTTCGGAGTCGAGCACATGCGGTCGTTGGAACCGCTCAACGCCGGGGCCTTGATCTGGCAGCTCAACGATGATTGGCCTGTCATTTCCTGGGCCGCCGTGGATTTCGAAGGCCACCGCAAGCCTTTGTGGCACGTTGCCCGGCAGGCGTTCGCGCCTTGTTTGGCTATCATCGCCCCAGGTTCGTCTCCCCTGGCACAGGCAAGCACATGGCCCGGTGCGCTGCCGCGCAAGGACATCCTTGAACTCGTGTTGGTGAATGATTCCATGGTTGATTGGTCCGGTTCCTGGGTCATCCGACGCATGGGTTTGGATGGGACCACGTCAGCGCAGCATGTCATCCATGCCGCCGTGGCGGCCGGCCAGACCGCAAGGTTTGCAATTCCCGATGGACTTGCTGGATTCGATGATCCCAGTAAGGAGATTCTGGTGGCCGAAACGGACCACGATTTCGCAAGGGTCATCTTCAATCCCGCGGAAGTGATGGATCAGCATTTGGTTGCGCATCCGCTTAAGGCCTCGGTCGTTGATGATGGCGAGCAGGGGTATGCGCTTACCGTGCATGCCGATGCTTATGCGCGTGACGTTTTCGTCATGGCTGACAAAGTGGAGAAGACGGCCGAAGCGGACCAGGGGATGGTGTCGTTGTTGCCGGGCGAGACAGTCGCCATCCATATAAGGAGCGGGAAGGTGGAAGACCCGTCTCAGTTTACGGATAGCAACGTGTTGCGCTGCGCAAACGACATCTGCCGCAACGCCATATGATGACGCGATCATGTCGCGTTGCTCCGTGATTTACGTTACGTCGTAACGTCTCTAACGGAGGCTATGCGAGCATGGGCGGCGGGGATGCCTTATGTCATTTCCGCCGCCCATGTCCCGTTAGGGATTATGCGGTCATCCAAGCTTTGCGATGGCGGAGAGAGCTCCGTCGGAGGCTTCGAGTCTCCATACGCCTTGTTCGGCGTCATCGATTTGGAACGGCGCGTCGGAGCGAATCAATTGCATGATGCCGGAGGGTGAGACCAGTAGTTGATTGGCGGCGTTGATTGCCATCAATCCTTGTTCCAAATGCAGTAGCAACGGCCCGCTTCCATTGGGAGTTCCGTCCCATGTGCGTCCTCGGTTGATTGCGGTCCTTCCAAGGCGGACAGCTTCGATAATGTCCCGGACGCTATTGCTTCTGGCTTCGACCCATGTGGTAGGTGTTCCGGGAAGCCATGGCTGAGACGGGTTGTGATAGTCACTGCCGCCGATGATGGAGACATTCCGATTCCATCGGTTCCATAAAACGCC
>NZ_JFAG01000034.1:0-11939 GCF_006408915.1 Bifidobacterium sp. UTCIF-1
GGAATAAGTGATGTATTGAGAAAAGTAGGTATCGACTTAAACGAGGTCATGCTTATGAAGCATGAGCACAATCAGGCGGAGAAATATCGGTTATTAAAGATGATCGATGACTACACCCGTGTACAAGAAGATCGGCCTATATCTCGGAATCGTCCTTACTGGATGGTGTTTACTGCGGAGAATGGCAATAGAGCTAGATTTTATGCTTTATATCACAATAATAGGCGTCATCTGCTTCAGCCTGGGATGCTCCCGGATGGATATCCCTCGGAAGGGGCTCGATGCGGTCAGGATTATCAGTATGATCTTGAGTCGGTTTGATGTCTTTAATTGGTATTAACTTGCTATAACCCTAATCATAGGGCCAAGGCTCTGGATGCTGTTTGTATGAAAGACGAGCTGGGTGCTTAGGGCTTCCATTCTTATTGGTTCCCAAACATTCGACGGGATGGCCGATAATCGCCATTACCTTATTGACTCGATTGGGTTGTGCGTTATTGCCCCACGCGACAATGATTCTAATGCCTGTTGATGCCATAGTTGCCAGTATTTCATCATTCTGAGGTCCGACGGGAAATCCCTTAGCTTTAAGTTCTTTGGGATATGTTGTTCGGTATGCGTATAGGTTGTACATGCTGACCGATCCGTATCCCCATCGTTTGGCATATTCGACACAGTGTTCTACGGTGCGGTCATCGATATTCGAATCCGCAGTTGATGGATTGAGCAGAATGAATGCGATGGATGGTAGAGCTTCATCCCATACGCGGCTGAGTTCATAACGGTAATTGCCGTCTTCGCTGATTTGCGCCGATGATCGGATATATGTATCGGACATCACTAAGAAGAGTCTCCTGTTTAGCGTGTGCTTTATGCATGCGAATGGTTCTTATTGTAGCTGGACGGTGACAATGACGGTGTTGCCTTCGTTGCCGAGGGTTGCAGTGCTGCCGGTTTGTGATTCGGTTGTATCTGCTAGTTTCCTCCGGGAAGACTGGTTGCATATTCTTGGGGTGGATGCTGCTTGAATGATTCATAATTATCGCTCTGTCTCTGATATGCCCTTTATGTATCTCCTAATCGTATGTGTTGAAAAACAAAGAGATAGATATCTACCGTTCTGATGTCCCATAACGGTTGAGAAGCGTATGGCCGGCTCGGAGCAATTCACTGCGTAGGGACTGGGGTTCGAGCACCGTGATATGGACCCCGCTGTTGGTGTACTGCAGGGCCCAGAAGGCCGTGGCCCATTGCGGTGCCTTGATGACCACCTCGTAGACGTTCTTCTCTATTTGCGTCACTTTCGCGTCATTGAACCAATCGAATACGGGCTCCAATCCTCCCTCGACGCGTAAACGTATGGGGACTGCCTCACCATCGATGGGATAGGGGCGTTCGTTCATGAAGGCCGCGATGTCTATGGGATTTCCTGCATCGTCGGTGAAGCTATCGAACGTACGTTGAATAGAGTGGTTGACGTCTTCTACCCGGAGATTCCGGATACGCTCAACATGAAGATATGACAGGTCGTCATAGGGTTGCAGATGGCAGATGAGATAGTATTTCTCATTCTTGTATCGAAGATTGTAGGGGTCGGCGGTATATTCCTTCGGCTTGCCTGCTGCGTCGATGCGGGGGATCAGTTCCCCGTTGACGTCATAAGTGCAATAGTGGAAGTGTATCTGGCGCTCATGAGCTATGGCGTCGTTGAGTTGCTCCACATTGCTCAAGAATTCCCGATTGTAGTGAGGCGGAGTGAGCAGGGTACCAAGACCGTCAAGTTGCCCGGAGCGGCCCGCGAAGGCGTACACCTTGGCAATGAGGTCCCTGAGATATTCGCCGTCCGAACGAGATAATGCGGCTCCATCCGCAAGCAATCTCATCTGGGCGGTATCGAATATGGATTCGATATACCAGCCGGTCTTTGTGTCGATGCTTTGCGCGTTGATGAGATCCTTCCGCTCCAGCTTTCCGACTTTTCGACCGAACGGTTCGATTGCCGCTAGGGTGTGCAGATGACCTCGGACGGTCTTCTCGGTTACTCCCAGTTGCCTGCTGATCCATACGGCCGAGACCCCATGCTCCCGATCGGTGTGCGCGTCAAGCAGCTCAAGAATCTCCACGACGATTTCAGCCGTGGAAGGTGCGCTTTTCATTGATCCATACATACACTCCACCTCTCAGAAGTCCATTCTCCAAGCCTTCCATGGCGACTTTCTTGAGCGCCATTATAAGTTGGCGGACGGCAGGTGAAGTCTCATAGCTTCTCAACGGGGTGGGGCGAGGCGATGCCGACAATGCCGATGTCCTCATCATGTTCGAGCTGCACATAACCGGATATTTCGTCAACAAAAGGATTGACAAACAGTAGATATGTACTGTTCTTCTCGTCGAGATGTGATGATCGGCATACGATACATTTTCCGGAAAGGACATTAATGACGAGCGGTGATGGTTTCGTGCATCTGCATGTGCACAGTTCATTCTCGATGATTGACGGGGGTTCATCCATCAGCGAATTGGTCCAGACGGCAGTGGACATGGGGCAGCCCGCTATCGGATTAACCGATCACGGTGTGGTGAACGGACTGTTCGACTTCTGGAAGACCTGCCGACAGACAGGGATACAGCCGGTACTCGGATTGGAGGCATACGTCACCCCCGAAACTGATCGGCGTGATACGTCACCAGTCTCATGGGATCCGACTCCGCGCCGGCGTCGGAATCCCGATGATGTCGGAGGGAATGGAAGGTTCACCCATCTGAGTTTGTGGGCGGAAACGGACGAAGGGCTGGGAAACATGTTCTCGATGTCATCCGCCGCGAATCTCGAAGGCAGAGTCGGACGATATCCACGAATGGATCGTGAACTGTTGTCACGGTATGCCGCAGGCCTGATCTGCGGCTCTGGTTGTCCGTCGGGGGCGATTCAGACGAGATTGCGGCTGGGGCAATTCGACGACGCCCTCCGTATGGCAGGCGATCTTCAGGACATCTTCGGACGGGGGAGTTTCTTCGTTGAAATCATGGATCACGGACTGGAGATGGAACGGCGGGTGCGGTCCGGTCTGCTTGAAATTGCCCGCAAACTCGATGCTCCCATAGTGGCGACCGCAGACGTGCATTATGCGAGTCCTGCGGCCCGGATAGCTCAGGAGATGCGCATGTGCATCGAATACGGTGACAGTTGGAACAATCCATCTCGATTCCGACTTGCCGGAGAAAGGTATCACCTACTGTCCGGACATGAGATGAGAAGTCTGTTCGCGGACATTCCTGAGGCATGTGACAATACGTTGCTTATCGCCGAACGATGCCGGGCCGGTTTTCATCCTCAAGCTGAAGGTTCGTTGATGCCGACCCATAATTATGGTCCGGAAGAATCTGCAGCCAGTGCTCTACGTCGGATGGTCGAGGCCGGGGTGGACCGTCTGCATGGTGCGATGACCGATGATATCAGGAAACGTATGGAGCAGGAACTGTACGCACTCGGACTTGTGCATGCGGAGGAGTATCTGCTGGCGGTCGCGGACATGAAGCAACAACTTGAGGAATCGGGTTACGTGTTCGCCGACAGTGAAGGAAGAGCAAGGGCCAGTCTCGTGTGCCATGCATTGGGCATCACTCAAACGAACCCGATGGAGCTTGGCATGTCGGCGGGCCGTTTCATCAATGGGAGGAATCCGAAATTCCCTGTGGTGACGCTGCGCGGCGAATCGGGGATAGCCCCGCTCGCGTTGAAGGTGATGCGCGAACGATACGGGGAGGAGGGCCATGTGGCACCCACAGTGGAGTACGTGAAGTACGGGTTGGCGAAAGCCATCAGAGCGGTGTCCGGCGCACTCGGACAACAGCATGATGTATCCTCCGGTGCGGAGGCAATCGGCGACTGGATGCACGATGAACGACTCAGGGATGTAGAGGATCGCATAGCACAATTCCCGCAGAGGCGATTCGTCCGTGAAGGGTCCATCGTGCTCAGTGCCCGCCCTCTGTCGGAATTCACATCCCTCATCCAACAAGTGGATGGAACCGTTGCCGTCGCATTCGATTCGCACACATGTACGGAACTGGGGCTGCCGAGAGTGAACATCTTGGGATCCACTGCTTTAGCGCGCAGCAAGAATAAACGACAGTTCGACACCTTATTTTGATCCGCAAAAGCATTGCCCGCTGACGCATATTGTTCCTGCGCGGGGAATCAGGACATATCCATAGCCGACAAGACTCTAAGGTATGGTTGACCTCATGGCTGAAACCGGGAACTTCGTACATCTGCATAATCACACGCACTATTCGCTGCTGGACGGTGCCTCGAAGATTCCCGCATTGGCGAAGCGCGTCGCCGAGTTGGGCATGCCGGCCGTCGCCATCACCGACCATGGCAACATGCATGGCGCCTACGAGATGTACACCAACTGCGTGTCCAATGGAGTCAAGCCGATCATCGGCATCGAGGCGTATGTCACGCCGGAAACCGCTCGTCAGGACAAGTCGCGCGTGCACTGGGGCACGGAAGCCCAGCGCCGCGATGACGTCTCTGGCGGCGGTCTGATTACTCATATGACGATGTGGGCCGAAAATGACGAGGGTCTGGTCAATCTGATCAAAGCCAGTTCCGAGGCGAACCTTGAAGGTCGCGTCCAACGCTATCCGCGTATGGACAAGGAGGTGCTCTCCACCTACTCCAAGGGTGTAATCGCGTCCTCCGGCTGCCCCTCGGGCATAATCCAGACTCGTCTGCGACTGGGACAGTTCGATGAGGCGCTGCGTGCGGCAGGTGAGATGCAGGACATCTTCGGCAGGGATAATTTCTTTATCGAGTTGATGGATCATGGCCTGAAGATCGAGACGCAGGTGACCCGGGACCTGCTCGACATCGCGAAGAGGCTGAACGCACCGCTGCTGGCCACCAACGATTCGCATTACGTGCATGCCGAAGACGCGGGTGCACAGGACGCCATGCTGTGCATCAACTCCGGTTCACGATTGGATGACCCCGACCGATTCAAATTCGACGGTACGGGTTATTACATCAAGACGGCGGAGGAGATGCGCGAGCTGTTCAAGGAATTCCCGGAAGCATGCGACAATACGCTGCGCATCGCGGAACGCTGCAACGTGATGTTCGACGATCACGAGGACGGCGCGTTCATGCCACGCTTCGAATGCCCGGAAGGCTGGGATGAGACCAGCCTGTTCTTGAAGAAGGTGGAGGAAGGCCTCGAAAAGCGGTATGACGGCCATCCGCCGCTGGAGGTGCTCAAACAGGCCGACTATGAGTGCGGCGTGATTTGCCAGATGCAGTTCTGCGGCTACTTCCTCGTCGTGGCCGACTACATCCAGTGGGCCAAGGACCACGGCATCATGGTGGGGCCGGGCCGTGGTTCGGCGGCAGGCGCCATGGTGGCCTACGCGATGGGCATCACCGAGTTGGATCCGTTGCAGCACGGTCTGATTTTCGAGAGGTTCCTGAACCCGGAGCGCGTCTCCCTGCCGGATATCGACGTGGACTTCGACCCGGAGGGGCGCGCCCGCGTGATCGAGTACTGCGGTGAGAAGTACGGCACCGACAAGGTGGCGCAGTGCGTGATCTACGGCACCATCAAGACCAAGCAGGCGTTGAAGGACTCCGCCCGCATCATGGGCTACGAATTCTCGGTGGGCGAGAAAGTCACCAAGGCGCTGCCTCCTGCCGCGACCGGCGGCAAGGACATCAGCCTGCACGACATCTTCGATCCCACGGCGAAACGGTACGCCGAGGCCCGCGAGTTCCGCGAGATGTACGAGTCCGACCCGGATGCGCGGCGCATCACCGACGAGGCGAAGGGCATCGAGGGCCTGATCCGCCAGACCGGCGTGCATGCGTGCGCGACGATCATGGGCAGCGCGCCGATCACGGACACGTCGCCCCTGCTGGAGCGCACCGACGGCACCATCACCACCACGTTCGAGTACCATACGTGCGAGACGCTGGGTCTGGTGAAGATGGACTTCCTGGGCCTGTCCAACTTGACGGTGATCCATGACACGTTGAGGAACATCGAGGCGAACGGCAAGCCTGCCATTGATTACACGAAGATCCCACTGGACGACAAGGAAACCTACCAGCTTCTTTCGCGAGGCGACACGCTGGGCGTGTTCCAGCTTGATTCCGACGGCATGCGCTCGTTGCTCAAGACCCTGCGGCCTGACAATTTCAACGACATCTCCGCATTGATTGCCCTGTACCGTCCGGGCCCGATGTCGATGGATTCGCACACCAACTACGCCAAGCGCAAGAACGGTCTGCAGAAGATCACGCCTATTCATCCCGAGCTTGAGGAACCGCTCAAGCAGGTGCTCGATGAGACGTACGGCCTGATCATCTACCAGGAGCAGGTGCAGTCAGCCGCGCGTATCCTGGCCGGCTACTCCCTCGGCAAGGCCGACGTGCTGCGCCGAGCGATGGGCAAGAAGAAGCCGGAGGTGCTGGCCAAGGAGAAGGTACCGTTCTTCGCCGGCATGAAGGAACACGGCTACTCCGAGGAAGCCGCCAACGCGGTATGGGACATTCTGGTCCCGTTCTCCGGATACGCGTTCAACAAGGCGCATTCCGCCGCCTACGGTCTGATTTCGTATTGGACCGCGTATCTCAAGACCCATTATCCGGTCGAGTTCATGGCCGCCCTCCTGCAGGGCGCGGCCACCAACAAGGACAAGACCGCCCTCTATCTGGGCGAGGCTCGTCGCATGGGCATCCAGGTGCTCTCCCCGGACGTCAATGAATCGGTATACGAGTATTCCGCAGTCGGCGACGTCGTGCGATTCGGCCTCGGTGCAATCCGCAACGTGGGAGAGAAGGCGGTGGCCGATATCATCGCCGAACGTGAAGGCCCGCGCGGCAGGTTCGTGAACTTCATGGATTTCATCCGTCGAGTGCCGTTGACCGCGCTGAACAAGCGCCTGGTCGAATCCCTGATCAAAGCCGGCGCTTTCGACTCCATCGACCCGAATCGTCGGGCGTTGTTCACGGTGCATGAAGCGGCCATCGATTCGGTGGTGAGCCTGAAACGCAAGCAGGCGGAAGGCCAGTTCGACCTGTTCGCCGACACCGAGGACGGGGGAGCGGAGGCCATGGGTGATGCCTCCGTCACGGTGCCGGACGTCGAGGAATGGGACAAGAAGACCAAACTCAACTTCGAACGCGAGATGCTCGGCCTGTACGTGTCCGACCACCCGCTCTCTGGCATGCAGTCGATATTGGCGTCCCTGCGCGAGATGTCCATCGCGCATCTCATCGACCGCGCCAAAACCATGCCCGACGGCCAGCAGGTCACCCTCGCCGGCCTCGTGACCGGCGTTGATCGGCGTGTCTCCAAGAAAGGCAACCCCTGGGCCATCGTGACCATCGAGGACATGGAAAGCTCGATTCAATGCATGTTCTTCGGCAAGGTATATGAGGCAGCGGCTTCGGAACTTGCCGTCGACGCCGTGGTGCAGATTCGCGGCCAGGTCGAACTTCGTGACGAAACGGTGTCACTGAGAGCTACGGAAATGCAGGTGCCGACTTTGGAGGCCGAGGATGAGCGCCCCCTGTTGATCACATTGCCGATTGCGGCTTTGGAGCGTGATCGCATGTCGCGTCTCGGTCAGGTGCTCGCCAGCCATCCCGGTTATAGCGAAGTGCATCTTGCAATCATGGACGATAAGGGCAATGCTCGAGTGCTGACGTTCGGTGATCGATTCCGTGTGAAACGAGATACCTCTCTGTTCGCGGAGATTAAGATTCTGTTCGGTCCGAGCTGTTTGCCTGCCGCCTGAGGGTAAGTTGCGGGTACTACTGATCTGTCTCGCAATTGTCTAAGTGGCATTGGACCCTGCGTTGCCGTGAAACAAACAGAGGTGGTACTTCGGCCCCCTCTGATGAGGGGGCTGTCAGCGAAGCTGACTGGGGGAGAGACAGAAGATGCAGTGCTCAATTATTAGCAAAACAAGCCACTACCATATAGAACTGTGGACGATGCAGAACAGCACGGTGCGGAGCACGAAGAGCAACGCTGGATAGCGGAAACCTTGGGACGGTTATCTCATTCGAAGTTTCGCGCCAAGTTCATATTGAGCGACAAGGACCGCGCCTATGCGCGCGACAAGGGCAAGGTGGTCATCAATCGCCATGCACATGAGATGCTGCGCGACCGGGTCGGTGCGGCAGAGCCGAAGAACGACGGCAGACAGACGCCATGGCGCGGCCATCCGGTATTCACCGCGCAGCATGCCACGGCCACCTGCTGCCGTGGGTGCATCGAGAAGTGGCATCGCATTCCTCAAGGACGCACATTGACCGACGACGAGGTGGACCGTCTCGCCGACCTCGTCATGGCATGGATTGAACGCGACCTCGTGAATCACCCCGTCCATCCGGTTCACGATGCCCAACCCGTCCATTCCGCTCACCCGCTCCGTTAGTCGAGGACAAGCCGAAAGCGAATGACGAAATAGGCGTGGGCAAGGGCGGCAGCGGAGCACCGCAGGAGTAGCATGAAGGCGGAAATCCGTTTCCATAGCGAAAGGATCGTCATGAGCGAACAGCAACTGGTTTCCCCCGAACTGACGTTGAACGACAAGGCGCATTCCGTGATTCCCCAGATCGGATTCGGTACATTCCAGATTCCTCCCGAGGATACCCAGCGGGCGGTCGAGGAGGCACTGGAGATCGGATACCGCCACATCGACACCGCCGCAGCCTATTACAACGAGGAGCAGGTGGGCGACGCGCTCAAGGCCACTGGCATGGCCGGTAAAGTATGGGTTACCACCAAGCTGCGCAACTGCGATCAAGGCTACGACTCCGCCATGGTGGCGTTCGAGGAATCCCGCCGCAAGCTGAAGGTGGATGTCGTCGACATGTATCTGATTCACTGGCCCTTCCCCGCAGCCGGTTTCTACAAGGAGACATGGCGCGCGTTGCTCAGACTGCGCGATGAAGGCGTGATTCGCGTGCCGGGCGTCAGCAATTTCCTGCCTGAGCATCTGCGCGGCATTATCGAAGATTCCGGCGAGGCGCCAGCGGTCAACCAGATTGAGGTGCATCCGCGTTATTCCCAGCCGGGCAATCTCAAGTACTGCAAGGCTCATGGCATTGTCACCGAGGCATACAGCCCACTGGGCCACGGCAAGGACATCGAATCTGCTCCTGTGATTGCGTCTGCCAAGGCACATGGCGTCACGCCGGCGCAGGTGGTGTTGCGTTGGCATACCCAGGAGGGCCGTATCGTCATTCCGAAGTCCAAGCATGTGGATCGCATGAAGATGAATCTGGCCAGTGCCGCTTTTGACCTGACTGATGCCGAGCTCGCAGCCATCGACGCGCTTGATGATCCGCATGCCAACGTCAGCGCCAACCCGGCCACGTTCACGCACTCCCAGTCATGGGCCGACCAGCACGTGCGCGGCAACATCTGATCCATTGACTCCCCTCGTATCAGGGGAGTTTTCTGAAATCCCACACAACGCCGACAGTTGCCTATAGCGAATCGGCAAATAATGCGACAATATGTCTATACAAGAAGTTGACGGAATGTCAACACACTCTCCAAAGGAGGAGCATCATGTACTACTCGAACGGCAATTATGAAGCGTTCGCCCGTCCGAAGAAGCCTGCCGGAGTCGATCGGAAATCCGCCTACATCATCGGGACAGGTCTTGCCGCACTATCTGCGGCGTGCTATCTGGTGCGCGACGGTCAGATGCCAGGTGACCACATCCATATCTTCGAAAAGGATTCGGTACCCGGCGGTGCCTGCGATGGTGCCGAGATCCCCGGCCTCGGCTACGTGATGCGCGGCGGTCGTGAGATGGACAACCATTTCGAGGTGATGTGGGATCTGTTCCGATCCATCCCCTCCATCGAGACCGAAGGCATCTCCGTGCTGGACGAGTACTACTGGCTCAACAAGGAGGATCCGAACTACTCCCTATGCCGAGCCACCAAGGATCTCGGCAAGGACGCCGGCACCAACGGCAAGTTCGGGCTGTCCGACAAGGCCTCGCAAGAGATCATGAAACTGTTCTTCACTCCTGACGAGGAATTGTATGACAAGCCGATCACCGATTTCTTCGACGACGAGGTGCTGAACTCCAACTTCTGGATGTACTGGCGCACGATGTTCGCTTTCGAGAACTGGCACTCTGCGCTCGAGATGAAGCTGTACATCAAGCGCTACATTCATCACATCGGCGGTCTGCCGGACTTCTCCGCACTGCGTTTCACCCGCTACAACCAGTACGAGTCGATGATTCTGCCGATGGTCAAGTACTTGGAAAGCCATGGCGTGCAATTCCACTACAACACCAAGGTCGATAACGTCGAATTCGCCATCGGCGGCGGAGATGGGCCGAAGCGTGAGCATACCGGCGTCGGTCAGGACACGATTCTGAAGATCCAGGCGACTTCCGGTGTCTTCAAGCGCAATCCGTACTCCAGCCCCACCAAGAAACTCGCCGTACGCATCGACCTTGATCATGAGGGCGAGAAGTCATCGATCGATCTGACCGAGAACGATTACGTATTCATCACCAACGGCGGTTGCGTGGAGAACTCCACCATGGGCTCGCAGCACTCGCCAGCCGCTTGGAATCCGGACCTGAAGCCCGGCGGTGGCTGGGATATGTGGCGCAATATCGCGCGTCAGGATCCCAGCTTCGGTCATCCCGACAAGTTCTGCTCCGATCCGCAGGCCACCAAATGGATGAGCGCCACCGTCACCACGCTTGACGGGGAGATTCCGCCGTATATCAAGCGCATCTGCAAACGCGACCCCTTCACCGGTCATGTGGTGACGGGCGGCATCGTCACCGTCACCGACTCCAACTGGTTGATGAGCTGGACGCTCAACCGTCAGCAGCAGTTCCGTGACCAGCCCAAGGACCAGCTGTGCGTGTGGGTGTACGGCCTGTTCCCCGACAAGCCCGGCAACTACATCAAGAAGCCGATGACCGAATGCACGGGTGAGGAGATCTGCGAAGAGTGGCTCTACCACATGGGTGTGCCGACCGACAAGATCGAGGCGCTTGCCAAGAGCCACGCCAACACCGTACCGGTCATGATGCCGTACATCACAGCGTTCTTCATGCCACGTGCCGCCGGTGATCGTCCGGACGTGGTGCCGGATGGCGCCGTGAACTTCGCGTTCCTCGGTCAGTTCGCCGAAACCCCACGCGACACGATCTTTACTACCGAGTATTCGATGCGCACCGGCATGGAGGCGGTGTATACCCTGCTCGATGTCGATCGCGGTGTGCCGGAGGTGTGGGGCAGTGTCTATGACGTGCGCAACCTGCTGAACGCCACGGTCAAACTGCGTGATGGCAAGCCGGTGGCCGATATGAAACTCAACTTCATCGAAAAGGCTGTGCTCGGCAAGGTGCTGAAGAAGCTCGACGGCACCGACATCGTCACCCTGCTACGCGAGTATCACGTCATCTGACCATCCCTGGGCGGCAATCGGTTTTCTCCGGTTGCCGCCTTTTTCGTGGTCTGTGCTGCAACGATTCTGCCGTGTTTTGCTCGTGCATCGGTCGATTGGCGTGAGTGTGACACAATCGTTGTTGTTGCTCGTGGGTTTGCGTGTGGGTGAATTGTTGGGGAACACGCCGGTGGGGAGTGGTTGTTGGGTGGTTTTCGGTTGTTTGCGGCGGTATATTGGCGGTGTCGGGGGTCGAAAACGTTGTTTTCGACACGCCGGGGGAACGCAGTCGTTTCAACGGTTCTGGCGTGGTTCTCGCATGCCGGTTTGCGTTTGTTCTTGTGTTCGTGTAAGTTATCTACTCGCTGCCGCTGAGCGGTTCGGGTTTCCTCCTGATGGTTGGTTTCCGGATCGGTTTGTGTGTGGTGGTGGTTTGAGAACTCAAGAGCGTGTTTGTACTACTTTTTAGAGTCGTTTTTTGATTGCCAGTCC
>NZ_JFAG01000035.1:0-10796 GCF_006408915.1 Bifidobacterium sp. UTCIF-1
AAATATACCCGCCCAGCCGACTTTACGGAGAGAGGAAATCCAATGTCTTTCAGCATGGGAATGAAATCCATGACGGCTGCCGCTGTGAGCGCGGCAATGCTTATCGCCGTGGCTGCCTGCGGCACCACCGACAGCGCTACCAGCGATACTTCGAATGGTGATTCCGGTTCGTCCAGCAAGACCAGCACACAGGGATTCGACACCAGCAGCATCAAGAAGGATGATGCCATCGCCGCGCTGCTGCCTGATTCGGTGGCGGGCGACGGCACGTTGACTGTCGGCACCGATACCTCGTATGCACCGGCCGAGTTCCTGGCCGAGGACGGCAAGACGCCGGTCGGCTTCGACGTCGACCTGTCCAAGGCCTTGGCCGCCGTGTTCGGCCTCAAGGAGGAGACTGTCTCCTCGACCTTCGACTCCATCATTCCTTCGGTCGGTTCCAAGTACGACATCGGCATCTCCTCGTTCACCGTGACGAAGGAGCGTCTGGATGCCGTTGATTTCGTCACCTACTTCAAGGCCGGTTCCACGTGGGTCACCAAGAAGGGCAACCCCGACAAGGTCGACACCTCGAACTTGTGCGGTGTCAAGGTGGCCGTGCAGACCGGCACCACGCAGGAGGAGGAAGTCACCGCTGCCAATGACCAGTGCAAAGCGGATGGCAAGGATGAAATCGACATCCAGTCCTCCAAGCTGCAGACCGATGTGACCACCGCCGTGGCGTCCGGCAAGGCGTCCGTGTTCTACGCCGATTCCCCGGTGGCCGGCTATGCCATCGAGCAGACCGGCGACACGTTGGCCGCACTTGGCGACGACACCGGTGTGACGCCGGAGGCCGTGGCCATCAAGAAGGGCGATTCTGCCACCGCCGAGGCGGTGCAGAAGGCCATGCAGAAGCTGATGGATGACGGCACCTACCAGAAGATTCTCGATACGTGGGGTGTGTCCTCCGGCGCCATCGACAAGGCCGAAATCAATCCTGCGGTCGACGAGTGAGCGTGGGCCAGTGCGTCTGTGGGCGGCCCGCGAAGCGTGCTGGTGCATGGCGCACATGGTGAGACGACGAAGGTTCTGAGATGACAAAAGCTCCCGACATGGGAGCTTTTGCATATGTATGCACTATAGTGTATACATATGCTTATTCGTTGGCTACGGTCTGAAGGCAGGTCATCTGCTGCGTAGGGCAAGGCCATAACGACAGAGAGAAGAAGAGACCATCATGCAGTTCAAGAAGACCAAGGCTATTGCCGCCGCTGCCGTCAGCGTCGCCATGCTGTTCGCCGTAGCGGCCTGCGGCACCACCGATGAATCCGCCACCGGTTCGGATGCCGCCAATGGTGATACCAAAGCCATCACCAGCTATGATGTGAGCTCCGTGAAGCAGGACGACGAGCTCGCCGCCCTGCTTCCGGACTCCGTCAAGGCCGATGGCAAGCTCACCATCGGCACCAACCCTTCCTACGCGCCGGCCGAGTTCCTGGACACGGACGGCAAGACCCAGATCGGCTACGATATGGATCTCGCCCATGCGCTAGGCAACATCTTCGGCCTCAAGACCGAAGTGGTCTCCTCCAACTTCGACACCATCATCCCGGCCATCGGCTCCAAGTACGACCTCGGCATCGCCGCGTTCACCATCACCAAGGAGCGCATGGAATCGGTCGACTTCGTGTCCTACTTCACCTCCGGCATGGCCTACGCCGTAGCCAAGGGAAACCCGAACAAGGTCGATGAGAACAACCTGTGCGGTCTCAAGGTCGCCGTCGAAACCGGCACCGTCGAGGAAGAGGCCATCAACGAAACCGCCAAGCAGTGCAAGGCGGATGGCAAGGAGGACATCACCATCCAGTCCTCCAAGCAGCAGACCGACGCCACCACCGCAGTGGTGACCGGCAAGGCGGACGTGTTCTTCGCCGACTCCCCGGTGGTCGGCTACGCCATCGCACAGACCGGCGGACAGCTGGAACAGCTCGGCAAGGACTTCGATTCCGTGCCGAACGCCATCGCTATCAAGAAGGGCGATTCCGCCACCGCCGAGGCCGTGCAGAAGGCCATGCAGAAGCTGATGGACGACGGCACCTACGGCAAGATTCTTGAGCACTGGGGTGTCGAGTCCGGCGCACTGACCAAGGCGGAGATCAACCCCGACGTTCAGTGACCGTCTGACTGGTTCGATGTCCATGAATGGGACGCCTGTGTTCGTCGTAACACGGACGCCCCATTCATGCGTTAAGGTGCATCGTTAGTTCAAGGCTGTGGGAAACGGCTCCAATACATCACAAGGAATCTCGAATGGCGAAGAAAGAAATCGACGGCGAAGGATTGGACATCCCCAACCGCATCAAGGCCCTGCCGGTCAAGCGTCCGGGGCCGATTGTGGCTGCGGTGATCGTGGCGCTGCTGGCAGCGATGCTCATCCAGGGCATGATCACGAACCCACGACTGGAATGGGCCATCGTGTGGAAGTACCTGTTCAACGAGAACGTGCTGGAAGGCATCCGCTACACGCTCGAGCTCACCGTGATCTCCATGGTGGTGGCGATCATCCTGTCCGTGATCCTCGCGATCATGCGCAAGTCCATCAACCCGGTGCTGCGCGGTGTCAGCTGGTTCTTCATCTGGTTCTTCCGCGGAACCCCTGTATACACGCAGTTGATCTTCTGGGGCCTGTTCTCCGTGCTGATTCCCAAGCTCAGTCTCGGCGTGCCATTCACCTCCATCGAATTCTGGAGCATCGATTCGTCCGTGGTGGTCACCGCGTTCAACGCCGCATGGATAGGCCTGGCGCTGAACGAGGCCGCTTATCTGTCTGAAATCGTGCGCGCCGGTCTTGAAGCCGTCGACCCGGGCCAGACGGAGGCCGCCGAAGCGCTCGGCATGAACCGTTCGCTGATCATGCGTCGCATCGTGCTGCCGCAGGCCATGCGCATCATCATCCCGCCTACCGGCAACGAGACCATCGGCATGCTGAAGACCACATCACTGGTCACCGCGGTGCCGTTCACCCTGGAACTCCAGTTCGCCACGAACGCCATCGCCAACCGCATCTACAAGCCTATTCCGCTGCTGCTGGTGGCATGCTTCTGGTATCTGCTCATCACTTCCATCCTGATGGTGATTCAATCCCGTCTGGAGAAGCACTTCGGCAAGGGCTTCGACGCCCGCGCCATGGGCACGCGCGGCAAGCAGCCGCCGCTGCCCGGCAAGACCGAGGGTGAACCCAAGGATGACGTGAACAAGCTCAACGAGGCCGCGTTCACCGGCATGACCGCGTGAAGCAAGGGGAGAGGCAATCATCATGACTGAAACAACTGCGTTCCAGACCGGGCTCCTGAACCAGGCCGCCGGCGTCGTCCCCGCCATCAGGGCCACCCAGGTGCACAAGGCATTCGGTTCCCTCCACGTGCTCAAAGGCATCGACCTGACCGTCATGCCCGGCACGGTGACCGTGATCCTGGGACCTTCCGGCTCCGGAAAGTCCACCTTCCTGCGTCTCGTCAACCAATTGGAGACGCTGACCGGGGGCTCCATCGAAGTCAACGGCGAACTCATCGGCTACAAGCATGTCGACAAGAACGGCCAGGACATGCTGCAGACCCTGAACGACAAGGAGATCGCCGCCCAGCGTTCCCGTCTCGGCATGGTCTTCCAGCGGTTCAACCTGTTCCCGCATATGACCGCGCTGGAGAACGTGATGGAGGCGCCGGTCCACGTCAAGCGCATGCCCAAGAAGGAGGCCCACGATCTTGCCGTCGCCGAATTGGAGCGCGTCGGCCTCGGTGATCGTCTCGACTATTACCCCGCGCAGCTGTCCGGCGGACAGCAGCAGCGCGTGGCCATCGCCCGCGCGTTGGCCATGAAGCCCGAGATCATGCTGTTCGATGAGCCGACCTCCGCGCTCGATCCCGAGCTCGTGGGCGAAGTGCTGAGCGTCATGCGTTCGCTCGCCAAGGATGGCATGACGATGGTGTGCGTGACCCACGAGATCGGATTCGCCCGTGAGGTCGCCGACCAGGTGGTGTTCATGGATGGGGGAGTCGTCGTGGAAAAGGGCGGCCCCGAGATCATCGAACATCCGACCGAGCCGAGGTTTAAGGACTTTCTACAGCATGTGCTGTAGAAAGGCTGTTCATATTACCTCAGCACTGTCGTGCTTCGGCGTCGCCTACGTACAGTCCACTGGACTGTCCGTTTTACGGCTCCGCAGCATGTGCTGTAGAAAGGCTGTTCATATTACCTCAGCACAGGATAAGTTCTTTTTCCCTCTCTTAAACGGGAAGGGGAAGGACGGATTCTGGGCATATCACCACCATAGGGATGACGTCTCTAGGCGTTCTGGGCATATACGTATCACGAAAGGGCGGTTTCGCCGTCGTTCGTGAACCGCATATGCCCAGAACGCCGTATTTTGTATCGATATGCCCAGAATAATTGGTAGGGATATGCCCGGAACTTGTGATAGTCAGTGGAGGTATGCCCGGAACTTGTGATAAGTGACAAAGGCATGCCCGGAACGTGTGCGGAGTGAGCGGGGCCGGCGGCCGGTTGAGGCCGGTGGCTCGGTTTTCCTGAGTGCTTTGAGATGTGACGATAGTATTGCAACAGGCCGGGTTGTTCGACTCAGGACATATGCGTCCGCTAGGCTGGTGAGCCATGTGTGGAATTGTTGGATATGCAGGAAATGTCGAAACCGCGTGCGGCAAGCCGCTTGAGGTGTGTCTTCAGGGTCTGGCGCGGTTGGAATACCGTGGCTATGATTCGGCCGGTGTGGCGCTGAGCGCGCCTGGTATGGATACGGTGGCCGTGCGCAAGAAGGCCGGCCGACTGAAGAACCTGGTCGCAGACATCGAGCGCAAGCCCATGCCGCTTGCCACCGTGGGCATCGGCCATACGCGTTGGGCCACGAACGGCGAGCCGAGCGATGTGAACGCCCACCCGCACACCAGCATGGACGGCAAGGTGGCCATCATCCACAACGGCATCATCGAGAACGCCTCCCAGCTGCGCCTCGATTTGCAGGCCGAAGGCTACCGTTTCGCCTCCGCCACGGACACTGAAGTGGCAGCCAAGCTGCTCGGCAAGATCGTGGACAAGATCATCGCCGAGCAGGGCAAGCCGGATCTGTTCGAGGCCGTCCGCCGCATGGCCCGTATGCTGCAGGGCGCATTCACCATCCTGGCCACCGACTGCCGCCAGCCGGACATCGTGGTCGGCGCCCGTCATGACTCCCCGTTGGTGGTGGGGCTCGGCGAGGGTGAGAACTTCCTCGGCTCTGATGTGGCCGCGTTCGTGGCCTACACCAAGCAGGCCATGGAAATCGATCAGGATCAGGCCGTATGCGTGTCCGCCGACAAGGTCGTCGTCACCGACTTCGACGGTAACGTGGTGGCCAATCCCAAGACCTACACCGTGGACTGGGACGCCTCGGCCGCTGAAAAGGGCGGCTGGGATTCCTTCATGGACAAGGAGATTCATGAGGATCCGGCCGCCGTGCAGCGCACGCTGCTGGGCCGGTTCGACGCCAAGGGCGACATCGCACTGGACGAGGTGCGCATCGACGAGCATGATTTCAAGGCCATCGACAAGATCATCGTCGTGGCCTGCGGCACGGCCGCATATGCCGGCACCGTGGCCAAATACGCCATCGAGCACTGGGTGCGCATCCCGGTGGAAGTGGAACTCGCCCATGAGTTCCGCTACCGTGACCCTATTCTGACCCCGCGTACCTTGGTGGTCGCCATTTCTCAGTCCGGCGAGACCATGGACACGCTGATGGCCCTGCGGCATGCCCGCGAACAGGGCTCCAAGGTGCTCGCCATCTGCAACACGCAGGGAGCCTCCATACCGCGTGAATCCGATGCGGTGCTGTACACGCACGCAGGGCCGGAGGTGGCCGTAGCCTCCACCAAGGCGTTCGTGGCGCAGATCACCGCCGCCTATCTGCTGGGCCTGTATCTGGCGCAGGTCAAGGGCGCGATGTTCCGCGACGAGATCCGGCAGGTGCTCGATTCCCTCAAGGACATGCCGCGCAAGATCCAGTGGGTGCTCGACACCCAGCCCAAGGCCATCCAGACAGCCGCCGAACGCATGGTGAACGCCAGCTCCTTCCTGTTCCTCGGCCGTCATGTCGGCTACCCGGTGGCGCTTGAGGGCGCGTTGAAGCTGAAGGAGATTGCCTACACGTTCACCGAGGGCTTCGCCGCCGGCGAGCTCAAGCACGGGCCGATCGCACTGGTGGACGAGGGTGAGCCGGTAGTGTTCATCGTGCCGCCGGAGCGTGGACGCAACGTGCTGCATGCCAAGGTGATCTCCGGTATCGAGGAGGTCAAGGCTCGCGGTGCCTATATCATCGCCGTGGCCGAACAGGGTGACCCCGATGTGGAGCGGTATGCGGACGTGGTGTTCTGGCGTCCTGCCTGCCCGACGCTGATGAGCCCGCTCGTGGATGTGGTGCCGTTGCAGCTGTTCGCCATGGATATGGCCCAGCTCAAGGGCTACGACGTTGACAAGCCGCGCAACCTCGCCAAGTCCGTCACCGTCGAGTGAGGCTATCGGCCGCTGCGGCGTGCTGAAGGAGCCACTAGTCGGTTAGGAGGAAACCATGCCACGTCCGCATCGATACGTGACCGAGGAGCCACATATCCCATTCGAGCTGGACGTGCTCTATGAGGACGAGCGGATTATCGTGGTGGACAAGCCGCATTTTCTGGCCACCATGCCTCGCGGTATGTGGTATCGGCAGACGGCGTTGATCCGGTTGCGCGAGCGGCTGGGGGAGCCAGACATCACTCCCGCGCACCGCTTGGACCGCATGACCGCCGGCGTGCTGGTCTTCGTGCGGGACAAGGCATCACGTGGGGCCTACCAGATGCTGTTCCAGAATAAGCAGGCCGCCAAAGTATATGAATGCCTTGCCCCTTGCCGCCCGATCGCGCGTCCCCGATACGGCACCATCGAACCGATTGCCCCGCCGCGTCCGTTCCCGCTGGTGCGGCGTTCCCATATCACCAAACTGCGTGGCACCATGGCCGCCTTCGAGGAGCCCGGCACGGTCAACGCCGAAACCCTTATCGAACGTGGCGAACGGCTCATGCCGGTGGCACCTGTACGTCTCCCATCGCATGCCCTGTATGGCGTGCGTGCTTCTGCGTGCCGCTTTGAGACCACGCCTGTGCGGCAAGACCATTCCGGTCTTCCCGGCGATGCGGGGGACGCAGACATCGCCGGTCTTGCGGGTATCTCCCGTATCGCCGGTATCTCCCGCCTCGTGGACGCCTCCCGTATCGCCGGCCTCGAGGACGGCATTCATGCCGATGCGGCAGGTTCGATGACCTGTCGCTACACCTTGCACCCGCGTACCGGCAAGACCCACCAGCTCAGGGTGCATATGAACTCGCTCGGTCTGCCCATAGTCGGAGATGATTTCTACCCGCGCATAGAGACCCGTGCGTACGACGATTTCAGCCGTCCTTTGCAGCTCGTCGCCCGTCGGCTGGCCTTCATCGACCCCATCACCGATGAGCCGCGTGAGTTCGTCTCCCGCGTTCCGCTGCAAGCCGCGTCATGCCGTCGCCATCCATAAGCCTGCAGGGCGGCACCGTATCCCCCTGAACGTCGCTGCATAATCATAATGCCTGTGCAGTGCCGTTTAGTACCGTGCAATGCTGTGCAGTACCGCGCAATACCGCGCAGCTGGGCTGTACAGCATTGCTGGGCAGCCCAGCCCAGAATCCCTCCCAAAACGGGTCGAAACATAAGTTATTGATGGCATCGGTTTATGTTTCGACCCATTCCGCACCCTCGAAACGGGTCGAAACATAAACCATAGACTGCGAAAACTTATGTTTCGACCCGTTTCTTCCAACTGCCCCGTGTGAAGCTGTATGCATTGCGGCTAGAGTGAAACGCCTGACGACTTTCCGGCGTACGATACCGGTGTAGACGCAAGGATGCGTCGACCATAATCGGCGTGTGCCGATTCAGGAAGGTCGTAATAATGAACAAGTCGTCGAGTGACAGTGTTGCTGATCAATCCGAGATCCAATTATGCATTGCGGGCGTGAATGCGGCTACGCGTAAACGAATGGTCCGTCGAATGCACAAAGGTGAGGTGGTCAGCCCATATCGTGGCATATATGCGGAGTCGTCCTATTGGAGCGGCCTGAATCCCAAGCAACGTATTCTGCATGTGCTGGAGGCATTGTCCCGTTGCCATCCAAGCTGGGTGTATGCAGGGCTCAGCGCAGCTGCGGCGATGGATTTGGATTATCCATGGTCTTTGTTGACCGATGAGAGCATTTACGTCGCATACAACTCAAGCAGACAGGGGCATATGCGGTCGCAGACGAAGCCGATTTTTGTCTCCTCGGATGCGGCGCTTACCACTCGCTTCGCTCTTGGGAACAGGACGGTGTCCGTGCTGACTACAACCGTGGGAAGGGCTCTTGTGGATTGCGCGTTGCGATATCCGTTTCGTGTGGTGCTGGGCATGTTTGATTCGGCGTTCCGACGCAAACTCGTTGATGCTGAGAGTGTTATAGAGGAATGCGATCATCTTCATAGCGATTGCGGTCCGGTGTTTCGTCTGCTCCATTACACAGATGCGCGTAGTGAAAACGGTGGGGAATCGTTGTGCCGCGCCACGATGATCGAACGCGGTTTCGCCGTTCCGCAATTGCAGCATGAATTTATCGATCCGGAGAACGCGTGGCATTCACGACGGGTCGACTTCGTATGGCATACGCCGGATGGCCGCATCATTGTCCTTGAATATGATGGGGCCCGGAAATATGTCGATCCAGCGATGACGAAACGACGTGACATACACCAGGTGGTGGCCGCGGAGAAGTCACGGGATGATATGCTGCTGCGCGCTGGGGTGACGACGGTAGTTCATGCCACCTATGACGATGTGGTAGACAGCAACGCAATTTGGGTGAAACTGATGCGGGCGCAGGTTCCTTTGACGGGTGCCAATTGGCTGTATGAGCGAGAATAGCGTGGCTGATGGCGCGAGCTGAGGGTGATGGCTGAGGTCGGGGAGAAATCATATGGAAGGGCTTGTTCGTCGGCGCGGCGTGGGCGTGGGTGTCGGCGCCAGTCGTTCGGATGACTTCTCCCGGCAGCATACGGGTCGAAACATAAGTTATTGATGGTATCGGTTTATGTTTCGTCCCATTCCGCACCCTCGAAATGGGTCGAAACATAAACCATAGACTGCGAAAACCTATGTTTCGACCCGCGCTCGGCGAAATCGGAGTTCCAGAGCGGCTCAGCAGGAGGCAGTCACTCGCTCAAATCGCGTACAGAGCCGCGTTCGACGAGTTCAGGGGGAATGACGGTTTTGATGCCGGTTGGCACTTTCTCTCCCTCGCATTGACGGCGGACCATGGAGAAGGCAGTGGCTCCGACATCCTTGAACCGCAGTCGCATGGTGGTGAGATTCAGCCGTGGCACCATGTCCGCCAACGAATCGTCGACGCCGACGACGCTGACATCGTCAGGCACGCGCTTGCCGGCGGATTGCAATCCGAGAATCGCGCCATAGGCCATCTGGTCGTTGGCAGCGTAAATAGCCGTGCAGTCGGGGTCATGAGCCAAGGCGACGCCTGCCTGATAGCCGGAATCCGCGCACCAGTCTCCGATGTACATGCTGGGCACCGGGGCTCCGATCTGCTCGAGCGCCTCGCGCCATCCTCGGGCGCGGCTTTCCGCGGCTCGGGATGTGGCAGGGCCGGCGATGTGGTACACCGTTTTGTGGCCTTTGCTCATCAGATAATCCACGATGGCGGTGGAACAGCCGTATTGGTCGGTGTCCACCGTGGGACAGTGGTCTGCGGCGCCTTCGGAGATAAGTACTACAGGGAGCTCTTTTGGTGGCTTGTATCCCGCGAAGTCGGAGATGCGCTCCTCGAGCACCACGATGACGCCATCCACGGGTTGCTGCTGCATGCGCTCGATTGCGGCGGCCAGCGTGCGCTCCGAGCCGTGGCGCATGGTCTGGATGGTGATGGAGTAGTCGTCATCCGCGGCGCTCGAAATGATGGAATCCAAGATACGGGAGTTACCGAAGGATGATGTGTTGAACATGACGACGCCGATGTCCTGGAACTTGCCGCGTTTGAGCGCGCGGGCGGCGTAGTTCGGACGGTATCCGAGGCGTTGCATGACGGCTTCGACCCGTTGACGGGTCTCCGGTTTGACCGCGTCGCTGCCATTGGCCACGCGGGATACGGTTTGGGGGGACACGCCTGCGGTTTTCGCCACATCCTGCATGGAGACTTGTGAAGACTTCGCCATTATGACCCCCGGTATGGAACCTACGACTGCTGCTATGGCTTGCTGCGCCACATCGTATGATGTCATACATCATCGAAAACGGCAACGATAACATCATTGTTTTCGTGACCATTGTACCAGCATTGAGGAAAACACAGTATTCAACACGGCTGTTCGGTGATTGGACAAGATGATAAATGGTGTTATTATGATAACGCAAACATTTTTGTTAGGGATGGGTGTACCGCCGTAATGGCTTTAGTGATGTAGCCATGACGGAACACTTGTCTACAGCCTTCGAAGGAGAGGGGTTGGAATGGCCTCAGCTGATGTTGCTGCCACTTCCGTGAAAACGGACGGGGCGCGCGTGAATAAGCATAAGGCGGATTGGCGTGGTTGGAAGTTCATGTGGCCTTTTGCGGTGGTGTTCGTGTTCGTGTTCATCATCCCGATCGTGTACGCGGTTTACATCTCGTTCTTCAAGAAGCAGATGATCGGCGGCACCCGGTTCGTCGGTG
>NZ_JFAG01000036.1:0-10445 GCF_006408915.1 Bifidobacterium sp. UTCIF-1
TCGCCGTGGCTGAGGCCGGGCGTTATCGGGCATAGGGCGGAACCGCCGTGGCTGAGGCCGGGCGTTATCGGGCATAGGGCGGAACCGCCGTGGATCCCATCCGCATGGAATCCACGCCCTCCATGCTCCTCACAAGCCGCACTGCACAACCCAAACGCGCAGTGCGGCTTTCTCATACCGAAATAGGGCGAATTGTGCAGTGATTCAGCTCATGCTTGCTCCGCTATGCGCGTCTGCGGACTCCATGAGCCGCTTTGGTCTGGATTCCGATGTCAGTATGATCCGCACTGTTGGATGAAACCGCCAACGCGATGACGGGATCCAGTCGACGTTCTGGGGCTCAGTGCTTGCTGATGGTGTGACCTTCGTCGCGGCGGTAGGCGTCGATGTCCTTGCCTGTCGTGCGTGCAGAATACAGCACGTCATGGGTGCTGGTACGAGTCAGCACCAAGGTCAATCCGTTGCCGTCGATTCGGTAAACAAGCAGCCAGTCGCCTTTGATGTGCAGTTCGCGGAATCCTGTCCACTGGCCGGTCAACGCATGGTCCTTGTATTTGCTGGAGAGCAGATTCTTGTCGTCTGCGACTATGGCGTCCACTGCATCCCATAGTGGAGCCAGTGGAGTGTGCTTCTTGCGAAGTGCCTTGATGTCCTTGTCGAAGATGGTTGTCGCGATGATTTCCTCAATCGCCATAGAAGCTCCTCAGCTCGTCGACGGTGTCGAAGCGACGTCCTTCGCGTGCGAATGCCTGACGACGAGCTTCCATGTTCGCCGTGGTGTCAACGCTGGGAGTGAAGGGCAGCGCCTGGTTCCTTACCGTCTGCTTGAGGAACATGTTCAACGCGGTGGACATGTCGATGCCAAGAGTGTCGAAGACGCGGGTCGCTGCTTCCTTGGTTTCTGGGTCTGTACGGAAATTGATTCTGGTTTCGGCTGTTGCTGTCATGATTCCTCCTTGATTCTTTTCCCAATGTTATCACAACGGGATAAGACTTGCGCTGGCCCCAGTTCCGCCACGCCCCTTCCTATGGTGCACAGAAAACAGTCCATCAACCCCAATCGGTAGAGTGGAATATTATGAGTGATTTTGTGGATAGAGTGACCGTCCATGTCAAGGGCGGCGACGGCGGCAACGGTTCGGCAGGCATCCGCCGTGAGAAATTCAAGCCGTTGGCCGGCCCGAATGGCGGCAATGGCGGCGACGGTGGTTCCGTGATTTTCGAGGCTACGCGCAATGCCACCAGCCTGTTGGACTACCGTTTTGTGCCTCACCGCACCGCAGGCAGCGGCACGATGGGCCTGGGCGACAATAAGGACGGCTCCAAGGGCGACGACCTGATTCTGCCGGTTCCCTGCGGCACGGTGATCTTCGAAGCCCGTGGCGAACAGGGCAAGTCGAAGCATCCGGGCGATCAGCTCGCCGATCTGCGTCATGAGGGTGACCGCTTCGTCGCGGCCAAGGGCGGTGCCGGCGGTCTGGGCAATATCGCACTGGCGAACAAGACCCGCCGCGCCCCCGGTTTCGCTCTGCTCGGCGAGCCCGGCGAAGAGCGCGACATCATCCTCGAGCTCAAATCCATCGCCGATGTGGCGCTGGTCGGCTTCCCCTCGGCGGGCAAGTCCAGCCTGATTGCCGCGATGAGCTCAGCCAAGCCGAAGATCGCCGACTACCCGTTCACCACGCTGGTGCCGAATCTCGGCGTGGTCATCGCGGGCGATTCGCGATACACCATCGCCGACGTGCCGGGTCTGATTCCCGGCGCCTCCGAAGGCAAGGGCCTGGGTCTCGAATTCCTGCGTCATATCGAGCGCACGGAAATCATCGCGCATGTGATTGATTGCGCCACCCTCGAGCCCGACCGTGACCCGATGAGCGACTACCACGCGCTCGAGAACGAGCTGGCCAAGTACGCCGCCAAGCTTGAGCTGCCGCTGGGTGCGATTCCGATTCCAGAACGCCCACGCATCATCATCCTCAACAAGATCGATGTGCCGGAGGCCCGCGAGCTTGCCGATTTCGTCAAGCCGGAGTTCGAAAAGCTCGGCCTGAAGGTGTTCGAAATCTCCACAGCCTCGCACGAGGGACTGAAGGAGCTGAACTTCGCGCTGTCCGGACTGGTCAAGGAGATGCGCGAGGAGGTCGCCAACCGCGAACAGGCCGAAGAAGAGGCCCGCGTGGTCATCAACCCGCTGGCCAACGGCCGAAACCAGCGTCGTGCCGGCAAGAACGGCACTCCAGCCGATTTCACCGTCGAGCGCCGCGAGTTGGGCGACGGCGAGTTCTTCTACGAGGTGCGCGGCACCAAGCCCGAACGCTGGGTGATGCAGACCAACTTCGACAACGACGAGGCCGTCGGCTATCTGGCCGACCGTCTGGCCAAGCTCGGTGTGGAGGACGAACTGCGACGCAAGGGCGCTCATCCGGGCGACGAGATTCGTATCGGACGTGGTGCGAACATGGTCGAATTCGACTGGGATCCGACCATTTCCGCCGGTGCCGAGAACCTCGATGGCTCCAACTTGGGTGCACGAGGCAAGGATCTGCGACTGCAGGAGCTCAATCCGGGCGGCCGTCGCCGCTCCAACGCCGAGCGTCGCGCCCAGTACCACGAGATGATGGATGCCCGCGCTGCCGTCCGCGAGGCGATGCGCGCCGAACGCGAGGCCGGCCACTGGGCCGACCCGTCCATCGATGACGATCGCCACGACGAGACCAGCCTGTTCGGCCGCGGCGAAGACGTGGACGAAGAGTAGTCATGAGCACGCCGAGCCAGACTGAAGTTCGTCGCAGCATCGCCGAAGCCGGCACCATCGTGGTCAAAGTGGGCTCCAGCTCGCTCACCACACCGAGCGGCCACCTTGACCCCGCCAAACTCGACGCTTTGGCCGCGGCCTTGGCTCAGGTGCGATTGATGGGCGGTCGCGTGGTACTGGTGTCCTCCGGTGCCATCGCCGCCGGTTTCGGCCCGCTCGGCTTCGAGGAACGGCCTGCCGACGTGGCCACCCAGCAGGCCACGGCCGCGGTCGGCCAGGGACTGCTGATGGCGCGCTATGAGACCGCGTTCGGTCGGTTCGGCATCCGCGTGGGGCAGATTCTGATCACCGCCGAGGATACGATTCGCGCCACGCAATACCGCAATGTGCAGCGCACGCTCAGCCGACTGCTGGACCTCGGCGTGGTGCCGATTATCAACGAGAACGATTCGCTGGCATCCAATGAGATCCGATTCGGCGACAATGACCGGCTTTCCGCGCTGATCGCCAATCTGGTACGTGCCGAGGCGCTGGTATTGCTCACCGATGTGGACGCGCTCTACACCGCACCGCCTTCCCAGCCCGGCTCGCATCGCGTGGAATATGTGCCCAATGTGATCGATGCCTTGGGCGATATCACGGTCTCCGGTTCGGGGTCCAAAGTCGGTACCGGCGGCATGGTCACCAAACTGGAAGCAGCCCGTGTGGCCGCGGTATCCGGTATCCCGACGGTGCTGACCTGCGCTGCGAACGCCGGCCCGGCGATGATGGGCGACCCGGTCGGCACGGTGTTCGCGCCGGTCAAGGCCCGTGGTTCGTCACGCCGTCTGTGGATCGGTTTCGCCGCCGACCCGCGCGGCACAATCGTGGTCGATGCCGGTGCCGCCAAGGCGATTCGCGGCGGCCGAGCCTCGCTGCTTGCGGCCGGCGCATTGGAAGCCAAGGGTGCGTTCTCCGCCGGCGATCCGGTGTGGATCGACAACGAGGCCGGCGAACATCTGGCGCGCGGTCTCGCCGGGTTCGACTCCGAGGAGATTCCGCAGATGCTGGGCCGCAACACCGCCCAGCTCAAGCGCTTCCTCGGCCCCGAATACGCGCATCCGCTGGTGCATCGCGACAATCTGGTGCTGGTGTAGGCGGTGGTGCCGGTGCGGTCCGGTACCGCGTCACTGAATCGCACCGATGAACGCGTCCAATGATTCTGTGCCTTGGATGCGCACGCGGGGCAGCGCGGCGGGGTCGCCGCCGATCTTCGCCCAACCGTATTCCGTGGTGAACGCCAGCGGCACGCCGGCATCCTTGACTGCAGCCTGCGCGTCCGGCGTGGTGTCGCCGAATGGGTAGGCGAACGCCTGCAGCGATCCGGTGATCTGCGCTGATTGCTTGATATCGTCCACGATTTCCTGATGACTCATCGCGCTGATGCGTCCGCCGTGGCCCACGGTGCCTCCGGCGCGATGCATGTCGTAGGAATGCGACTCGTACTCAAGATACGGGGTGGCGTATTGCGCCATCCGCTGCGGTACGTTGCCGTCTGACGCGATGATGAACGAGGTGGCCGGAACCCGGTATTTGGCCATCAACGCCGGCCCGTGCTGGAAGAAATGCGGCTCGCCGTCGTCGAACGACAGCACGATGCTGTGCTTGGGCAGGCTGTGCGTGCCGTCGATGAACGCGCGCACCTCGGCCCAGGACGGGTAGTAGAAGGCATTCTGTGTCAGATACTGCAATTGCTGCTCAAGCGACGTGGTCGAAATCCAGTTCGCGTCGACCTCGCTTGCCGGGGTGGTCGCAGGGTCGTACACATAGTGGTACATGAGCACCGGAACACCATCGGTCTGCTTGTCCATCGTGTCCACCACGGTGACAGTGCGGGTCGCGACTGCCGTGTGGCCGGTGGAATCATGCACTACATACTGCACGGTATAGTCGCCGGGTGTATTGGTATCCACGGTGCCGCTGATGGTGATGCGCTCGGTCAGCACACCATCCTTCGGCTCTATGGCGTGTGCGCCTCCCTCCACGTATGACTCGCCCTTGAGCACATAGGTGGTGCTGCTGCCATTGACGCCGATGACGATGTCTCCCGGGTCGATGCCGGGCGCAGCCTGACGGTCGAGGGTGGTATGCGAAGGCACGGTGGCCGCCGGTTGGTCGAAGCCGTTGAAGGCCCTGCCTGGCTCAATCAGTCGCGTACCGTTGACCCGCGCCATTCCGAATGCCACAACACCCACCACGATCAGCGCCGTGATTGCGGCGATAGCGATGACCATGCGACGCCGGACACGACGTGCCGCGAGCATCGCTATGGAATGGCGGCTGGCATGCTGTCCATACCGACGATGCTCCCCGTGTTTGCCATGCTGGCCTGTTTGGTGTGCGCGAGGCGATGTAACCGGCTCGTCGGCAATATGCGAACCGTCGTGTGCCCCATCATGTTTGCTCATAGCTGCTCCCGACCCCTTGCGCCACTGTTCCTCTCTATTGCACCACCAGTCATCCCCCAAATGATGGTTCTGCTAATCCAACTTCGACATTGTCTTTCGGCTCCCCTTGTCAACGGAGCTGTTGACAGGACATCGGGTCATTCCAGCCGGACGTCTTCGGTTCCCCTTGTCAACGAAGCTGTCGACGAAGTCGACTGAGGGATAGTACGCGGGCATATGGGAATGTTGGTTTGATAGAGCAAAAACTGATGCCATGACCTTTCCAACATCGCACGTTCGGTCTATCGTGAGAACCATGACTATGGCTGATTGGCAAACTCTTTCCGACCGTATACACTCCGTGGCGCCGAGCGCCACCCTTGCCGTTGATTCCAAGGCGAAGGCGATGAAGGCGGCAGGCCTTGACGTCATTGGTTTTGGCGCCGGCGAGCCGAATTTCCCGACTCCCGCCAACGTGGTGAAAGCCGCTGCGGACGCTTGCCTCGACCCGAAGAACTACAAGTACACTCCGACCCCCGGCCTGCCGGAGCTGCGCGAGGCCATCGCGGCCAAGGTGCTGCGTGATTCCGGTTACGAGGTCGGCGCTGATCAGGTGGTGGTCACCAACGGCGGCAAGCAGGCCGTGTACGAATCCTTCCAGATTCTGCTGAATCCGGGGGATGAGGTCATCATCCCTACCCCGTATTGGACCAGCTATCCGGAAGCCGTCAAACTTGCCGGCGGCGTGCCGGTTGAAGTGTTCGCCGGCGCTGATGTGAACTTCGAGCCGTCTCTGGATGCGCTGGAGGCCGCGCGCACCGAGCGCACCAAGGCCATCATCGTGAATTCGCCGAACAACCCCACCGGTGCCGTGTGGAAGCCAGGGACTGTGAAGGCCATCGGCCGTTGGGCGGTCGAGCATCACATCTGGATCATCTCCGACGAGATCTATGAGCACCTGAACTATGACGATGCGCATACCACCTATGTCGGTGCTGTGGTGCCCGAATGCCGCAATCAGCTGCTGGTGCTCAACGGTGTGGCCAAGACCTACGCCATGCCCGGCTGGCGCGTCGGCTGGATGGTCGCTCCGGTGGAGATCGCGAAGGCCGCCACCAAACTGCAGGGGCACATGACCTCCAATGTGGCCAATGTCTCCCAGCGCGCCGCGCTGGCTGCTGTGGCCGGTCCCTTGGATGAAGTGCATGAGATGCGCAAGGCCTTTGATGCGCGGCGCAAGGCGATTGTGGCTGCACTGAACGATATCGAAGGCGTGTATTGTCCGACGCCGACCGGCGCGTTCTATGCGTTCGCCGATATCACCGCGCTGCTAGGCAAGCCGCTTGGTCCGCAGGGTACCGTGGCCAAGACGTCTGCCGACTTTGCCTCGGCTCTGTTGGATGAGGCCCATGTGGCCGCTGTGCCTGGCGAGGCGTTCGGCGCTCCCGGCTACCTCCGCTTCTCCTACGCCTTGGCAGACGCCGATTTGGCCGAAGGCATGAAGCGCATGAAGGCGTTCGTCGAGTATCGCTGATCGGACGCGACACGCGATTTGCCTTAATCCACCCCAGTCGTTAATATGTCGTCTTGGCGGTTTTCGCCGTGGCGAAGCGTTCCTCGTAACGCAACGCTGAGGTGGATACACCTAGGGAAGTGGCGCAATTGGTAGCGCAACGGTCTCCAAAACCGTAGGTTGTGGGTTCGAGTCCCGCCTTCCCTGCCAAGTTTCTCAAAAAAACTAGCAGCTGACGCGAGGTACAAAATGGCTAAGACGAGCAACAGTGAAAAGGCAGTCAAGCCGAATGTCTTCATGCGTATCGGTCTGTTCATCAAGCAGATCGTCGACGAGCTTCGCAAGGTCGTTACCCCTACTGCCAAGGAACTGTTCTTCTGGTCTCTGGCCGTGTTCATCTTCGTGCTGCTGCTGATGGCCCTGGTCACGGGCATGGACTTCGGTCTGGGCAAGCTCGTGCTGTGGCTGTTCGGCTGATCCCCAACAACTTAAGGTGAAACACGCGCATGAGTGATGAACTGAATCTCGATAACCTCGACGCAGTGCTCGCGAACAACGAGTCTGACGCTGAGTCTTCAGTAGCTGATGAAGCATCTGCAGTGACTGAGGCTCCTGCCGATGCTGCTGTTGCTGAGGCTCCTGCCGAGACCGCGGAAACCGCTGCGGACGATGCTGCGGTTACTGATGCAGCACCGGTGGCTTCTTCCGAGACTTCTGGTTCCGTTTCGCTGGATGATGACGAAGAGACCGAGGTCAACGAATCTGAAGAGGCCGAAGGCACCGATGCCGGCCAGCGTGCGGTCGATGAGTTCTCCAAGTCCCTGCGTTCCCTTGACGGCAAGTGGTATGTGCTGCACACCTACTCCGGCTATGAGAAGCGCGTGAAGACCAACATCGAATCCCGTGTGGCTTCCTTCGGTATGGAAGATCAGATTTTCCAGGTCGAAGTCCCGATGGAAGAAGTCGAGAAGCACACCGAGAAGGGCAAGAAGGTCATCACCCGCGTGCGCGTTCCCGGCTATGTGCTGATTCGCATGTGGCCTGATGAAAACGCTCGTCGTATCGTTCGTGAGACTGAGGGCGTCACCGGTTTCGTTGGTCCGACCAAGGACCCGGCGCCGTTGTCCCGCAAGGAAGTCGTCCAGATGATGGCCCCGATGATTGCCTCCGAGGCGCTCAAGGCTGCTGGCGACAAGCCTGCTGCAGCCAAGAAGCGCAAGGTCGAGGTCTCCTACGCTGTCGGCGATCAGGTCACTGTCACCGATGGGCCGTTCTCCACGATGGAAGCTGTTGTTTCTGACGTCGAGCCCACCACTCAGAAGCTTACGGTTCTGGTGTCCATCTTCGGCCGTGATACGCCGGTGGAGCTGGGCTTCCATCAGGTCAAGAAGCTCGACTGACGCTTTGTCAAGAGCCCGACTACGGTCGGGCTCTTTTTTGTGTGCTGTGCCGTTTTTCGAACGGCGTGTTGTCCAATCGGACTCGCATAATAAGAAAGTTGTGTCTGGAGGGAAGACCCGCTAGCACAGCACAGCAATATAAGTTGCGGGAGGAGACCGGTTCGGCGCCGGCAGTCTCAATCACACACGGATAAAAAATGAGTCAAGACTGTGTGCGATGAGTTGCAGGGGACCGTATGCGGCCACCGTTTGAACCGCGTTATAGAAAGAAGAACCATATTATGGCTCCCAAGAAGAAAGTCTCGGCGCTGATCAAGCTCCAGATTCAGGCTGGCAAGGCCAACCCGGCCCCGCCGCTGGGCCCGGCTCTGGGTTCCCACGGCGTGAACATCATGGACTTCTGCAAGGCATACAATGCCCAGACGCAGGACAAGATGGGCCAGGTCATCCCTGTCGAGATCACCGTTTACGAGGATCGTTCCTTCACCTTCGTTCTCAAGACCCCGCCGGCTGCAGCTCTGCTGCTCAAGGCCGCTGGCATCGAAAAGGGCACCGAGAACCCGCTGACCCACAAGGTCGGCTCTGTCACCAAGGCGCAGGTCCGCGAAATCGCCGAGATCAAGATGGAAGATCTGTCTGCTCGCGACATCGAGGCCGGCATGAAGATCATCGAGGGCACCGCTCGCTCGATGGGCATCACGGTTACGGACTGATAAGGAGAAGGCCAGATGGTAAAGCGTTCCAAGAAGTACCGCGAAGCCGCTGAGCGCGTCGATCGCAACAACCTCTACACCGCCAATGAGGCCATCGCTCTGCTCAAGAGCATGCCCTCCTACAACTTCGACCAGACCGTCGAGGCTGTGTTCCGTCTGAACGTTGACCCGCGCAAGGCCGACCAGCTCGTGCGTGGCACCGTCAACCTGCCTCACGGCACTGGTAAGACCGCCAAGGTCCTCGTGTTCGCTCGTGGCCCGAAGGCCACCGAGGCCACCGAGGCTGGCGCCGACATCGTCGGTGATGACGACCTGATCGCCAAGGTTCAGGGCGGCTTCCTCGACTTCGACGCCGTGGTTGCCACTCCGGACATGATGGGCAAGGTCGGCCGTCTGGGTCGTGTGCTCGGCCCGCGTGGCCTGATGCCGAACCCGAAGACCGGCACTGTGACCATGGATGTCACCAAGGCTGTCAAGGACATCAAGGGCGGCAAGATCGAGTTCCGCGTTGACAAGAACGGTAACCTCTCCTTCCTCATCGGTAAGATGAGCTTCGAAGAGTCCGCTCTGGACGAGAACTTCAAGGCCGTGGCCGACGAGGTCAAGCGTCTCAAGCCTGCCACTGTGAAGGGCCGCTACATGACCAAGGCGACCATCACCTCCACGATGAACCCGGGCGTTCCGGTCGATCCGAACACCCTGGCCTGAGGCTAGCGAGCTTCAATAGCTGCTGAAAGGGGACTTCCCACTATGGGAAGTCCCCTTTTCTATTGCATGGCTGTGACTGGCAGATGTAGCTGAATACAGCTGATACCGCTGGCCGGTGGTCTGTCTTGCATGTGTTTGAGTGGTATTGTCCCTTTGACTGACCGTTGCCCCTGAGCAGACAGCGGTGGCTCTGATGGGATGTGCTTGAGGCAGACAGCGGAGCTGTTTGTAGGCAGCGCGCGAAGCGCGTCCCTGATTGCTGGCCCCCTCTGACGGGACGTTGCCGTGAAGCAAACAGCGGAGCTGTTTGTAGGCAACGTGCGAGCCGACAGGCGAGCCAGCAGGCGAGCCAGCAGGATGCCGCGCGGAGCGCGTCCATACTTGCAGGACGGGCTGTCAGCGTAGCTGACTGGGGGAGAGATGCAAAACCGAAGTCCTCAATTATTAGCGAGATGAACTATTAGCATTTCTATAGGTATCTGCTGTGCGTAATGACGCTGGCCGAGACAGCAAAGATATAGATCAGTCGATGATGCGGATTGGAAAGTTGAATCAGGGGTGAATTTCCGCGACACTCCGGTGAATAGATGAATGTGTAACTGAATCGTGATCCGATACGGGATATTCTGATAACAGAACAGCGATGTGAGGCTGTTTGCGACACGCCGAAGGAACCGCGTCATTGCAACGGTTCCTAGGGTTCTTGTGCGCCCTGATTTGCGCAAATCGACATGCTCGTGTAAGTTTATCTCTTGCTGCCGCTCAGCGAGTGGTTCTTCTCCTGAAGAGCTGCGAGGTGAGAGTGTGGTGGTGGTTTGAGAACTCAAGAGCGTGTTTGTACTACTTTTTAGAGTCGTTTTTTGATTGCCAGTCCGTTCCGAGCCTGTCGGGGTTTTTCCTGGTGGGTCCTTGGTTGGTTGAATCGGGGCG
>NZ_JFAG01000037.1:0-8938 GCF_006408915.1 Bifidobacterium sp. UTCIF-1
GATAATAACCCGTGCAGAGGCTGTATGTTCGCGCATGCCCTGTTGAGGCGCGAGCATACAGCCTCTTCCGTATTCCACGACTGGCAATCCAAGCAACCCCGGCAAACCATGCAACCCCGACAGACCGTGTTCCGGCACACTGCTGACGATTATCGAATCAGAAGTCCCAATCGTCGTCGTCGGTCTCCTCGGCCTTGCCCATCACGTAAGAGGAGCCGGAGCCGGAGAAGAAGTCGTGGTTCTCGTCGGCGTTGGGGCTCAGGGCGGCGAGAATCGCGGGGTTCACGTCGCAAATCTCGGCCGGGAAGAGCGCCGGATAGCCGAGGTTCATCAGCGCCTTGTTCGCGTTGTAGTGCAGGAACTTCTCCACGTCCTCAACGAGGCCGACGCCGCTGTAGAGCGACTCGGTGTATCCCACCTCGTTGTCGTACAGCTCGTTGAGCAGGTCGTACGTGTAATCCTGCATGTCCGCGCGTTCGGCGTCGGAAAGCTGGGCGATGCCCTTCTGGTACTTGTAGCCGATGTAGTAGCCGTGCACGGCCTCGTCGCGGATGATGAGGCGGATCACGTCGGCGGTGTTGGTGAGCTTGGCGTGCGCGGAGAAGTACATCGGCAGGTAGAAGCCGGAGTAGAAGAGGAAGGATTCGAGCAGGGTGGAGGCCACCTTGCGCTTGTACGGGTTGTCGCCCTCGTAGTAGTCGAGCACGATCTCGGCCTTCTTCTGCAGAAACTCGTTCTCCTCGCTCCAGTCGAATGCGGCGTCGATCTGCTCGGTGGAGCACAGGGTGGAGAAGATGGAAGAGTACGACTTCGCGTGCACGGATTCCATGAACGCGATGTTCGTGTACACGGCCTCCTCATGCGGGGTGAGCGCGTCCGGGATCAGGGAGACCGCGCCGACCGTGCCCTGGATGGTGTCGAGCAGGGTCAGGCCGGTGAACACGCGCATCGTGAGCGTGTGCTCTTCCTCGCTCATCTGCTGCCAGGAGGGGATGTCGTTGGAGACGGGGACCTTTTCGGGCAGCCAGAAGTTGCCGGTCAGACGGTCCCAGACCTCGAGGTCCTTCTCGTCCTCCAGACGGTTCCAGTTGATCGCGGAGACGCGGTCGATGAGCTTCAGGGGCTTGCGTGGAATGGAGATTGGCGCCATTTTGTTTCCTTATCGGGTTGACGCGGTTGGTTGATTGACGTGTTGTCCGACACGCTCCGGGCCGCTCAGGCCAAGTCTTTACGGTCGGACAACACGCCAATCAACCAACCACTACGTATTTAATTGCAATATAACGATTTGTGAATCAGCGAACGCGGCGATGGGGAATGGCATGTAATGCCCGAGCGCAGGCTTGGCCGAGCAGCCTTGCATGTGTGTCGAACCGACGCATGCCATTCCCCATCATCTCTCACAGCATGCAGGAGACGCAGCCGGCCACTTCGGTGCCTTCGAGCGCCTGCTGGCGGATGCGGATGTAGTAAAGGGTTTTGATGCCCTTGCGCCACGCATAGATCTGGGCCTTGTTGAGGTCGCGGGTGGTGGCGGTGTCGGGGAAGAACAGGGTGAGCGACAGGCCCTGATCCACGTGCTGGGTGGCCTCGGCGTAGGTGTCGACGATGGCCTTCCAGCCGATCTCGTAGGCATCCTTGTAGTACTTGAGGTTGTCGTTGGTCATGTAGGCTGCCGGGTAGTACACGCGGCCGATCTTGCCTTCCTTGCGGATCTCGATCTTGGAGGCGATCGGATGGATCGAGCTCGTGGAATGGTTGATGTAGGAGATCGAGCCGGTGGGCGGCACGGCCTGCAGGTTCTGGTTGTAGATGCCGTCCTTGATGATCGCGGCCTGCAGCGCCTGCCAGTCGGCCACTGTGGGGATGGCGATGCCGAACTGGGCGAACAGCTCGCGTACGCGGGCGGTGCGCGGCTCCAGGGAGCGGCGGCCGTCGGTGTACTTGTCGAAATAGTTGCCCTGGCCGGCCGGCTTGGCGTAATCGGATGTCGGGAAGCTCTGGAACGCGCGGCCATGCTCCACGGCGAGCGCGTGGGAGGCTCGGTAGGCGTGGTAGGCCACAGTCATGAAGTACATGTCCGTGAAGTCGAGGCCCTCTTCACTGCCGTACATGATGCCTTCGCGGGCCAGGAACCCATGCAGGTTCATCTGGCCGAGGCCGATTGCATGCCCTTCCTCGTTCGCGCGGCGGATCGACGGCACGGCGTTGATCGACGTGTGCTCGGCCACCGAGGTGAGCGCGCGGATCGCGGTCTCCACGGTATGGGCCAGCCCGCCGTCCATCGCCTTGGCGATGTTGAGGGAGCCGAGGTTGCAGGAGATGTCGCGGCCGACGTGCTTGTAAGTGAGGTCCTCGTTGTATTCGCTGGGCTCCTGCACCTGCAGGATCTCGGAGCACAGGTTCGACATGGTCACACGGCCCTCGATCGGGTTGGCGCGGTTGACCGTATCCTCGAACACGATATACGGGTAACCGGATTCGAACTGCAGCTCGGCGATGGTGGTGAAGAACTTGCGTGCGTCGATGTAGGTCTTGCGGATGCGGTCGTCGGCCACCATCTCGTCGTAATGCTCGCTGATGGCGATGTCGGCGAACGGCTTGCCGTAGACGCGCTCGACGTCATAGGGGCTGAACAGCGCCATCTGCGCCTTCTGCTTGGCCAGTTCGAAGGTGATGTCCGGAATCACCACGCCGAGCGCCAGCGACTTGATGCGAATCTTCTCGTCCGCGTTTTCGCGCTTGGTGTCGAGGAAGCGCAGGATGTCCGGGTGGTGGGCGCTCAGGTACACCGCGCCGGCGCCCTGCCGGGCACCCAGCTGGTTGGCGTAGGAGAACGAGTCCTCCAGCAGTTTCATGACCGGGATCACGCCGCTGGACTGGTTCTCGATGTGCTTGATCGGAGCGCCCAGCTCACGCAGGTTGCTCAGCAGCAGGGCCACGCCGCCGCCGCGCTTGGACAGCTGCAGGGCCGCGTTGATGCCGCGGGAGATGGATTCCATATTGTCTTCGATGCGCACCAGGAAGCAGCTGACCGGCTCGCCGCGCTGCGCCTTGCCGAGGTTGAGGAAAGTCGGGGTGGCGGGCTGGAAGCGGCCGGCGAGCATTTCGTCGGCGTATTCGATGGCCTGCTGCTCGTCGCCGGCGGCGAGCTCCAACGCCACGGCGGCGCAACGCTGCGGGAAGTCCTCGAGGTATCGCTTGCCGTCGAAGGTCTTGAGCGCGTAGGACGTGTAGAACTTGAATGCGCCGAGGAACGTGCCGAACTCGAAGCCGACGGATTCCACGTGGTCGTAGAAGCGGTCGAGGAATCCGGCGGTGTACTGGGCGAACACGGCCGGGTTGTAGTACTGGTTGTCGATGAGGTACTTCAGGCGCTCGGCGGTGGAAGGGAAGGTCACGGTGTTGGCGGCAACATGGTTGGTCACGTACGCGCGCTCGGCGGCCTTGTCCTTGTCGAACTGGATCTTGCCGTTCGAGTCATACAGGTTGAGCATCGCGTTGAGCGCATGGTAGTCGTGCGCGGGATCGGTGGGCTCGGCGGCGTGCGATGTGTTGTCGAGCGCCAGTTCGGTGTTGGTGAAGTCGGTCATAGGTATTGCAGTCCTTGGTATTGAGGTCCTTGGATGGGGTTGGGCGCGTCTGGCTTCAGTGGATGGGTACGACGCGGCAACGTCGGAGGCGCATCCATTCGTTCTCTTGCCTTCTCCGGGGAAGCCGTAGCCGGCCGCGCGAATGATGCAGCAGGCCGGTCGGGTGGCCGCCTCCGATGGTCTTACCAGCCGTATTCGCCGGGAATCGCTGGAATCACTGATGGGTGAAGAACCGCACGAGGCCATCACGCACGGCCGCGGTGTCTTCAGGGGTGCCCATCAACTCATATTTGTAGAGGAAGGGCACGTGGCATTTGGCGGCGATGATGTCTCCGGCGGCGCAATAGGCCTCACCGAAGTTGGTGTTGCCTGAGGCGATGACTCCGCGGATCCATTCGCGGTTGGCCCGGTCGTTCAGGAATCGCTTGACCTGAATCGGCACAGCTTTCTTCACCACTCCTCCGCCGTAGGTGGGCACCATGATGACGTACGGTTCGCGGACGTTCAGCGGTTGGTCGGCGGCCTTGAGCGGGATGCGGTAGACGTTGAGGCCTTCATCCTGCAAGCGGCATCCGGCCACGAACCGTGCAGTGTTCTCGGACGCCGAGGAAAAGTAGACCAACGCGCCAATCACCTTGCCGGATTGCGCCGCGAACTCAGGCCGGCTGGCGGCACTGGCGTCCGCAGCGGCAACGTCGCGCTGATGGAGCCGGAGGAGCTCCGCATGATCACCCACCTGCGATGGAGCCATGTCAGCATCATACGCCGCGTCGGCTTCACCGCTTCCGCATGCCATGCGAGCGCTCTCGCCTGCCGCCACAGCCGAAGCCGCGCTGTTCATGTGACCCAGATTCACGCGGCGACCGGGGCCGGAGCGGCGGCCGCGGCCTGCTTGGCCACTTCGCGGATCAGATCAGGGCGGTATCCGGTCCAGGAGTTGTCCGGGGTGATGACGACCGGCGCCTGCTGGAATCCGGCGGCCTGCAACTGTTCCAAGGTGGAGGGGTTCTCCGTCAGGTCCACGACCTCGAATGGTACGCCGAGCTTGGTGAACTGGCGCTTGGTGGCTTCGCACTGCGGGCAATGCGGCTTGGTGAACACGGTGACGGTCATGGCAACTCCCCTTCAATCAATGCTGGTGAAAAACAAAACGAAGGCCATATTACAACCATGTGATTTGCAATCAAGCTACTATGTATAGTGGCGTGTTGCGCCTACAAACACTATATGTAGTGTTTATGGGCGTTATTCCGCCATTTGCCCGACGTTGCTAGAACAGCATGTCCGAGAGTACCTCATGCACTGTGGCCTTACTCACATCGATTCACGCCCCAGCCGCTACATGATGTCACTATCTCCTTTCAATGAGGTACATTCGCGGTTTTGCGGAAAGGTATCTGTCTTCAGTGAGGTGCCTAATCCATAAAAGC
The DNA here is from genome assembly GCF_006408915.1 of Bifidobacterium sp. UTCIF-1. Taxonomy (NCBI): domain Bacteria; kingdom Bacillati; phylum Actinomycetota; class Actinomycetes; order Bifidobacteriales; family Bifidobacteriaceae; genus Bifidobacterium; species Bifidobacterium sp. UTCIF-1. The sequence continues at coordinate 5,024 of NZ_JFAG01000037.1, forward strand.
ATGAATACAATCACCGTCATTCCAGCGTTGATAATCGCAATTTCGCGTATCAGGTACCACATTGAAGGCGGATGCCTTTCCGCAATGCATCACATGTACCTCATTGAAAGCAAATAGCAACACCTCTCCTTGTGTACAGCTTCGCGAAACGTCCTACGCCTACATACACAAAAAGGTCTGGCCGAAACGCATAGAACAAGCGTTCCGGCCAGACCTCAGGGAAGGGGAAGAAGAAACGACGAAGAATCAGATTATTACTTGGCAGCCTCCTTGTTCTTGGGCATGATCCAGAACTTGAGCAGCGGGTAGCTGACCACCACGGCCAGCAGGGTGTTGACCACGGAGGCGATGGTGCCGGCCACGCCCGCATTCATGCCCCAGCCCTGGCACAGCGAGGTCACATATCCAGGCAGCACGAGGTTGACGACCACGATCACGACGGCGAGAATCGCATACTTCCACGCGGCGTCCTTGAAGCTGGAGTCGGACTTGAACACCCACTTCATCTGCACGAAGAAGTTCACCACCTGCGCGATGACCTCGGCGCACAGGAAGGTGAGAAAACCGCCCAGGCCGTTGCCGGACTCCGGGTAGTTGAAGATGAGGAAGTAGAACGGCGCGGTCAGGCCCAACGCACTCACAAAGATGGCGGTACCGATCCATGTGACCACGAAGCGTGAGATCGTGGAAATGTTCGACAACACGTTGAACAGGATAAACTCCCAGATCGTGGGATGGTCCTTAATCCACTGACGAACCGGACCGAGTTTCTTGGCGTCTGCGCCCTCGGCGGCGGTCTTGTTGGCGTCAGTCATGATTGAGCTCCTTTGCGATGCGTTTGTTGGCGGATTGGTTGCGGAAGTAGCCGGCGATCAGGCCGCCGAGGCCGCGGAAGGTGTGGCCGTTGCCGATGTTGACGATGGCGTCGACCATGGCCGAGTCGACCATGCCCTGGGTCATCTTGCTCATGGCGCGCGGCGGCATGTTGAGGATGAACAGGGTGTTGAGGTCGGGGGCACCGGTCTTCTGACGCACCTTGGCTTCGCGACTGATCAGGGTCTTGGCGACCGTACGCGCCACGAAACCGCGCGAATCGACCCAGCTGGAGATCGGGTCGTTGACACCGAAGGTGGTGGGCTTGCCCGGCGCGATGACCTCATGGCCGAACAGTGTGGCCATTTCGGCGTCGGTGACGTGCTTGACGTCGCCGGTCAGATAGTGGCCGAGGGCCGGGTTCGCAGGTGCGGTGTCCATATCGCCGGCGACGGCGAAGGGGGTGACCAGCGGCAGATCTTCGGCGTTCGCGCCCACGGCAAGCGTCCAAATGCCCGATTCGGTGGCCCAACGATTGGCTTCCACGTCAAAATGACGGAAGGTGTAGCGGTCGAAGTCGATGCGCACGGTCTTGGATTCATGGGCGTCAAGTTCGATCTTGGCGAAGCCCTTGAGCTCACGAACCGGACGCAGCACGCCAGGCTGAGCATCCGCCGATTCCGCAGTCGCATCGGCCACTGTGCGGGACGGGCCGGAGACATACAGCTGGGCGACGGTGGCACCAGGCACATCGGAATCGTTGGTCACCGTGAACTGTACGCCGGTTTCGTCGGCAGTCAGGTCGCGGTAAGTGAACGTGGAGTAGCTGAGGCCGTATCCGAACGGGAAACGCACCGGCACGTCCACGGTTTCGTAATAGCGATAGCCGACGAACGGGCCCTCACGGTAGATGGCGTCGCGGCCGACCGCCGGATACCATCCGGCAGACGGGCAGTCGGCGTACTGCAGCGGCCACGTCTCGGCCAAATGGCCGGAAGGATTGACCTGACCGGTCAGCGCCCGCACAGTGGCGGAGGCACCGGCCTGGCCGGAAAGGCCAACGTACAGCACGGCGGCAACATCGTCGAACCATGGCAGTTCCACCGGGGAACCGGCCACCAGCACCACGACGACCGGCTTGCCGGTGGCCACCAGTGCGGCGACAAGATCGTTCTGCACCTGCGGAATGGCCATGGTGGAGCGGTCAAGGCCCTCGGATTCGCTGCGCTCGTCCAGGCCGACCACAGCGATCACGACGTCGGTATCAGGCTGGGACGCAAGTGCAGCGGCTTCAGCGAGGAGCGATTGGTCGGCGGCGCCTTGACGGTCATAGCCTTGGGCGTAACCAGTCACAGTGACACCGGTCTGCTCGGCGGTTTCGGGGTTACGAAGCTCGTCCAGGATATTCTCCTCGCGGGTGGCGTTCACCTTGGAGGAGCCGGAGCCCTGGAATCGCGGCGTTTTCGCCATATCGCCGACGACGGCGACCCGCGTACCGGTCTTCAGCGGCAGGACCGGAGCAGTGGCGGCGGCAGTCGCATCGGCGGCAGCGATGCCTGCGCCAGCGTTCTTGAGGAGCACAGCGGAACCTTCGGCCACTCGCCGAGCCACATTGTGATGGGCTGCCGCGATATCGTTTGCAAGCAGATCATCACGCCCGACGCCTTCCGTGCGGGTCAGGCGGGCAATCTTGGCCACCTCCGCGGCGCGGGCGTTGAGATCAGCCTCGGAGAGCGTGCCGGCGGCCACCGCGCCTTCCAGCTCGCGCACGGAGGTATAACCGGGCGACGGCATTTCAAGGGAGCCGCCGGCCTTGACTGCGGCCACGGCGGAGTTCGAGCCTCCCCAGTCGGAGACGACCATCCCGTCGAAACCCCACTCGTCGCGCAGGATGTCCTGCAGCAGGTGCTTGTTCTCGTGCGCGTAGACGCCGTTGATCTCGTTGTAGGAGGTCATGATGGTCATCGGCGCGGCCTCACGCACGGCGATTTCGAATGCGGTCAGGTAGATCTCGCGCATCGTGCGCTCGTCCACCACCGAGTTGGATGCCTGGCGGCGCAGCTCCTGGCTGTTGACCGCGAAATGCTTGGGGCACGCGCTCACACCGTTGGACTGGATGCCGCGGATCAGTCCGGCGGCCATGCGCCCGGCCACGATCGGGTCCTCAGAATAATACTCGAAATTACGGCCGCACAGCGGGTTGCGCTTGATGTTCAGACCTGGGCCGAGCAGCACGTTGACGTCGAGGTCATGCGCCTCGCGTCCCAGCGCCTCGCCCATTTCCTCGGCGAGTTCCGGATCCCAGGAGCTGGCCACGGTACCCGCGGTCGGGAAGCAGGTGGCAGGCTTGGACGCACCCAAGCCGAGGTGGTCGCCCTCGCCTAGCTGGCGACGCACGCCGTGCGGACCGTCGCTCATCACAAAGCTGGGGATGCCGGCACGGTCGTTGCCGCGCGAATCCCATTCGGAGCCGCCGGAGAGCATCGCCGCTTTCTCGGCCACCGAAAGATCTTCGAGTTCCATATCGTTCTCCCTTGCACTGCACTATTATCCGGCGACTGTTCCGGCTGCCCATCGGTTTCCTTCGGGACTTCTGCACACCGGCACCGTCGCATCGGCATCGTTGTACGCTCGCCTCACGAACTGTTGCGCCACACTGCCGGCACCGCATCAATGCAGTGCCTAGGTCGCACACATTTCGCCGCTAGTTTGATTGAATCAGGTTCCGTCGGGCTGTGCCGTTCACGTTACACAACCTGTCATTTCCCGCGCACGATTGGTCTGCTGCAGGCTTGGGATCGTGCATGAATCTCTGCTATAGAGAGTTCAGCAAATACAGCGATGTATATCCGGGTATGTTTCAGATATAGATGGTCTGTGGTCGTGTTGTTTTATGGCCAGGGTCTTCTGGATGGCGTCCGCGTGCCTCCGTGCGGTGTTTCCGCTGTGTGCCGTGTTCGGCGTGTACCGGGCTCCCGGCTGGTTCCCGGGTCTTCTGTCGGCTGCCCCTCAGTCGGTTGCGCCGGCAGCTCCCCTGGCAAGGGGAGCCGACCGGTCATCGGCCCCCTCCGGTGGGATGTCACCGCAGGGCGGGGCACATAT
>NZ_JFAG01000038.1:0-8902 GCF_006408915.1 Bifidobacterium sp. UTCIF-1
GACCTTCGACCTACGATAGGCATATCAAACCAGCCCCAACCAGCCCATAGCGCAAAGGAACCTTTGATGACCAAGACCAGCGTGGACCGCATCCTGTTCGGCGCGGCCTACTACGACGAATACATGCCCGCAGGCGCCGACCGCATCGAAACCGACATGCGGATGATGGAGGCGGCCGGCATCAACGTGATTCGCATCGCCGAATCGACTTGGAGCACATGCGAGCCGCAGCCCGGCGTGTTCGACTTCACCCATGTGGACCGCGCGCTGGATGCCGCCGCCCGTCATGGCATCGCCGTGATCGTGGGTACGCCCACCTACGCTGTGCCCGCCTGGCTCGTGCGCCTGCATCCGGACGTGCTCGCTGTGACGCCGAACGGCCCGGGCAAGTACGGTCCGCGCCAGATCATGGACATCGTCAACCCCGCCTACCGTTTCTACGGCGAGCGCGTGATTCGCCGGCTCATCGAGCATGTGGCCAGCCACCCGGCCGTCATCGGCTATCAGGTGGACAACGAGACCAAGTACTACGATTCCGTGAGCCCGGACATGCAGGCGCTGTTCGTCAAATACCTGCGTGAGCAGTTCCATGACGATCTGGACCTGCTCAACGTCCACTTCGGTCTCGACTACTGGTCCAACCGCGTGGACGCATGGGAGGACTTCCCGGACGTCACCAACTCCATCAACCAGTCGCTGCGTGGCGAGTTCGACCGGTTCCGCCGTGCGCAGGTCGCCGAATTTCTGGCCTGGCAGACGGGTATCGTGCGCGAATGCGCCCGTGAGGACCAGTTCGTCACCCAGAACTTCGATTTCGAATGGCGCGGGTATTCGTACGGCATCCAGCCGGCCGTCGACCACTTCAAGGCGTCGGCCGCCGTGGACATCACCGGCGTGGACATCTATCATCCCACCGAGGACGATCTGACCGGCAAGGAGATCGCATTCGGCGGCGACATGACCCGCTCCACCAAGAACGGCGCCAACTATCTGGTGCTCGAGACCGAGGCGCAGGGCCAGCACGGCTGGGTGCCGTTCCCCGGCCAGCTGCGCCTGCAGGCCTACTCGCACTTGGCCTCCGGTGCAGATATGGTCGAATACTGGCACTGGCACTCCATTCACAACTCGTTCGAGACCTACTGGAAGGGCCTGCTCTCGCACGACATGGAGCCGAACCCCACCTACGAGGAGGCCGGGGTGTTCGGCCGCGAGGTGGCTCGGCCGGAGGTCGGCGAGCGTCTCGTGCACCTCAGGAAGTGCAACAAGGTGGCCATCATGGTGTCCAACGAGGCGCTGTCAGCGCTTGATTGGTCGCGTGTGGAGACCGGTTTCCCGGACGGCGTCGGCGTGAACTACAACGACATCGTGCGACGCGTGTACGACGCGCTGTTCGAGCTCAACGTGGAATGCGACTTCCTGCCCGTGGACGCGCCCGGCGAACGGCTTGCGCAGTACGCGATGATCGTGACGCCGGCGCTGTACTGCGCACCGGAGGAGACCATCGCACGCCTGCGCGGCTTCGTGGCAGGCGGCGGCCATCTGGTCTCCACGATTCGCTCGTTCGTCACCGACGACGAGGTGACCGTCTGGCATGACCGCGCGCCGCACGGCCTGGCCGACGTGTTCGGCATGACCTACAACCAGTTCACCCGCCCGAAGGGTCGCGTGGGTGTAGTGTTTGCGGACAATGCCGCGCTCGCCGGCACGCCGGACGCGCAGGCCGAGGCGTTGATCGAGCTGCTCAAAGCCGATGTCGAGGACGACTCGCCTACCGAAGTGATGGCCCGGTACGGCCATTACGCATGGGAATCCTACGCGGCCGTGACCCGCCATGTATTCGGCAAGGGCAGTGCCGAATGGATCGGCACGCTGCTCGACGTCGATACGATGCGCGCCGTGATGCGCGAGGCCGTCGAGCATGCCGGGGTCGAGGGCGCCGGATCGGCGCTCGCCGGCAAGGTTGTGGTCCGTCAGGGCGTGAACTCGGCGGGGGAGACGGTCACCTACCTGCTGAACTACTCCGCCGAGTCGGTCACCTTCGCCAGCCCGGTCGCCGGCTCGGTGGTCGTCGCGCCGCAGGTCATCGGCCATGACGGACTGATCGACGAGGCCGCCTCCACTTCGCTGGCCGTCCGCCCCGGTCTGCCCGTCGCGACGGGAGACGAGCTGACCATTCCGCGCTGGAATCTCATCGTCATCGTCGGCTGAGCGCGCGTCGTACGTGGCCATGCGGCGTGGCTCCCGTAGCATGGCCCCACGGTGTAGGGATTGTCCCACCGTGTAGGGAAATCCCCATGGTGTAGTAAATGACCCACGGTGTAGGGATGTAAAATGGCGGAATTCCGCCAAAACGCAAAAACCGCTCTCTACACCGTGGGCCGTTCCCTACATGGTGGGGTGTTCGTCCTCGTCAGCCCGGTACTGAGAGGCGTCAATATGCGAAGAATCGCACCTCGTGGCCCCGGATGCAGGTGTTGGAGCCGCATTGCCTCGCCATGCGGTTCTGTCGCATGTCGTATGCTCCGGACGCGCTGATGGGCGATTGGGTATTCCTCTGATTACTGAGTGGTAGATAAATCTATGCCGTGAGTGCGTTTCGCTCAAGACACGCTGGTTAAGTGAGCAAACTTTCTGCGTTATACTCTATCTAGTAGTTATTAGATAAATATCCGATAACGAACAGTCATCACAGATATAACTCAACGAAGAGTCGTGGGAATGCGGTTTTAGTGCGCGGGTGTTTTGGCGCGCACAGGGCCGTGAGCCCGCACCATCATCTCCGCGAAAACCAACGAAGGAGTCCACACCATGACCACATGGATCGCCACCACCCAGGACGCCAAGCTCATCGACCGCACGGCCGAACTGGTCGCCACCGGCGCGACCGCAGCGCCGGACCTGCAGCTGGATGGCAATGAGTACCAGAAACTGCGCGGCTTCGGCGGCTGCTTCAACGAGCTCGGCTGGCTGCCGTTGCAGACCGTAACCGAAGCCGAGCGTGACCAGATCATCAAAGAGCTGTTCAGCCCCGACGAGATGAACTTCACGTTCAACCGCGCGCCCGTGGGCGCCAACGATTTCGCCGACCACTGGTACAGCTACGACGAGGTCGAGGGTGACTACGACATGGAGCACTTCTCCGTCGAACGCGACGAGGAGACCCTGATCCCATACATCCACCGCGCGCAGGAATGGCAGCCGGATATGCGCCTGTTCTCGAGCCCCTGGTCCCCGCCGACCTGGATGAAGCGCCCGAAGGCCTACAACTACGGCCGTCTGATCCGCACGCCGGAGAACCTCAAGGCGTACGCGAAGTATCTGGTCAAGTATGTTCAGGCCTACGCCGAGCATGGCATCACCGTGAACCAGCTGCATGTGCAGAACGAGGTCTTCGCCGATCAGAAGTTCCCGAGCGCCCTGTGGGATTCCGATGCCCTGAAGGAGTTCATCCGCGACTATCTCGGACCGGCCTTCGATGAGGCTGGACTCGACACCGACATCTGGCTGGGCACGCTCAACGGTCCGGAGGACATGAAGTGGACTGGCGGCGGCTACGGCATGGCGCTCAACAACTACAACCGTTTCGTGGACAACATCCTCTTCGATGACCGCGCCCGCCACTACATCAAGGGCATCGCCTACCAGTGGGCCGGACAGAACTGCATCTCCCGCACGCACGAATCGTGGCCGGAGATTGAGCTCATCCAGTCCGAGTCCGAGTGCGGCGACGGCCAGAACACATGGGAATACGCCGAATACGTCTTCCACCTCATCAACCACTACATCCGCAACGGCGCCACCGCCTACACCTACTGGAACATGATCCTCGACGATCAGGATTCTACTTGGGGATGGTGGCAGAACTCGTTGTTCACCATCACCGCCGATACGCACGAGGTGCGTCGCAATCCCGAATACTACGTGATGCGCCACTTCTCCAAGTACGTGCGTCCGGGCGCCGTGCTGCTGGGCACCACCGGCCACTTCAACTCGATGGCCATCGCCTTCCGCAACCCGGACGGCACGGTGGTCGTGGTGGCGCAGAACGCCCTCGAAACAGAGATGCCGTTCGAGTTCGCCGACCCGTCCGACGCTTCCCGCGGCATCAAGGCCACGCTCGCCCCGCGTTCGTTCAACACCTTCGTGCTGGACTGACGCGTTGTCTGAAGCGTCGGGCCGACGTGCCGGACGACGTGCCGGCCCGAAGTACGAAGCGCTGTGACGGCGGTTTCCCGTTGCTCACAGCGCTTCAGCTCTGCTTGTTTAGTGTCGTATTCATGGCATCCGTTTCTGGCATCCGTCACGCCGCGACGTACCGGGTGCTTCGGGCATTACCTGTGGGGGCGATGCGACCAGCGTGTTCGAGCTTGCGCAGTGCGTATGCCGCTCGATTCTTGTTGACTCCAAGTCGTTGCTGGATTTCCAGCCGGGAGATGCCTTCGGGGGTGCTTCGGATCAACGCCAAGGTGAGCTCCTCCAATGTGCTGGATGGATTGAATGCATTCGTTTGCGGCGTTGAAGGCATTGCATTTTGGGGTGCCGATGGGGGCAGCGATGGGATGGACGTGCAGCCGTTGTGTGTCACTTGCGCCGGTATGTTGTCGGCCGGTGCCCCGGTGCCGGTGCCGCCGTCGATGTGAGATGTGGCGTGGGCGGTCGGTTCCAAGGCGAGAGTACCCACTCCCTTTCCAGTCGGGTATCCGTTGAGGACGGCGATTTGGACGTTGCCCTTCTCCTGAATGGCGGGACCGGAAGGGAAGGGGTTGCTGGCGGTGAACCAATCACTGATGTCGGGCCCATCGGTTGGATTGGCGTGAATCGGATTGCCCCCGTCTCCGGTGCCGTCCAATCGAGGAAGACTCAGGGTGAATGCGCTTGGCGTGATGCGGATAATGGGCGATTCGCTGTTGCCGGCATACTCCTCCATGATTTTGGGAATGCCGCTGCCGTAGCTTTCCATAAGATCCAGACGGTAGAACGTGTTTGCCAGCACTGTGTTACGGGGTTGGGAGATGCCGTTGGTGAGATCTGTGAGCGTGATGCCCTTCACCAGTCCGCCAAGCGATACGAAATCGATGCGGTCGGCATAGATGCTGACCAAGGTGGGTCCCGAATAATCGTAATCGCGATGTACCACGGCATTGAGCAGAGCCTCTCGCAGGGCCGCTGGCGGATAGGCATAGGTGTCATTGCGGTACAGGCCCACGATATCGGAACGTATCGGATTGTTGAGTTCCAGATAACGACATACATCGTCCAGCTGCTGGAGCAACGATCCCTGAAACTCCTGACGTGCAAGGAACCTCGCTTTCGAATTGCCTTGATATACGGCGCACTTGATGGTATGTCGGCATTGGTCCGAAATCAGGGCTGCGGCGTTGGTGTACAGCCCATCTGAATTGATGAGCCCCAATGACCGTTGTTGGGGCTTGCCCCAAGGTACTTGTTGACGGGCGAATATCGCATTTGCCTCGTTGAATGTCAGGTCCTGATCGATGCTTACGGATGCATCGAACGCCGTGACGTCGTCATCTCGAATCATCTGTCGAATGCGTTCTTCGCTAGCGGGTACGGCGGAAACCCCGTGGCGGATGAACACTCCGGTTGGGCGCATGCCCTTTCCAGAGAGATAGTAAGGGCGCTTGACGCCGCGAAGTACGGTGACATGGACGATGTTGCGCATAACGCCGGCGTCGTCCTCCATCGATTCGCATTCGATGGAGGTATACGCGGTCAGATCCGGTCTGATGGCATTGCGGATCATGTCGCCGACGCCGCCCATCACGGCATCGGGACCATCCACGCCGACGGGGATGCCGTCATCGTCGATGCCGATGTACAGGTCACCGCCTTCGGAGTTCGCGAAAGCGACGATTTCTCGTTTCGCCGCATCGTTGAGCTGTCGTTTGAATTCGACTGTGGCGCTTTCATGCAGTCGGCTCATGGCGGTACCCCTGTTAACCCTCAATCATCATCGATGAATTCATCGTAACTCATCGATGGGACTAGGATTCGGTGTGGGGGTGTTGTAGCGGGTGGGTGTCAATTATTGTTGTCATCGTTGTCATGGCGATGGTCCGTCGCATGTGCCGGGCGTGCGTTTCACACTCGGAAACTAGTATCTTCCGCAAGAAGTTCGTTGATTATATTGTTGGCTCCCCTTGTCGGGGGAGCTGTCCCGGTGGGGCTGAGGGGTAGTCAATTCGCCAACGAATTTCTAAAGCAGGACACAAGTGAGGCCGCTGCCATCGCTGCGCCGAAGCCGAATCATGGAGCTTGCGGGGCGGTTCGAGCGCAAGCGGTGGCCGTGCACGTCATCGGAATGCGGTTGGTTTACACTGGTCAACTATGTCCACACCAACCGCATCCCACCCCAAGCGCATCCGCAAATCGCCCGAAGAGCGTCGGCGGGAGATCCTCGACGCCGCGGTCCGTTTGATTTCCGAGCGCGGATACAACGGCATCTCCGTGCAGGATGTGGCGGATATGGTGGGTGTCACCAAGCAGGGTGTGTTGCGGTACATCGGCAGCAAGGACAATCTGCTGGCGATGGTGTACCGCGAGAACTACAACGTGGGCGGCAATGTCGATGATTTCAAGGTTTCCGGGCTGCCAGGGTCCACGGCCGACGATCTGCGCCTGCCTGCCTACCTGCGCTATCTGGTGGATTACAATTCGCGGCGTCGCATGCTGGTGCAGCTGTTTTCCGTGCTCCAGGTAGAGACCTTCAACCCGGGTCATCCGCTGTATGAGGAGTTCGCCGACCGCCAGAACTCGATCTGGCGCTACTATTCCAGCTTCGATTGGCGCATCCCGCCGGCGTTCTCTTCGTTCGATGAGGTGCGCCCGACCGTGCGCAAGGCGTTGGAGGCCATGGACGGCATACAGCTGCGCTGGCTTCGTGAGCCTGCCATCGACCTCAACGAAGAATGGGCGGAATTCGAGCCTCTGTTGTTCCCCTCTCCGCTGTGGGATGGGTATCGCTGAAGCATATTTCCAGCGCTTATTTGAGTCTTATCGGATTCATCGCCATTGCATCTGAGTGCCAACAATGATGCCGCGAATATGACGATGGCATTGACGCCAGCCGTCAGATCGCTGGTATGCCTGTGAACGGCGTGTAGCTGCGCAAGCAAACTGGTAATCCATCGTATTTCGAGCTGTGCGTTGCCGGTTTTCGCCACTCTCCAGCGTGTCTAGGCTCATGCCGCACTAAACTACCAATCGGTAATTAAAGTTGTTCGATTTCATCGAGGAAAGCGATACCGCCATGACCGCAACCATCGAAAACCTGCCCTACAAGAACCCGGACCTGCCTGACGCCGAGCGCATCGCCGACCTGCTCTCCCGCATGACCCTCGAGGAGAAGGTCGGTCAGATGATGCAGCTTGACGCGCGAGGCGGTGATCTGGAGGACCTCATCGTCAACAAGCACGTCGGCTCCATCCTGCACACCAGCCCCGCCGATCTGCCGCGCGCCGTCAAGATGGTCAACGAGCAGACCCGTCTGGGTATCCCGCTGGTCATCGGCGACGACTGCATCCACGGTTACTCGTTCTGGCCCGGCGCCACGATCTTCCCCTCCCAGCTGGGCATGGCCGTGAGCTGGGACCCGGCCAAAATCGAGGCCGCCGGTCGCGCCACCGCCGAGGAGGTCTCCTGCACCGGCGTGCACTGGACCTTCTCCCCGGTGCTGTGCATCGCGCGTGACACCCGCTGGGGCCGCGTGGACGAGACCTTCGGCGAGGATCCGGCGCTGATCGGCGAGCTCGCCTCCGCCATCGTGCGCGGCTATCAGGGCGGCGCCAAGGCCGGCGAGCCTCTGCCCAAGGACGCGATCCTAGCCTGCGCCAAGCACTTCGCCGGCTACTCCGAGACCCAGGGTGGTCGCGACGCCTCCGAGGCGGACCTCTCCCACCGCAAGCTGGAATCCTGGTTCCTGCCGCCGTTCGAGCGCGTGGCCAAGGAGGGCTGCGGCACGTTCATGCTCGGCTACGAATCCATCGACGGCGTGCCGGTCACGTTCAACAAGTGGCTGCTCACGGACAAGCTGCGCGGCGCTTGGAAGTATAACGGCACCCTCATCACCGACTGGGACAACGTCGGCCGCTCCGTCTGGGAGCAGAAGGTCAAGCCCGATTACGTGCACGCCGCCGCGGACGCGGTCAAGGCCGGCAACGATCTGGTCATGACCACCCCGCAGTTCTATGAGGGCGCAATCGAGGCCGTGAAGACAGGTCTGCTGGACGAATCGCTGATCGACGCAGCCGTGAGCCGTATTCTTGCGCTCAAGTTCCGCCTCGGACTGTTCGAGGACCCGCGTCTGCCGGACGAGGCACGCATCAAGGCGGTCATCGGCTCCGAGGAACACCAGCAGTTGAATCTTGAACTCGCGCGCGAGGCCGTAGCCCTCCTGCGCAACGACGGCGGCCTGCCGTTCACCGCCGGCGCCAAGGGTGGCTCCGCCAAACGCATCGCCGTCGCCGGCCCGCTCGCCGACGACGCCCAGAACCAGCTCGGCGACTGGACCGGCAACTCCGGACAGGTCTCCTGGATGCCGGACGGCCAGCCGCGCGAGATGATCACCACCGTGCTCGACGGTCTGCGCGCGCTCGCCGGCGACGACTGCGAAGTCACCTATGCCCGTGGCGCGAACGTCGTGGACCTCGTGACCGACCCGGCCGGCGAACTGTACCCGGACGGCCAACCCCGCCCGAAGATCGGTGTGAGCGCGGCCGTCGACCAGACCTTGATCGACGAGGCCGTGACCAACGCCCGCGAGGCTGATTTGATTGTGGCCGTGGTCGGCGATGTCGTCCAGCTGGTCGGCGAGACCTGCTCCACCGCCACACTCGAACTCCTTGGCGGTCAGAACGCGCTGCTCGACGCGCTCGCGGCGGGT
>NZ_JFAG01000039.1:0-8231 GCF_006408915.1 Bifidobacterium sp. UTCIF-1
TCCGATCGCCTTCCGTCTTGTCTCCAGAGGAATTATGGGTTTGGCCATACGGCCAGCATACCGGGGATCCATCGCCAGCCAGCGTTCCAGGCACTGTCTGGTCGGATAGCCCAGGCACTCCACCACCTGCGCGGTGGTCATCGGCGTTGTGAGGTATAGCTCCACCGCCCTCGAACGCTCCTCAAGACTGAACATACGAGAAACCTTTCGCTCAGTCTCCAAGAAAACATCCGCAGCCCCTTATCTTCGTGCGCGACGACGATCTCAAGATAAGCAGGCAGCCGATCGATTTCCTTGGTGTCAACTATTACTCGACCACCACGGTCAGACATAGGGACAAGGCGGTTGACGACCCGCATGCGCCGATGCCTGGTCTTAAACATGTCGAGGCATTGCCCCCGGAGGGCGAGTTGACTGCCATGGGATGGAATCAAGACCCGCAGGGGTTGACCGATCTTTTGATGTACCTCAAGCAACGGTTCCCGACACTTGACGTCATGGTGACCGAAAACGGTTCAGCATGGGGCGATCAGCCCGCTGATGGCAACGTGATTCACGACCCGCGGAGAGTGCGCTACCTCAGGGAGCATGTCAGCGCGTTGGCGCAAGCCTTGGTTGAAGGCGCAAACGTCAGGGGATACTATGCATGGTCGTTGATCGATAATTTCGAATGGAACTCCGGGTATACGAAGAGATTCGGCCTGATCGGAATCGACTATGACACACAGGAGCGCACCTGGAAGGACAGCGCTTCCCTATACGAGCGAATCGTGCATGCCAACGCCATTCCGGAAGGTGATTGACGGGGCTCATTCGCGACTTATCCCGGGGTGCCAAGGCGCGACACCCCGGGGTTTCTTAGGTTGACAGATTACTTACTGGTAAGTAATTTAAAGGATAACGCCAAGTAAGGCTTCGAAAACATAACGTGCTTTGCGATCGAGGTAGATCCATAGCGTCGTCAGTGAAGGAGGGAAGCAATGCCCGATGATGTGCTGCTGGACATCTCGCATCTGAGCGTGATATACGACGTCGACCCGCCGGTGCATGCGGTCGAGGATGTGTCACTGCAACTACACAGAGGGGAGGTACTCGGACTCGCTGGAGAATCCGGATGCGGCAAAACTACACTGGCCTACGCAGTGCAGCGGCTACTCAAACCGCCGGCGGTCATCACCTCCGGAAGCACGGTGTTCCATGACGTCTCAGGCAAAGACATCATGATCAACGAGCTCAACGAGCATCAGATGCGCGCATTCCGTTGGGAACAATGCTCAATGGTGTTTCAAGGTGCCATGAACGCTCTAAGTCCAGTCACTAACATCGGCAAACAGCTTGCGGACGTGTTCACCACACATCGGCCAAAGATGACGAAAGCCGAAATCTGGAAGGAATGCGGTGACCTGCTCGACATAGTGGGCGTGGGTGCCGATCGCATAAAATCCTTCCCCCATGAACTATCCGGCGGCATGCGTCAGCGCGTGATGATCGCCATGGCGCTGGCCCTCAAACCTCAGCTGATGATCATGGACGAACCGACTACGGCCTTGGACGTGCTGGTGCAGCGAGAAATCCTCACGCAGATCACCGAGCTGCGCCAACGATTCGGATTCTCGGTCATCTTCATCACCCACGACCTACCGCTGCTGCTGGAAATCTCCGATCGCATCGCCGTAATGAGGCAAGGCAGAATCGTCGAACTCAACACAGCAAGGGAACTGTACTTCCACCCGAAGCACGAGTACACCCAACGTCTGCTCAAGTCCTTCCCATCCCTTACCGGCGACCGCAAGGACTTCTCCTACGGCACCGCGGGATTGGACAACGACATGCCAACCAACCAAGGAGGTGGACGATGAGCGCAGTGTCGAAACTCGAAGTCAGGCATCTGACCAAGAAGTACCACGTGCGAGGCGAAGGTGAGTTCCTGGCCCTTAACAATGTGAACTTCACTCTCGAATCAGGTGAGATCGTCGGCCTTGTCGGGCAGTCGGGATCCGGAAAGTCGACAATCGCCAAAATCCTCACCCAACTTGAATCCGCCACCTCCGGCGAAGTACTACTCGACGGGAAACCCATTCCCACCCACGGCAAGGCATTGCGAACCTACAGACAGATTCTGCGCATGGTGTTCCAGGACCCCTTCGCATCGCTTAATCCGTATCACACGATCCATCACCATATCGAGCGACCGTTGCTGCTCGACCATGTGGTGCCAAAAGATGAAGTGGATGACGAAGTTCGTCGCCTCCTTACACGAGTGCGACTCGACCCGGACGCAGTGATTGACCGTCGCCCGCATGAACTGTCGGGAGGGCAGCGGCAGCGCGTCGCTATCGCGCGAGCCCTCGCA
Source organism: Bifidobacterium sp. UTCIF-1 (assembly GCF_006408915.1). Taxonomy (NCBI): domain Bacteria; kingdom Bacillati; phylum Actinomycetota; class Actinomycetes; order Bifidobacteriales; family Bifidobacteriaceae; genus Bifidobacterium; species Bifidobacterium sp. UTCIF-1. Next base: position 2,354 of record NZ_JFAG01000039.1, read on the forward strand.
TCACGCCCCAAGCTGCTGATTGCCGACGAACCCGTGTCGATGCTGGACGTCTCCTTGCGCCTCGGAGTGCTTAATCTGCTCGCGGACCTGCAGAAAGAGGAGAACCTCGGCGTGCTGTACATCACCCATGATTTGGCTACCGCACGCTATTTCAGCCAGCGAATCATCGTTCTCAACCACGGTCAAATCGTCGAACAAGGCAAGTCCGACGATGTCATCCTGCATCCAAAGCAGGAATACACGCTGAACCTGCGCAACGCCTCACCGAACCCAAAGATGTTCTTCGAAGGGGACGCGCACCTGAACGCATCGAACGAAGAAGGAGGGACGCGATGAGGTTCTTCATTCGACGTGCCGTGTTCTACATCTTCACTGCATGGGCCGCCATCACCATTAATTTCTTCCTACCCCGCATGCTCAAGGGCGATCCGGTATCGGCGTACATCGCTTCGCATCAAGGACAGATCAGTCCCGATGCGGCCGATTCCCTTCGTACACTGTTCGGATTGGATGAGAACAAGACTCTGCTACAGCAGTACCTTGAATATTGGGGGCTTTTGTTCAAGGGGGATCTGGGTTCCTCGTTTTCTAAGGGCCTTGTGCCGGTTACCGAAGTCATCGGAAACGCCCTGCCATGGACCATCGGCCTGGTTGGCGTAGCCACAATCATTTCCTTCGTCCTCGGAACTCTACTGGGAGCATGGATCGGATGGAAGCGTGGTAGCGCCGCCGATGCAATCATCCCTGTGACGACATTCTTCTCCACGGTGCCCTATTTCTGGATGGGATTGATTGCAATCTCCCTGTTCTCCAACACCTTGGGCTGGTTCCCTGCCTCCCATGCCTACGACAAGGGAGTGCTGCCCAACCTCTCCCTTGACTTCATCGGTCAGGTGATCACTCACGGCGCATTGCCGATTCTCACCATCATCCTTAGCTCGTTGGGAGGCTGGGTGCTTGGCATGCGAAACATGATGGTCAACGTGCTTGATGAAGACTACATCATGGTCGCCGAAGCCAAGGGCTTGCCGCCCAAGCGAGTGCTACTGGCATACGCCGCGCGCAACGCAGTCCTGCCGCAGCTCTCCAGCTTCGCCCTGTCCTTGGGCTTCATCGTCGGCGGCACCTTGGTCATGGAACTTGTGTTCTCCTATCCCGGAGTGGGCAAGTTGCTGCTCGACGCCACCAACGCCAAGGACTATCCGCTGATGCAGGGCTTGTTCCTCATCATCACCCTTACCGTGTTGATCGCAAACATCCTGGCCGATGTCGCATATGCGATCCTTGACCCCCGCACCCGTCAATCAGAGGAGGTCTGACATGACTGCCACAACGGTCGCCGCACATGCGACGCCTTCCCGCCGCAAGCGCCAAATCAAGCATCTTTGGGAACGTTTTATCGGCGGTTTCGCAATGTTCCGCAACGTGAAATCGTTGATTGGGCTCGGCATACTGCTGTTCTTCGTCGTGGTGGCCATCCTTGCGCCGGTCATCGCCCCATATGGCCCCTTGGAGAAGGACTCTACCGCCCTGCTCCAAGCACCTAGCGCGAAGCATTGGCTTGGGACCACGCACATGGGTGAGGACCTATTCAGCCAGATCGTATATGGCACCCGGGGCGTTCTCATCGTAGGTGCCGTGGTCGGTATCATCGCCACAACCATCTCGGTCGCCGTCGGCGTGACCGCAGGATACATCAAAGGCTGGGGCAGCGAAGCCTTGTCGGCCCTTGCCAATGTGTTCCTCGTCATCCCCGCCCTACCCCTACTTATCATCGTTACGTCACAGTATGACAACCCGTCTATCCTCCTGGTGTCGGCGGTCCTGTCCATCACAGGATGGGCTTGGGGTGCCCGAGTGCTGCGCGCCCAAACCATGTCCCTGAGAAACCGTGACTTCGTGCAGGCGTCACGAGCCAACGGCGAACCGTTGTACCGCATCATCTGCGTGGAGATGCTCCCCAACCTCATGTCGATCATCGCATCCAGTTTCGTCGGAACGGTAAACGCCGCCGTGCTCAACTTGACCACACTGGCCTTTGTCGGCGTGATTCCGATCACCAACCTCAACTGGGGAACTGTGCTCTACTGGGCGCAGCAAAACGGCGCATTCCCGAACTACTGGTGGTGGTACATCCCCGCCGGCCTGTGCATCGCCATGCTTGGCATGGCGCTGAGCTTGATTAACTTCGGCATCGACGAATACGTCAACCCAAGGTTGCGCTCGGCGGGTGAGCGTGCCCGAGCTATGAGGAAGAAGGGGCTCAAGCCCCATAGCGGTGTCACCAAGGTGGGTGCCGTTTCCTCGACAGGGCATAAGTAAGAGAAAGGATTACGATCATGAACGAGCCAGTTCCGGGCGACGCTTTGTATCGCAACCCGGCGGCTCCGGTCGCGGAGCGTATCGCGGACCTGCTGGGCCGCATGACCTTGGAGGAGAAGGTCGGGCAGATGATGCAGCTCGACGCCCGCAGCGCGGATCTGGAAGAGCTCATCGTGGGCCGGCATGTGGGGTCGGTCCTGCACACCAATCCGGGGGATCTGCCGCGCGCGGCGGAGATCGTGCGGGAGCGGACGCGTCTGGGGATTCCGTTGGTCATCGGCGATGATTGCATCCATGGGTATTCGTTCTGGCCGGGGGGCGACGATCTATCCCTCCCAGCTGGGCATGGCGGTCGGCTGGGATCCGGCGATGGTCGAGGCGGCGGCGCGTGCGACCGCCGAGGAGGTCTCGGCCACGGGCGTGCATTGGACGTTCTCGCCGGTGCTGTGCATCGCCCGCGACACCCGGTGGGGGCGTGTGGACGAGACGTTCGGCGAGGACCCGGTGCTCATCGGCGAGCTCGCCTCGGCGATGGTGCGCGGCTACCAGGGCGGCGCGAAGGCCGAGGAGCCGTTGCCCAAGGATGCGATCCTGGCGTGTGCGAAGCATTTCGCGGGGTATTCGGAGACCCAGGGCGGCCGCGATGCCTCGGAGGCGGACCTGAGCCATCGCAAGCTCGAGTCCTGGTTCCTGCCGCCGTTCGAGCGCGTGGCGCGCGAGGGGTGCGGCACGTTCATGCTGGGCTATGAGTCCATCGAGGGCGTGCCGGTCACGTTCAACAAGTGGCTGCTGGACGACAGGCTGCGGGGCGCCTGGGGGTACCGGGGCATGCTCGTCACCGATTGGGACAACGTGGGCCGTGCCGTGTGGGAGCAGCATGTCAAGCCGGATTACGTGCATGCGGCGGCGGACGCGGTGCGGGCGGGCAACGACCTGGTGATGACCACGCCGGGGTTCTACGGGGGTGCGCTCGAGGCGGTGCGTGCCGGTCTGCTCGACGAGTCGTTGGTCGACGCGGCCGTGGAGCGCATCCTGGCGTTGAAGTTCCGGCTCGGCCTGTTCGAGGATCCGCGCCTGCCCGATGCGCGGCGTATCGGGGCGGTCGTCGGTTCGGACGCGCACCGGGAGGTCAACCTGGCGATGGCCCGTGAGTCGGTGGCGTTGCTGAGGAACGACGGCGCGCTGCCGTTCGCCTTGCCGCAGGTTGCCGGCGATGCCGCCCCGGGTGTCGCGGGGGATGTCGCCGCCCCGGGTGCGTCGGCCGGTGGTGCGGGTGCCGCCGCCCCGGGCGTGGCCCGGGGTTTGGATGCTGCCGCGGGTGCGTCGGGTTGTGTGCGCGCGCCCCGGCGCATCGCGGTGGTGGGTCCCTTGGCGGACGACGCGCAGGCGCAGTTGGGCGATTGGGCCGGGTGCTCGGGCCAGGTCGGTTGGATGCCCGACGGGCAGCCGCGCGACATGATCGTCACCGTGCTCGACGGCGTCAGGGACATCGCGGGCCGGGCGGGCGTCGAGGTGACGTACGCGCGCGGCGCGGACCTCGTCGACCTCGTGCCCGATCCGGCCGGCGACACCTATCCCGACGGCCAGCCCCGGCCGAAGGTCGCCGTGCCCGCGCCGGCTGACCGTGCCCTGATCGACGGGGCCGTGGCCGCGGCGCGCGGCGCGGACCTCGTCGTGGCCGTGGTCGGCGACGTGGTCCAGTTGGTCGGCGAGGGCCGGTCCACCGCCACGTTGGAGCTGGTCGGCGGGCAGAACGCGTTGCTCGAGGCGTTGGCCGGGGTCGCCCGGCGGACCGGCAAGCCGTTGGTCGTGGTGCTGATGAGTTCGAAGCCGTTGGTGCTGCCCGCCTGCGTGGTCGGTCCGGCGCCGACCGCCGCGGACGTGCGGCCGGACGGCACGGTCCCGCACTGCCGGGACGGCGAGGCCGGCGGGGCGGGCGCCATCCTGTGGGCGCCGAGCCCCGGCATGCAGGGCGGGCGGGCCATCGCCGAGATCCTGTTCGGGTTGTGCGAGCCCACGGGCCGCCTGCCGATCACCTTCCCGAGGCATGCGGGCCAGCTGCCGGTCTATTACAACCAGATCCGCGGCCAGCACGGCGACCGGTACGCCGACCTGACGCAGGACCCGGCGTTCGCGTTCGGCGAGGGCCTGTCGTACACGGCGTTCGAATACGGCGAGCCGGTCGTGACCAACGTGCCGTCCGGCGGGGCGTTCGCCAAGGACGGCGTCGTGCATGTCGAGGTCCCGTTGGCCAATGTCGGCGCGAGGGGCGGCACCGAGGTCGTGCAACTCTACGTCGGCGACCTCGTGACCTCGTACAGCTGGACCGACCGCGAGCTCAAGGCCTTCCGACGCGTGACGCTCGCGCCGGGCGAGCGCACGGCCGTCGCCTTCGACCTGCCCGTGGCCGCCTGCACGATCGTCGACGCTAACGCCAACCGGTTCGTCGAGGCCGGCGAATTCGAACTGCTCGTCGGCCACTCCAGCCGACGCGAGGACCTCAAACGCACAGTCATTACCGTCAAGTGAGAACAATGCCCGCGACACAATGTCGCGGGCATTGTCATATCATCGGGCCTTCTCTAGCAACAAGGAATGGGCAAGGCCGTCACAGGTACGAATCGTAAAGAAATGTATCCTTGGTGACGAGGGAGTTCGCCTTCATCCACATCTCCATATAGGCGGGATTACTTTCGGACAGCCGGCCGAAGATAACATCGGAAAGGAACAGAAACGGAAACACCGGATTCACCGGATACTTCGTCGAACCGTAATACATCTTGCTGTACACGAGAAACTTGGCGTACAGCAGCTCATTGAGTCTCGGGGAATCATAGTTGGTGATCCCGATGACGGGAACCTCCACGTCGGAGAGAGCGGTGAGCGCGTCGAACATTTCGGTGACGAACAGATTGTTCGACATCATGATGAAAACGTTGTCCTTGTCAACCAGGCGAGAGTGGACTTCGATATCGCCAGGATTGGTATACGAATTCGCCGGCATGCCCAGTAACGTGATGTTGTTCCCTAACTCTTCGCAGGCGAGACGCGTCACGTTGGTGCCAAACAGAAAAACACGGCGCGCGCCGGCAATAGCCTCCGTTGTCTTGGCTAACATGTTGTCGTCAATGGCGACCGAAGTGTTGACAAGCGCATTCTGATAAGCCAACGCCATCGAATCCGCATATGTCATATCACGATTGCCGATCGCCCGCTGCCGTAACGCATCCACCATGGAAGCCCGGGCGACGTCGATGCGGAAGTCGTTGAAGCCTTTGTTCCCGATCTTCTTGCAAAAACGGTTAATCGAAGATTCGGGGCTGCGGATGTTTTCTTGGAGACTGAGCGAAAGGTTTCTCGTGTGTTCAGTTTTGAGGAGCGTTCGAGGGCGGTGGAGCTATGCCTCACAACGCCGATGACCACCGCGCAGGTGGTGGAGTGCCTGGGCTGTCCGACCAGACAGTGCCTGGAACGCTGGCTGGCGATGGATCCCCGGTATGCTGGCCGTATGGCCAAACCCATAATTCCTCTGGAGACAAGACGGAAGGCGATCGAA
>NZ_JFAG01000040.1:0-6464 GCF_006408915.1 Bifidobacterium sp. UTCIF-1
CCTCCATTGTGCCGCGACCCGACAGATCCGACTGCTTGAAAAGCAGGTCTATGACGCCAAAGTCAAGAACATGAAATAATGCTGGGAGTTGTCCCAGCTGTCCAAGGAAACAAATGGCCCGCAACAGCGATGCGTTGGGTGGTACGTGCATCACACAACCCAACGCATCACACCACGTCAGCCAGGACCGCCGAGACACCTCGTTCATGCATCCAACAGCCAGCGCCATGCCGGAATGGCATCAATGCTCCCTTCCGGCACCTCAATCCGTTCTTCATAATCCGCGGTGACGATAACTCCGGAATCCACCTGGAAGCGGCGCATCGCCGCCTGCAATGCCCGAATCTCCCGCGTGCGCGTCTTTTCATCGTCGAGAGCCCAACAAACTTGAATCAAGTGATAGACATCCATGGCGATGGCATCGCCAACGACGAAATCAACCTCATGCCTGTTTCCACCATCCTGAAACAGCAGCCGAGACACTGAACCATTTCGCACAAGCCTGGCGTCACGGCGGAGTTTCAGAAACACCGCTGTTTCCAACCGCTGCCCGCGCTCCAGCGCTGAAGCTTTGGAAAAAGCGTTGAACATGCCTTGGTCAATCGCATACACTTTGGCGGAGGAACGCGTGTTATCCGCCAAGGCGCGGGAGAACTCATTGACCTGGAACAGCAGGTATGCTTCCTCGTAATAGTTCAGCAGCGCCGAAAGCGATCCACGCGAAACGCGCAGCCCCCGGCTCGTGAGCATATTGGCTGTTTTGTTGACCGAGAGTTCGCGCCCGGACGACGCCAATGCCTGCGTAAGGAACGCCGACGCAGCCACAGGATTGCGAATGCCGTACCGGTCAATCACATCACTTGCCAACGTACGATTCGCGTACTCCTGCAACAATGCCACAGCATCAGGCGCCCCCAGCCCCTGCACAGCGATGAAACCGCCACGCTCCAAATAGCCATCCAGCCCATGCCTCAAATGAGCGATCTCCCCCGACGTAAACGTCCGACGCCCATTCATGTCAACCGGCACACCGCTGAGGTCGACACCATGGAATCGCATGTACTCCGAGAAGCTCATCGGGAATAATTCTCGAGGCAACGCGCGACCTCTGAACTCGGTTGCCACTTCCCGCGATAGCATTTTCGAAGACGAACCCGTCACGTACATGGTGACGTTCATCGTATCAACGAGACGGCGCAGAAACATGCCCCAGTCCGGCACTTCCTGAATCTCATCGAAGAAGAGATATACGCCTTTCTCTCGGACATCTGGATACAGTTCAAAATAAGAATCAAGCACATCTTGCAACAGCTGGGCGGTAAATGGCTTCAGCCGCTCGTCCTCGAAATTGAAGTAAAGAAGGCGATCCTCGGACACACCGGAAGCAAGCAACGCACGCATCTCCTGAAACAGGCGGTACGTCTTGCCACACCGCCGTACACCGACAATGGTACGGACCAGATTGCCCCTTCGAGGTTCCGGAGCCTCCCCTAGATCAAGATCACGCGGGAACACCTCAGGTACTCCCGCGCTCTTCCATTCGCGAATTATGCTTTTTACCAGATCGCTCACACCAGCACCCACCTTCACCGTCGTCTTGATTCGCTATTCTATATCTTGACTTTTCAGAGAGCAAGATTTATATGAATCTTGCTCTACAGAAGAGCAAGATTTACTCTTTTTTTGAGCGAGACAGCGATATCCAGCTGGCGCAATCCGCACAGCCGCACGCCCGAAAAGCAGGTCTATGACGCCAAAGTCAAGAACATGCGCTGACATTCAGCCATGATTGACGCCGCTCCGCAGAAGGTTAACAAAAGGTGAACTAGTCCTGAACTTGTCGCTATAATGCCCGAGGTACGTAGTCGTAACAGGAACGGGCAGAGCAGTGATCGATACCCGAAAGCAAGAGGAACCAACAGCGGAAGCGTCGGCAGCGTCGGCTGAAAACGCAGCCGACTCAGTTGAGACGGCAGGCACAGCACCTGACGCAATCAACCCCGAAGGGACCGATACGGCGGCCGACACGGCGGCCAATACGGCGAATGAAGAACCCGAAGGCACACAAACCGACAAGCCCGAGGCAACCAGCCTCGCCTCCATGCGGCAAACACTGCAATCTCTCTGGCCAAAGCAAAGCCGGCCCGCGAGGCATGGGGCAAACGTCCGAAGCTTCCCTACACGCTGTACGCCGTGGTCATGGTGCTGATCGACGCGGCTGCGGTGCTGTTCATCCAGTGGGGCATGTATTCGGAGCCAACATATGCCGATCCGAATGCGGTGGACAACACCACCAAGATCCTCAACAGCGTGAAAGGCCAACTCACCAAGTTCGTCTCACAGATGTGGCTGGAGGAAGACAAACTCAATTGGCTGCTGAACTTCCTCGCCCTCGGCATGATCTATCTGGTATTGGTGTTCGTGCTGAATCGTTTCTGGGTGGCTACAGCCGTGTTTTCCATCATGACGGGCGTCTATGCCGTGGCGAACAGCATCAAGGTCGATCTGAGGAACGAGCCGATCATCCCCTCCGACCTTGGGTTCCTCACCAGCGGCAACGGCGGGGAAATCGCATCATACATCCCAGAGAACAGCCTAACGCTGGTGCAAGGCACCATCAAAGCACTGATCTTGCTGACCATCATCTGTCTGGCACTCCAGTTCGTCGACCAGCGCCGATGTGTGATCCCATTCCATTGGCGCAAACCGTTCCGCGATACGAAAACCATCATCGGCAACGCCACACGTGTCATTGCGGCGGCAACGAGCATCGCGCTGCTGTGTACGTTCACCTGGACGCTCAGCATACCCGGCGCCTGGGGCTATGAATGGGCGAAATCATGGGGTGATTCGCCTCGTCTGTATAACGCTGCGGAAGACGCCACGGTCAATGGTCCTGTCATCAATTTCCTGCGTCTGGCGCATCCAAAGATCATGGAGAAACCGGATGGCTACAGCCGGAAGACCATGGAGGAATTGGTCGACAGATACACCGATGCAGCCAACAGCACCAATGAGTCACGCGCCAATCGTCTGACCGACAGCACTGTCATCATGCTTCTTTCGGAGACGTTCTCCGACCCGACGCGCGTACCGGGTATCACCTTGACCGAGGATCCAATGCCGAACATCCGCGCGCTGAAAGACGCCACGACCTCAGGTCTGATGCTCTCCCCCGGCTATGGAGGCGGCACCGCGAACATCGAATATCAGTCGCTGACCGGCCTGGATCTCGCACTGTTCGACGATTCGATGCAATCCATGTATCAGGAACTGGTGCCGCATCAGAAGAGCCCGTTCGCATGGAACCAGCTGTGGAACACCGCCTATGGCGAAACAGGCTCGGTGGCATTCCACCCGTATTACAAGAACATGTATCTGCGCGACGCGAACTACAAAAAGTTCGGTTTCGGCACGTTCTACACGTTGGATAGCGACCCGGCGATCACCCATCAGGACAGAATCGACAATTCGCCATATGTGAGCGACGCGGCAGCCTATCAGAACATCATCGACCAACTGAACAGCGAAGAGCATCCCCAGTTCGTGCAGATGGTCACCATGCAGAACCACATGACCTATGACGGCTGGTATGCCAACAACCAATTCGATCAGGCGAATATCACGGAGAACCTCAACGATTACGAGCGCGGTCAGATCAACACCTATACCAAGGGAATAAGTCTCACCGACCAGGCGACCGCCGACTTCCTCAACCAGCTGAACACGATGGACAAGCCGGTCACCGTGATCTTCTATGGCGACCACCTGCCGAGCTCCTACCAGACCGCAGCCTCAGACGATGCGAATACGCTCGCATTGCACGAGACCGACTATTTCATATGGTCAAACAATGCGTCAGCCTCGACGGGAACGAAACTGGACGCCAGCGACACCGCCTACACGTCACCGAACTACTTCATGGCGTTGGCCGCCGAGCATATGAACGCCAAGGTCTCGCCATATCTCGCCTTCCTCACCCAAGCCCGCGCGAAGCTCCCGGCGCTGGAACGCCTAGTGCTTGGCGCAGGCGGATTCACCACCGACACGTCGACCACGTACCTGGACGCCGAAGGCAATGCCGTCAACCGTAACGGCCTTTCGGAACAGGCGGACAGCATGCTGCACGACTATCAGCTCATTCAGTACGACATGACCGCCGGCAAAGGCTATCTGGCGGAGACGGGCTTCTTCGACATGGGGTGACTGCGCGGCTTCGCAGTGACGTGCGTCGCGCAGTGTCGTACGACGAACCGTGCGATTACCTCCGCCGCCCCGCCGCTAATTAGTGGTCCGTGCCTATGTCTCCTTAAGCAAGTCTTCGTTGCGGATCACGGGCGCGTTCCTGACCGCCGGGCGTAACGCATCCAACTGGACGGCGAGCTTCAGCTCGTCCACCATGGGAATGTCAAGCAATGAACGGGCTGCAGCATGCAGGTACTCGTTCAACGCTTCGATACGGCCGTCTTCAAGCGGGTATGCCGGATCGTTCTCCAACGTGACATCCAACGCACGGCGCAGCATGTCATGCTGCGCAGCCCCCATGATGCTCGCACACTGGTCGCGGAACGTCATGCGCGAGTTCGACGGCTGGCGCTCCTCCAACACTTTCGGCGTCCATGCGCCATGCTCCCAGTCGGAACGCATGTCGTTCTTGAACAGGGACATGTTGTGATCGAACAACGGGGCCGGACCAAGGATGTGCCCGGTATGGTTGTCCCGCAGGAAACCGTGGTTGTTGGCGTGGCGGTCCTAGTTGACGATGAGCGCGTCGAACACGAGCATCGTGCGCATCGCCTCGAACGACGCTTCCGACACGGCACGGGCGGCAGCCAAAATCTCAGGGAACGAGGCCAGCTGCGTGGCCGCGTAGAACGGCACGAACGAAACATCCTTCGAGTTCATGGAAGGGCACACCGACGCCAGTTTGCCTTTCCACCGGGCGATACGATACTCGACTGCGTTCACGCCGAGCTTGTATGCCAGCTGGGAGGCGAGGCACTCGGAATACGGTTCCAGCCCAGCGTTCGCATAGCCCTCGGAACCCGCCTTCCACAGTTCCAGACCATGTTGCATATGGCGCCACGCCTTCGGGAACTGCCCGTCTGTCGTCCATTCGCCCGACAGGCCGATTGCATGTTTCTCGCTCGACGTGTACCCGGTGTAGGCGACGATGGCGAGCGTCTCGTCCAACGGATTGTCATATAGATTGATGTCCGCGAACCTCAGGTTCTCATCGTCGCGTTCCACCCAGAACGAATCATTGACCGACAGTCCTTTGCAGAGGTCGATGATGCCGAGGGTGTCTGAAATATTCAGTCCTGCCTGTGCGAGAATCTGGGCGGCGAACTCGCGGTTTTTCGGAATCGTGCGCCGCTCCAGCCACGTGGCGAGCTTCGCGTCATCCGGCTCGGGTGCCAGCGGGAATGGGAGCAGCGTCCGCTTCGACTCGTCGAACCAACGGACGCGGGCTTCGACTTTGCCCGCCAGCAGCCCCTCACCGTACGCGGCGTCAAATCGAAGCAACGGAACGTCATACAGACGCAGCACATACCCGGTCATGCCTGCTCCTTCCGGCCTCGACACCCAAACGCCCGAACGCGCACGCGTTTAGGCGCCCAGACGCGCAACGTACCTTCGTCGGTCCCGACACAATCCCATACACCGACAACTGAGTACAGTATAGGCAAAGCCTTTGGAGACAAGGTCTTGGAACCGTAGCGATTGTCATCATTCGACAAGACACCACTCCCGTTCCTGCACCGCGCGGCATGCGGACCGCTTCCGTGTACCATACTGTTCATGTCCATATCGCTTCGATGGTCCGCCTGTTCCGGCCGGGCCGCTGACGTATCAAGAGGGATGCCATGACGCAGGATTCACCGCTTGTCTCCGTGATTGTGCCGGTGTATAACGCCGAGGATTATCTGCGCTACTGCGTGGATTCGGTTCTGGGACAGTCGTACACGAACCTTGAGGTGATTCTGGTGGACGACGGCGCGAAGGACTCCAGCCCCGCGACCTGCGATGAATACGCCGCGCAGGACGACCGCGTCACGGTGATCCACCAGACCAACGGCGGCATCTCCAAGGCACAGAACGCCGGCTTGGACGCCGCGCATGGCGAGTACATTGCGTTCGCTGACAATGACGATATCCTCGACCGGCGCAACATCGAGCTGCTGCTGCATGCGCTGCTCAGCACCGGTGCGGACATGAGCAAGGCCCGCTGGCGTCAGTTCGGCGTCTCTCAGCTGGAGGAGGTGGCCGCGGATGCAGCAGTCGGCGCCGACACCCCCGGCACGATCACCGTGTTCGAGCATCCGCTCGCCGCATATCAGACCGTGTTCTGCAAGAGCCTCAGGTTGATCGGGGACAAGCTCGGTCGTCACACCGAGGCCCGGTACTTCAACGAGGCCAACTGGTGCAGACTGTACAAGCGCGAATTGTGGGACGGCATCCGC
>NZ_JFAG01000041.1:0-4923 GCF_006408915.1 Bifidobacterium sp. UTCIF-1
GTTTTTTTGTGGAGGGTTCGATTCTGGCTCAGGATGAACGCTGGCGGCGTGCTTAACACATGCAAGTCGAACGGGATCCCTGGTTTCGGCCGGGGTGAGAGTGGCGAACGGGTGAGTAATGCGTGACCAACCTGCCCCATGCTCCGGAATAGCTCCTGGAAACGGGTGGTAATGCCGGATGCTCCGATGGGCCGCATGGCTTGTCGGGAAATGCTTTCGTGGCATGGGATGGGGTCGCGTCCTATCAGCTTGACGGCGGGGTGACGGCCCACCGTGGCTTTGACGGGTAGCCGGCCTGAGAGGGCGACCGGCCACATTGGGACTGAGATACGGCCCAGACTCCTACGGGAGGCAGCAGTGGGGAATATTGCACAATGGGCGCAAGCCTGATGCAGCGACGCCGCGTGCGGGATGGAGGCCTTCGGGTTGTAAACCGCTTTTATCGGGGAGCAAGCCTTCGGGTGAGTGTACCCGGTGAATAAGCGCCGGCTAACTACGTGCCAGCAGCCGCGGTAATACGTAGGGCGCAAGCGTTATCCGGATTTATTGGGCGTAAAGGGCTCGTAGGCGGTTCGTCGCGTCCGGTGTGAAAGTCCATCGCTTAACGGTGGATCCGCGCCGGGTACGGGCGGGCTTGAGTGCGGTAGGGGAGACTGGAATTCCCGGTGTAACGGTGGAATGTGTAGATATCGGGAGGAACACCAATGGCGAAGGCAGGTCTCTGGGCCGTTACTGACGCTGAGGAGCGAAAGCGTGGGGAGCGAACAGGATTAGATACCCTGGTAGTCCACGCCGTAAACGGTGGATGCTGGATGTGGGGCGCGTTCCACGCGTTCCGTGTCGGAGCCAACGCGTTAAGCATCCCGCCTGGGGAGTACGGCCGCAAGGCTAAAACTCAAAGAAATTGACGGGGGCCCGCACAAGCGGCGGAGCATGCGGATTAATTCGATGCAACGCGAAGAACCTTACCTGGGCTTGACATGTTCCCGACGACGGCAGAGATGTCGTTTCCCTTCGGGGCGGGTTCACAGGTGGTGCATGGTCGTCGTCAGCTCGTGTCGTGAGATGTTGGGTTAAGTCCCGCAACGAGCGCAACCCTCGCCCCGTGTTGCCAGCGCGTTATGGTGGGAACTCACGGGGGACCGCCGGGGTTAACTCGGAGGAAGGTGGGGATGACGTCAGATCATCATGCCCCTTACGTCCAGGGCTTCACGCATGCTACAATGGCCGGTACAGCGGGATGCGACACGGTGACGTGGAGCGGATCCCTGAAAACCGGTCTCAGTTCGGATCGGAGCCTGCAACCCGGCTCCGTGAAGGCGGAGTCGCTAGTAATCGCGGATCAGCAACGCCGCGGTGAATGCGTTCCCGGGCCTTGTACACACCGCCCGTCAAGTCATGAAAGTGGGCAGCACCCGAAGCCGGTGGCCTAACCCGTATGGGGGGGAGCCGTCTAAGGTGAGGCTCGTGATTGGGACTAAGTCGTAACAAGGTAGCCGTACCGGAAGGTGCGGCTGGATCACCTCCTTTCTACGGAGATTTTCAGGATGCCGTGTGGCGTCCGTTTCGCCCCTTGGGCCGGGATGCTCCCGGCCGTGCGGGGGGTTGCTGGTGTGGAAGAGATCGGATTCGGCTCGCCTGTGTGCCTGTCGTGGGCGTGTGGGGGTGGTATGGGCGCGTTCTTGGGTTCCCGGGCCGCCACGCCGGGTGTTTGGCCTGGTGCGGGTGCCCTGCCCCGCTCGGGCTTGCGTGCGTGATTGGTTTCGCGTGTGCGGGCTTGTGTGGGTGCGGTGGTGGTTTGAGAACTGGAGAGTGGACGCGAGCGAGCATCCGGGTGTGTCCCGGGTGTCTCGTTGTTGATTTCGTTCGGACTCCAAGGCTTTGGTCTTGGTGTTCGTTTGCGATCGTTTTGTGATCTGATGTTGTCGATGATTTGTCGTCTGGCATTGTGTCGTTGCTTGCGGGCCGTGTGGCTTGCAAGGGCGTGTGGTGGATGCCTTGGCAGACAGGACCGATGAAGGACGTGTGGGGCCGCGATAGGCCTCGGGGAGCCGCCGACAGGGCTTTGATCCGAGGATTTCCGAATGGGGGAACCCGCCAGCCGTCATGGGCTGGCACCGGCTTGGCCGGGGGGTACGCAGGGAAGTGAAACATCTCAGTACCTGCAGGAGAGGACACTCCGTGAGTAGTGGCGAGCGAAAGCGGATCAGGCTAAACCGTGTGCGTGTGATACCCGTCGGGGGTTGCGTGTGCGGTGTTGTGGGAGCGTGTGCGCCGGTCCCGACGGGCCGGCCGGCGGTGAGAAATCCATGTGCTAGGGGAACCGGGTTGGATACCGGGCCGTAGAGGGTGATGGCCCCGTACCCGAATGCGCGTGGACCGTCGATCGTGTTTTCCCGAGTAGCGCGGGTCCCGTGGAACCCCGTGTGAATCCGCCCCGACCGTGGGGCAAGCCTAAGTATTCCTGTCTGACCGATAGCGTACTAGTACCGTGAGGGAAAGGTGAAAAGCACCCCGGGAGGGGAGTGAAAGAGTTCCTGAAACCGTGCGCCTACGATCCGTCGGAGCCTCTTCAAGGGGTGACGGCGTGCCTATCGAAAAATGAGTCTGCGAGTCAGTGGCGGGTGGCGAGCGTAAGCCGTGTGGCGGACGCGTAGCGAAGGCGAGTCTCAAAAGGCGTTGAGTCGCCCGTCCTGGACCCGAAGCGGGATGATCTAGCCCTGGGCAGGTTGAAGCGCGGGTAAGACCGTGTGGAGGACCGGACCCACCTGGGTTGAAAACCGGGGGGATGACCTGGGGCTAGGGGTGAAAGGCCAATCAAATTCCGTGATAGCTGGTTCTCTCCGAAATGCATTTGGGTGCAGCGTCGGGTGAGTGCTTGCGGGGGGTAGAGCTACTGGATGCTTGAGGGCCCGTACTGGGTACCGACAGCAACCAAACTCCGAATACCCGTCAAGTGTATCCCGGCGGTGAGTCGGCGGGGGATAAGCTCCGTCGTCGAGAGGGAGACAGCCCAGACCGTCGTCTAAGGTCCCCAAGCGCGTGCTAAGTGGGAAAGGATGTGGAGTCGCATAGACAGCCAGGAGGTTGGCTCAGAAGCAGCCATCCTTGAAAGAGTGCGTAACAGCTCACTGGTCTAGTGGTTCCGCGCCGACAATGTAGCGGGGCTCAAGCACGCCACCGAAGACGCGGCAATGGTAGTTTTTACTGTTGGGTAGGAGAGCGTCCCCCGAGGGGCGAAGCGGCGGCGTGAGCCTGCCGTGGACTTCGGGGGAGTGAGAATGCAGACATGAGTAGCGAGAGGCGGGTGAAGATCCCGTCCGCCGGATGACCAAGGGTTCCAGGGCCACGTTCATCGTCCCTGGGTGAGTCGGGTCCTAAGGCGAGGCCGACAGGCGTAGTCGAATGGATGAACGGGTTGATATTCCCGTACCGGCTTGCGACCGAACAGACCGAGGCCGTGAGTACTAACCTCCGGCCGGTCCCCATCCGTCCTTCGGGACGGTGGCGGGTCCGGTCGCCGGGACCGTAACGGTAGTAGGTGAGCGCAGGAGTGACACGGAAGGGCAGCCGGCCCGGGAGGTGGTTTTCCCGGGCCAAGCATTCGGCCCGTCCCCCAGGCAAATCCGGGGGGCGTATGGGTGAGGTGCGATGGGACGCGCGTTGAGCGTGGATCCGGTGGTCCCGGCCGTCGAGAAAAGCTTCGGCGTGAGGGCGCATGCCGCCCGTACCCCAAACCGACACTGGTGGTCAGGTAGAGAATACCAAGGCGATCGAGCGAATCCTGGTCAAGGAACTCGGCAAATCACTCCCGTTCCTTCGGTTCAAGGGAGGCCCCCGATGGTGAAAGGACTTGCTCCTGGAGCTGTTGGGGGTGGCACAGACCAGGGGGTAGCGACTGTTTACCAAAAACACAGGTGCATGCGAAGGCGCAAGCCGCTGTATATGCACTGACGCCTGCCCGGTGCCGGAAGGTTAAGAGGATCCGTCATCCCTTCGGGGGGCAGCGGTGAATTCAAGCCCCGGTAAACGGCGGTGGTAACTATAACCATCCTAAGGTAGCGAAATTCCTTGTCGGGTAAGTTCCGACCTGCACGAATGGCGTAACGACTTCCCCACTGTCTCGACCAGGAGCTCGGCGAAATTGCAGTACGAGTAAAGATGCTCGTTAAGCGCAGAAGGACGAAAAGACCCCGGGACCTTTACTATACCTTGGTATTGGCATTCGGTGTGGATTGTGTAGCATAGGCGGGAGACCGTGAGGCGTGGTCGCCAGACCACGTGGAGTCGCAAGGTGAAATACCGCTCTGTTCGCATTGGATGTCTCACCACGACACGTGATCCGTGTCTGGGACAGTGCCTGGCGGGTAGTTTAACTGGGGCGGTTGCCTCCCAAAGAGTAACGGAGGCGCCCAAAGGTCACCTCAGCCCGGTTGGCAATCGGGTGGCGAGTGCAAGTGCACAAGGTGGCTTGACTGCGAGACTGACGGGTCGAGCAGGGACGAAAGTCGGGACTAGTGATCCGGTGCCGGTGTACGGACGCGGCATCGCTCAACGGATAAAAGGTACCCCGGGGATAACAGGCTGATCATTCCCAAGAGTCCATATCGACGGGATGGTTTGGCACCTCGATGTCGGCTCGTCGCATCCTGGGGCTGGAGCAGGTCCCAAGGGTTCGGCTGTTCGCCGATTAAAGCGGCACGCGAGCTGGGTTCAGAACGTCGTGAGACAGTTTGGTCTCTATCCTCTGCGCTCGTTGGAATGTTGAGGAGGCCTGCCCATAGTACGAGAGGACCTGGGTGGACGAACCTCTGGTATGCCGGTTGTCGCGCCAGCGGCACGGCCGGTTGGCCACGTTCGGAAGGGATAACCGCTGAAAGCATCTAAGCGGGAAGCCTGCTCCAAGATAAGCATTCCTACAGG
>NZ_JFAG01000042.1:0-3177 GCF_006408915.1 Bifidobacterium sp. UTCIF-1
GCTGAGAGGCGGCGACCGAAGCATTCCTCCCACCCGACCGGGATATTGCCCCGCTGACAAGCAGTGACCGGGGCACCTCCACGGCCCAACCGAGGTTCTGCCCCGCTGAGGAGCTGTCAGCACGGCGTTTTCTCCGTTGAACCGAGGTTCCGCCCCGCTACGCCGGTGTAGGCGCGACATTCCCCCGGTGTAGCCGATGTTCTGCTTCACTGAAGAGCGACGACCGGGGCGACTTGCCGACCGACCCGAGATATTGCCCCGCTGAGAGGTGGTGACTGGGGCATTCCTCCCACCCAACCGAGATATTGCCCCGCTGAGAGACCGTCAGCGAGGCAACTTCACCACTGAACCGAGGTTCCGCCCCGCTGAGGAGCCGTCAGCAGGGCGTTTTCTCCGTTGAACCGAGGTTCCGCCCCGCTGAGGAGTCGCCAGCGGGGCGATTTGTCGGCCGACCCGAGATATTGCCCCGCTGAGAGGTGGTGACTGGGGCATTCCTCCCACCCAACCGAGATATTGCCCTGCTAAGAAGCTGTCAGCACGGCAACTTGTCGGCTGACCCTAGGTTCCGCCCCGCTGAGAGGCGGCGACCGAAGCATTCCTCCCACCCGACCGGGATATTGCCCCGCTGACAAGCAGTGACCGGGGCACCTCCACGGCCCAACCGAGGTTCCGCCCCGCTGAATGGCGATAATCGGGGCGATTAATCGGCTGGACCGAGGTTTTGCTGCGCTGCTGACCCTTAACCCTGCCGAATGGCTTTGAGCTGGGCGGGACACCGAAAAGCGGCAACGTGGTCTCGTAAGTTGGTACGAGAAAGAAGTGAAGTCGGCTGGGCATGTGATGACCGTTTCGCTTCGCGGGGTGTTCTCAGTGAAGGCAGCTGGCCGGTTGACGTCCTGATGACTTCGCTGCATGGCGCTGAGCGAAGCCATCAGGGCACATAGCGGCCGTTTCGCCTCGCCGAGGACATGCAGGATGCGGTGCGGACGCTCGTCGCGTGCCACGCCACTGCAATATCGCTCGTATCGCGCAGGCGTGGCACGCGTCGCATATTCACGATTCCCCATAGTGGCGGATTTCCGCGGTTTTGCGATTCGCCGTCCTGCCACGCTGGCGCATACTGCGATTGATTGTGCTGGTGCGGCACGCCCGCGTACCACACCAGCACAAAACAGCCTGTATTGCACCGGTGTGGCACACGGACGGCACATTCCATGCTGTTTGGTTTCAATGCTTGTTCGACAAGGACGTCAGCTTGATACACAATGCCATGCGCATCTGCACCCACCTGTGCCGGCCGCAGCGGAAGCAACGAAGCACGCCTGCACGCGGATAAAAACCGCATTACTTTGCTTACTCCGAAAAACAAAAACCCTCGCATTCCGCGAGGGTCATTGGCTGGGGTGCCTGGACTCGAACCAAGAATGGCTGAACCAGAATCAGCTGTGTTGCCAATTACACCACACCCCAATTTGGCTTGGCGTAGCAACTCATGGAGTTGTCCGTCGTACCCCCAACCGGATTTGAACCGGTGTTGGCGCCGTGAGAGGGCGTAGTCCTAGACCGCTAGACGATGGGGGCATATTCAGTTTTTCAACCGGCTGCTCGGTGAACCGCGCAACAGGTGATTAATATACGCGAGTATCCAACTCAACGCAAATCACGGCGTGTCGCGCGGAATTCCAACGTTTTATGAATCTGCTTCATATTCCATGCGCACACAAACCGTCTTGTCAATCTTCCCCTTCAGCAATCGGCCGTCCGTCATTCCGCCACCATCCGGCGCAAACTACATATCACTTTCAGCGAGCATCATCACTTGAGCACAGGCGCGGCACATAGAACCGTACAATATGGAATAGTAACCAGTAAAATATGGAATAGGCATATTAAAATTACGGACTAGACTTATCGAAATCACGGAATAGCGAGGTAGGCCAATCGTGATCCCACGCGCGATATCAGACAAAATCAGGGAACTGAACTCCAAATTCCCCATCCTTACCATCACCGGCTCGCGTCAAAGCGGCAAAACAACGTTGTCGCAACACCTGTTCCCCGACTACGAATACGTCACGTTGGAGAATCCTTCGGTCCGAGAATTCGCGCGGACAGACACCAAGGCCTTTCTTGAGCGGTACAACAATCACGTAATCTTTGACGAGGCACAACGTGTGCCCGACCTGTTTTCCTATCTCCAAGGCATAGTAGACGATCGCGATGAACCGGGGCAATTCGTCCTGACTGGGTCGCAGAACTTCCTTCTTATGAAGAACATCACGCAATCCCTTGCGGGGCGAGTTGCAGTCACGTATTTACTGCCACTTTCCCACTCCGAAATGGCGAACGCCAACATCAATCTGCCTACTGTATACGACTGGGTGTGGAAAGGAGGATATCCTCGCATGTTCGCATCATCAATCGACCCCAACGACTTCTTTCCGAACTACATCGGCACCTACGTGGAACGTGATATTCGCGAAGAGCTCGGAGTCCGCAAACTCAGCGAATTCCGCAGATTCCTGGTGCAATGCGCGCTGCGCTGTGGAGAAATAGTCAATAACGCCGACCTGGCACGTAACTGCGGAATCGATGGGAAGACCGTTGAGGAGTGGCTTTCCGTGCTGGAGACAAGCTTTATCGCATTCCGGCTTTATCCGTATTACAAGAATTATGGAAAGCGCCTCGTCAAAAGCCCAAAACTGTATTTCTACGACACGGGTCTTGCGGCGAATCTACTGGCAATGGAGTCTGCGGACGACCTGCGCTTCAGCCAACAACGCGGCAATCTATTTGAAAATGCCGTGGCCAGTGAGATCATCAAACAGTATTATGCCGTCGGCCGCCGTCCCAGACTGTACTACTGGCGTGATTACAGTAAAAAGGAAATCGATTTCATCATCGAAAAGGGCGGAGCGATTCAATACGCCATCGAAGTCAAGGCATCAAGTACCTACGACCCCCACGCCTTCGCCACAATCAGCACCATGGCCGATGTCATGGAACTTAGCAATGACCAACGCATCGTCGTCTACGGAGGAGGACAAAGTCTCGATACCAGCTTCGGGCGTCTGCTCACCATCAACGATATCCCAAGCCTTGTGAATGCGTAACAGGCAGCAATGGGCCCATATACGTTGGGACATGTCCTGACGAGAACATGGCATGACATTATGT
>NZ_JFAG01000043.1:0-1593 GCF_006408915.1 Bifidobacterium sp. UTCIF-1
CATTACCATGTTTGGTAGGTCCCGAATGGTCGGGGCCGGGTCGCCGGTTCCGGTATGACTTTCCTGCCCTGTCGTCGATGATCCGGGGGGTGTTGTCGCCGGGAGCGGGGACGTTCGCAGACCGCTGATAGGAACCAGGCCGGCCGCATGGACGCTTCGGGGCGCATGGCGCAGGCCTCCCGTAATGTGGGTGCGGCGCGGGCGTCCGGATCCCCTTCTCCGCGGGTTCCACGGCGACCGAGGACACCTTCATGACGGGAGGGACGACGATGACACCGGACGACATCGACGTGTGGGTCGGGCTGGACGTGGGCAAGAGCGCGCATCACGCGCACGCCCTCGACCATGACGGCAACACCTTGTACGACAAGCCGCTCAGACAGGACGAGAAGGCCATCCGCACGATGCTGGAGAAGCTCTCCGAACGCGGGCGCGTGCTCCTGGTCGTGGACCAGCCCAACACCATCGGCTCCCTGCCCCTGACCGTGGCCCGCAGCATGGGCGTGCAGGTCGCCTACCTGCCCGGCGCCGCCATGCGCAGGACCGCGCAGCTCCTGCCAGGCGCCGCGAAGACCGACCGGAGGGACGCGTACGTGATCGCGTGGGCCGCGCTCAAACTCCCCGAAAGCCTGCGGGACGCGGGCCCGGACGACGAGACCCTCGCCGCCCTGAAGATCCTCGCGGGCCACGACGAGGACCTCGCCCACGAATCCGCCCGCCACATCAACCGCCTGCGCAGCCTGCTCCTGCAGACCCACCCCGCGTTCGAACGCGTCCTGAAGGGCGAACGCGCCACCCGCGACGCGACCCTCGCGCTGCTCGAACGCTACGGCGGCCCCATGGGCATGGGCGCGGCCGGCATCGAACAGGTCAGGCGATGGGCCGGGAAAGAAGGACTGCGCGCCGGGCGCATCATCGACGACATGTTCAAGGCCATCGGCGAACAGACCGTCACCGTGCCCGGCACGGCCATGGCCGAAAGCATCATCCCCTCGATAGCCCGCGACATCAAGACCATCAAGGACCGGCGGCGCGACCTCGCCGCGCAGGTCGAACGCCTGCTGGACGGCCACCCTCTTCTCACGGTCCTGACGTCGATGCCAGGGATAGGCGTCAGGACCGCAAGCAACATCCTCCTCGGCATCGGCGGCGACGCCGCCCACTTCAAATCCGCCGCCCACCTGGCCGCGTACGCCGGCATCGCCCCCGTCACCAGCCAATCCGGCACCAGCATCAAAGGCGAACGGCCAGCCCGCGGCGGCAACAAACGCCTCAAGAACGCGCTATGGCAGTCCGCGTTCGTCGCCTCCACCAAACACCCGCCGTCCATCGCCTACTACAAACGCAAACGCGAACAAGGCAAGCACCACAACGCCGCCGTCATCTGCCTCGCCCGACGCCGCTGCGACGTGATCTACAGCATGCTCAAGAACGGCACCCTCTACCAGGAACAAACCCTCGCCGCATGAAACCAACCGACACAGGCCACGGCAGCCGACCGCCAAGGCCAAGGCGAAGCACGCCCACCACAACCAACCCCGACACGACACAACAACCCCTCACAAGGTTGACAAAAACATAGGAACACCCCCC
>NZ_JFAG01000044.1:0-1550 GCF_006408915.1 Bifidobacterium sp. UTCIF-1
CCACGAGCGCATCAAACAGTCGCTTGGTTGGATGAGCCCGGTACAATACCGTCAAAGCCAAGGAATGGCTGCGTGATTATCTCCAAGAAAATGTCCGCAGCCCCAAATCTTCCTTACTATATTCCATTGTTACCCTCCATAACTTCTGATTGTTGCCGTCTTGACGATTATGTATCTTTACATTACCTTCTGAAACATATGGCGCACCTTGTCCAGGCGGCTGTTTGGACGGCGGGGCTGGATGACCGGCTGACCGACAGCGGCCTGATATCCTTTCAGCTCTGTAAGGCATACGCTCCGCCCGTTGGTGTAAAAGGCCAGATCAGTACGGTATGCCTGTATACAGCGGGCGGGAATCTCGCCAGTAAAGACAACTTCATCCTTTTTTACCTGGGCCGTTTCGATGGTGGCACAGTATTTCGGTGCATCATGATAAGCCCTGGAAAGGTATTCCTGGGGCGCATAGAGGGTGAAGGAGAGATAAGGTTCCAGCAGTTGCGTCCCTGATTCCTTCAATGCCTGTTCCAATACAATCGGGGCCAATGAGCGGAAGTCCGCCGGCGTGCTGACCGGACTGTAATAAAGCCCGTATTCAAAGCAAATCTTACAGTCCGTTACGTTCCAGCCGAACAAGCCCTGCTCCAGCCCGTAACGGATACCATCCCTGACAGCGTTTTGAAAACTCTGGTTCAAGTATCCCAGCGAAACCCGGCTCTCGTATTGTACACCGGAGCCAAGCGGGAGTGGTGTAACAGACAGTCCGATGGATGCCCAAAACGGGTTGGGCGGCACCTCGATATGGATGGTGTGGCTGGCTGCTTTGAGCGGCCGCTCCATATAAATGACGGTGGGTTCCTTTACCACTGTTTCAAGCTTGTATTTTTCCGACAGCAAAGCGGAAACAACCTCCAACTGCACCCGGCCCAAAAAAGAAAGAATGATCTCATGGGTGATGGAATCCACCTCGCAGCGCAAAAGCGGGTCAGTATCCGCAAGTTGCGTAAGAGCGTCCAGCAGCCGTTCTCTTTGCGCTGCCGTTTTCGGCGCAATCGACGTCCGCAGCATGGGGAGGGGGTCCTCACGCCACCTTTTACGAGGGAGCCGGGTTGGGTCCCCTAATACATCGTTTAACCTCACGCTGTCGCTGGGAAGGATAACAATTTCACCCGGATAAGCGGTGTCTGTCCGAACAATTTCCCCTTTGGATGGAATACGCATCTCTGTGATTTTCAGCTTTTCTCTCCCGGCCAGGGCCACCGTATCCCGCAGGCGCAGCGTTCCGCTGTATAGCCGTAGATAGACACGCCGCTGGCCGCAATCTGTATACTCCACCTTGAAAACGCTGCCGCATAGGGCGGCGCTCCCCTGTTCCCCAATCGGTTGGAACAGCCCTGTCACCGCATCCATCAACGGTTGAATGCCAAGGCCCTTTTTGGCGCTGCCATAATAGACCGGGAACAGGGAGGCGTCTTGAACCCGCCGCTGTTCCTCCCGCACAAGTTTTTCCCGGCTGATTGGTTCTCCTGCGATATACTTTTCCAATAATTTAT
>NZ_JFAG01000045.1:0-1548 GCF_006408915.1 Bifidobacterium sp. UTCIF-1
TCCGGGGATGTCATGTTGATGTATGATTGATGCTATTGGGAGATTGTGATGGAATTCGAATACGATCCGGCAAAGAGCGCGAAGAACCTTGCCAAGCACGGCATCGACTTCGAGCAGGCCCAGTGCATGTGGGACAACTCGAAGACGGTGACGCTGATCGCTCCGAATCCCGGCAACGACGATGTGCGCTTCATCGTGCTCGGCATGATCGACGGCAAGCACTGGACGGCAATCACCACCCGACGAGGCAAGCGCATCCGCATCATATCCGTACGCAGGTCGCGAAAGAACGAGGAGGCATACTATGACAGCCAAGATTAAGCCCGATGCGAAGTCGATTACCAGCGACCAGCTCGAGGAGATGTTCGACAACGGTGAGGACATCCTCAACTACGTCGATCTGAAGAATCCCGTGGTCGAGCACCATCCCCCGCTGGAGAAGCGCATCACGCTGACGATGCCAGCATGGATGGTCAGCGAGCTGGACAACGAGGCCGCCGAACTGGCGATCAGCCGCAACGCGGTCGTCAACACCTGGATCGCCGACCGATTGCGTGCCATGCGCCGGCATGAAACCGTCCATGCCTGACAGCCGGAAACGATGAAAGCCCCGACCTCCGCCGCAGCTCGCGGCAGGGTCGGGGCTTTTCGTCGTCCTTTAGGCGCTTACGCCATCGTTGGCTGTGTCTTATTGGCAGCTAGATAGGCGGCGAGCGCCTTGCGGATCAGCGCGCTCTTGCCGATGTGTTCCTTGGTGGCCTGTGCGTGCACCTGCTCGTCCATGTCGGCGGTCAGGTACGCCTTGTAGAGCACGTCGGCCTTGGCGCGGGGGTTCTCGGCGAGGGGGCGGCGGGCGAAGATGTCGTCGAGGTCGTCCATGGTGATTGCCTTTTGTGGGCGGATGGTCTCGCCGATGATGTCGGGCGTGTGCTCGAAGTATTCGTCCGAGAGCTTGTCCCAATCGGTTTCGGTGGTCATGATGTCCTCCTTGGTTGGTCGTCGAACTGGTGCAGGCGTGGTGTTTCTGAGGCCGCCCCGAGGTTTTGTCCCGCTGGGGAGTTGTGACTGGGGTGTTTTGTCGGTCTGGTCGAGGTTTTGCTTCGCTGGGGGGTGCTGGCCGAGTCGTTATCCCGGTCTGGTCGAGGTTTTGCTGCGCTGGCGGGCGGTGATTGGGGCGTTATCTCGGTTGGCCCGAGGTTTTGTCCCGCTGGGGAGTTGTGACTGGGGTGTTTTGTCGGTCTGGTCGAGGTTTTGCTTCGCTGAGGGGTGCTGGCCGAGTCGTTATCTCGGTTGGCCCGAGGTGTTGCTTCGCTGATGGGCGGTGATTGGGGCGCTATCACGGGCGGTCCGAGGTTTTGCCTCGCTGAGGAGCTGTGACTGGGGTGTCTCGTCGGTTGGCCCGAGGTGTTGCTTCGCTGAGCTGGCTGAGGGGTGGTGTTTCTGAGGCCGACCCGAGGTTTTGCATCGCTGATTCAATAAGAACAACTCTCTAAAGCGCCACAAGGGTTTTGATGACTCCAAAAGTCCTTATAGCAGTTCTTATAGCGG
>NZ_JFAG01000046.1:0-1435 GCF_006408915.1 Bifidobacterium sp. UTCIF-1
CTCTTCGCATTTTGGTGTGTAGGTGTGGGTTGTTATAGGTGGGTTTGGATGGTGTGTCTGAAGCCGCCGGTGTGCAGCAGGCTGCGGGTGATGTAGTTGTCGAGGTTGCGGAAGCCCAGGGCGATGCCCCTGAGGGTCTCGAGTCTGCCGTTGATGGCCTCGGTGGGCCCGTTGGCGCTGTGTTCCCGGTCGAAGAACGCGAGGATGTCCTGCATGCGGCGTTTCAGGGTGCGTCCCAGGGTGGCGAGTTCGGGGCATCCAGGCGCGGCTCCCGGGGCGTTGAGCGCCTCGATGAGTTCGGCCATCATGCCCTTGCCCTTGCGTCTGTCCTCCTGCGCGTAGCAGCGGATGATTTTCTGGTAGGCGCCGTGCGCGAGCTTCAACGCGACGTTGGCGGGGTCGTCGAGCAGGCGGGCGGCTCGCTCCCGTTGTCTGTCGGTCCTCAGGGTCTCGGTCTTCAGCAGCACGCGCCGTCCCCTGTAGAGCGGGTCGTCCTTGGTGCCGCGCCGGCCCGTCCGCTCGCGCTGGAGCCGGCAGCGCACGGCGGTGAGCTTGTCGCCCGCGAGCTTGACGATGTGGAACGGGTCCAGCACCTCCACGGCGTTGGGGACCTCGCGGCGGGCGGCCTTCTTGTATCCGGCGAACGCGTCCATCGCGACCACCTTCACCGCGTCCCGGAACGATTGGTCCCGTTCGGCGAGCCACCGGGCGAACGCGTTCTCGCTCCTGCCCTCGACCATGTCCAGGAGCCGGGCCGGCCGTCCATGCCTCCTCGGGGTCAGGTCGACGATGACGGTCACGTACCGGTTGCCGTGCCGGGTGTGCCGCCACACGTGCTCGTCCACGCCGACCGTCTCGACCCCGTCCAGGCGGTGCGGGTCGCCGATCAGCGTCCCCATGCCCTTTTCCAGCACGGCCGTGTTGAGCGCGCCCCATGAGCAATGCAGGTCGCGCGCGCACGCCAGGATGCTCTTCGACTTCAACACGACCTCGGCCGCGGCCCACCACACCGCCGCCTCCGTCAGGCGCCGGCCCTCCGGCGCGATGCGGGTCAGATCATCCGTCCACGACCATGCGCACGGCATGCACTCGTAGCGGCGCACCCGCACCATCAGGTGCACGGCGTGCTGGCCGACCGGCGTGTGCGTGAACCGGCGGAGCCACGAGGAACGCACACGGCCCGGAGCGCCGCACCGCGTGCAATACCGGGCGGTGTCGTCCTCGGGCTCGCAGCCGATCAGCCACACACCCGCACGCGAGCCCTTCTCCTCGTGCCGCTGCCAGACGGGATTCAACCCCAGCTTATCGAGGCCGAGCAGCACACGACCATCGAACGCGCTAGACTCGATGGTAAGCCGCGCGGTTTTCTTCATTTTTTCTTTCACACAACGAATAAAACCGCACGGCCCCTACACACCAAAATCGGAAGAGCCCC
>NZ_JFAG01000047.1:0-1434 GCF_006408915.1 Bifidobacterium sp. UTCIF-1
GGGCTCTTCCGGTTTTGGTGTGTAAGGGCCGTGCGGTTTTATTCGGTGTGTGAAAGAGAAAATGAAGAAAACCGCGCGGCTTGGTAATGAGTCTAGCGCGTTCGATGGCCGTGTCCTGCTCGGACTGGACCGGCTGGGCCTGGCCCCGGTCTGGCAACGGCACGAGAGGAAGGGGTCGCGTGCGGGTGTGTGGCTGATCGGCTGCGAGCTTGAGAATGATACGGCACGGTACTGCACTGTATGCGGCGCGGCCGGCAGGGTGCGTTCCTCGTGGCTGCGCCGGTTCGCGCACACGCCGATAGGCCAGCACGCCGTGCACCTGATGGTGCGCGTCAGGCGTTACGAATGCCTGACGTGCGCGCGCTCGTGGACGGATGATCTGACGCGCGTGGCCGCGGAGGGCAGGCGGCTGACCGAGGCGGCGGTGTGGTGGGCCGCGGCCGAGGTCGTATTGAAGTCGAAGAGCATCCTGGCGTGCGCGCGCGACCTATGCTGCTCGTGGGACGCGGTCAACACGGCCGTATTGGGGAAAGGCATGGAATCGCTGATCGACGATCCGGCACGGTTCGACGGGGTCGACACGGTCGGCGTGGACGAGCACGTGTGGCGCCACACCCGCCACGGCAACAGGTACGTGACCGTCATCGTCGACCTCACCCCCAGAAGACACGATCGGCCGGCCCGGCTCCTGGACATGGTCGAGGGCAGGAGCGAGAAGGCGTTCGCCTCGTGGCTCGCCGAACGCCCCCAGACGTTCCGCGACGCGGTGAAGGTGGTCGCGATGGACGCGTTCGCCGGATACAAGAAGGCCGCACGGCATGAAATCCCCCACGCCGTGGAGGTATTGGACCCGTTCCACATCGTCAAGCTCGCGGGCGACAAGCTCACCGCCGTGCGATGCCGGCTCCAGCGCGAGCGGACCGGCCGGCGCGGCACCAAGGACGACCCGTTGTACAAAAGCAGGCGCGTCCTGTTGAAGACGGAGACCCTCAGGACCGGCAAGCAGAAGGAGCGCGCCGCCCGCCTGCTCGACGACCCCGCCAACGCCGCGTTGAGGCTCGCGCACGGCGCCTACCAGAAGATCATCCGCTGCTACGCGCAGGAAGACCGCAAACGGGGACGCGGCATGATGGCCGAGCTCATCGAAGCGCTCAACGCCAGGGGAGCCGCGCCCGGCTGCCCCGAACTCGCCACCCTGGGCCGTACCCTGAAACGCCGCATGGGCGACGTCCTCGCGTTCTTCGACTGGCCGCACAGCGCCAACGGGCCCACCGAGGCCATCAACGGCAGGCTCGAGACCCTACGCGGCATCGCCCTCGGCTTCCGCAACCTCGACAACTACATCACCCGCAGCCTCCTGCACACCGGAGGCTTCAGACAAGCCATCCAAACCCACCTATGACACACGCCCCTTACACACCAAAACCGGAAGAG
>NZ_JFAG01000048.1:0-1345 GCF_006408915.1 Bifidobacterium sp. UTCIF-1
TACGCAAAAATGCGTCCTTCGGGGCTGCGGACGTTTTCTTGGAGACCGAACGGAAGGATTTTCGTATGTTCAGTCTTGAGGAACGAGAGCGTGCGGTGGAGTTGTATTTCACCACGCCGATGACGACGGCCCAGGTGGTGGAGCATCTGGGTTATCCGACCAGGCAGTGTCTGGAGCGTTGGCTGGCGATGGATTCCCGGTATGCTGGCCATATGGCCAAACCCATCATCCCACTGGAGACCAGGCGAAGGGCAGTCGAGCTGGTGCTGGGCGGCATGCAGCAGAAGCAGGCCGCCAAACAGCTCGGCGTGAGCGTCGGCGCGGTGCATGGCTGGGTCAGGGCGTACCGCAAGGGCGGCATGGCCGCGTTGCAGCCCAAAAACAGGAACTCCGCGCAGGGCAATAAGCCCGCGGACTCCCGCCGCCGGCCGTCCGCAGCCGATGATGATGACGCGGAGGCTTTGCGCCGCAGGGTCGAGGAACTGGAGCTGGAGAACGCGTTGATGCGGGAGGTGGTGGAGGTCGTAAAAAAAGACCCCGGCGCCGACCTGCGGCGCCTGTCGAACAGGGAGAAGACCCTGTTGATCGACCGGTTGAGGCCGGCGTATTCGCTCAGCTCGATGACATGCTTGCTCGCCATCGCGCCCAGCAGCTACCACTACCACCACGCCCGGCTCGGCGTTGACAAGTACGCCGGACTCAGGGCAGAGGTGGCCGGGGCGTTCGCCGATTCCAAGGGCAGGTACGGGTACCGCAGGATCAAGGCGGTGCTCAAGACCGGCGTATCGGAGAAGGTGGTCCGCAGGATCATGGCGGAGGAAGGGCTCGTGGCGCACGTGCCCAAGCGACGCAGGTATAGTTCCTACGAGGGCGAGACGACGCCGGCTCCCGCCAATCTCGTCGACCGGGACTTCACGGCCGAGCGTCCGAACGAGAAGTGGCTGACGGACATCACCGAGATCAAGGCCAGGGACGGGAAGGTGTACCTCTCGCCGATGATCGACTGCTTCGATGGCAAGATCGTCGCATACACCGCCGGCTTCAGCCCCAACGCGGAGCTGGCCAACCGGATGCTGGAGAAAGCGGCCTCGACGCTGCCGGGGAACGCGCGTCCCCTGGTGCATTCCGACCGTGGATGCCATTACCGGTGGCCCGGATGGCTCGGGCTCATGGAACGCTTCGGGCTGACGCGCTCCATGAGCGCGAAGGGCTGTTCGCCGGACAACGCGGCCGCGGAGGGATTCTTCGGCAGGATGAAGACCGAGGCGGTCTACCCCGAGAAGTGGGAGGAACACACCCGCAACGAGGTGCTCGCCTTGGTCGATGAGTACATACGCTGGTACAA
>NZ_JFAG01000049.1:0-1216 GCF_006408915.1 Bifidobacterium sp. UTCIF-1
TAATTTATCGTTATTTTCGATGACCGCATCCCATGCTTCTATGTCGGTATTTTCCTCCAGGACTATTTCCGGGGACAGCGACACCGTCTGCTTGATGATAATATCGGCGGAGAGCTTATCCCGAACAGACTGAACCACGCTCTGCAAATCAACGCCAGCCTGGTCGATCTTGTTGATAAAGATAACGGTGGGAATGTTCATTTTCCGCAGGGCATGGAACAGAATACGGGTCTGGGCCTGCACGCCATCTTTAGCGGAGATCACCAAGATGGCCCCATCTAAAACAGCCAAAGAGCGGTACACCTCCGCCAAAAAATCCATGTGGCCGGGCGTATCCACAATGTTGACTTTACATCTGTGCCACTGGAAGGAAGTGACTGCCGCTTGAATGGTAATCCCACGCTGCCGCTCCAAAAACATGGTGTCCGTCCTCGTTGTCCCTTTTTCGACGCTCCCCGGTTCTGAAATGGCTCCGCTGGCATATAGCAGGCTCTCCGTCAAGGTCGTCTTTCCAGCGTCTACATGGGCAAGAATTCCAATATTGATTATTTTCATGTGATTGTCCTCCCTTTACTGCCCCGAAGGGCATAAAAATCCCCAGCAGTAAAATACTTTTACCACTGGGGATGATAATTTGCGGACATACACATATGCAGCATACACCTGTTTGTGAGTGCTGTTTTTGGGGATATGTCAAAATTGATAAGGCAAAAGTATTCTTAAATTGGGTACAAAAAACTAAGCCCCTACAAAAGGGACTATCATAATCCTTTGTTCCCACTATTTGATTATAGTTTTATTTAAGAATACCTTGCCGCATATTTTTTACTCCTTTTCTGGACTTGAATTATTATATCACATCAGTTTTAGGAAAACAAGTATCTAAAAGAAATTTTTCTTCCCCTTATATGTAACAATCATACCGGCTTCCTAACGTTCAGAATGGTTTCTACTGTCTGCTGCGGTGTTTGGTTGGAATTGTCCAGCCAAAAGCCGATCCGTGGTGTTGTCTGCATTTTACTAAATACAAATTCAATGTATACAGAAAGAAATATATAAGGAGTGGGAGGGATTCCGCCGTAGTCGGCATTGTAGGAAAACCCAAAAGTTTAGATTTTCTCAAAATGCTTATCTTTTGGTCTTTGGTTCGGAATAGTGTAGTGCTGGCGGTCTATCTATTGTTTTCGGTTGCTTGCTTCTTTACCGTACATGAGCA
>NZ_JFAG01000050.1:0-1201 GCF_006408915.1 Bifidobacterium sp. UTCIF-1
CTGGTGCTGGGCGGCATGCAGCAGAAGCAGGCCGCCAAACAGCTTGGCGCGGGCGTTGGTGCGGTGCACAACCGGGTCAGGGCGTACCGCAGGGGCGGCATGGCCGCGTTGCAGCCCCGGAACCGGAATGCCGCCCAGGGCGGGAAATCGGCGTCCGTCCGTCCTCGGGGCGGGGCGGATGCCGGGGGCGGCGATGACGTGGAGGCGTTGCGCCGTAGGGTCGAGGAGCCGGAGTTGGGGAACGCGTTGATGCGGGAGGTGGTGGAGGCTCGCAGAAAAAGACCCAGGCGCCGACCTGCGGCGCCTGTCGAACAGGGAGAAGACGATGCCGGTCGACCGGCTGGGGCCGAGGTGTTCGCTGAGGTCGATGGCCTGCTTGCTGCGCATAGCGCCGAGCAGCTACCACTACCACCATGCCGGGATCGGCGTTGACAAGTACGCCGGGCTGCGCGCCCGCGTGGCGCGGGCGTTCGCCGACTCCAAGGGCAGGTACGGGTACCGTCGCGTCAAGGCCGCGCTCGGGACGGGCGTCTCGGAGAAGGTGATCCGCAGGCTCATGGCCGAGGGCGGGCTCTCGGCGCATGTTCCCAAACGGCGGCGTTACAGCTCCTACGAGGGGGGACCACGCCCGCTCCCGGCAGTCTCGTCAACCGGGACTTCACCGCCGAACGGCCCAATGAGAAGTGGCTCACGGACATCACCGAGATCAAGGCCAGCGACGGGAAGGGCGTGCCTCTCGCCGATGATCGACTGCCATGACGGCAAGATCGTCGCCTACACGGCCGGCTTCCATCCCAACGCGGAGCTCGCCGACCGGATGCTCGCCGAGGCGGCGGAGACGCTGCCCGACAACGCCCGTCCCGTGGTCCATTCCGACCGGGGATGCCACTACCGGTGGCCCGGATGGCTGGAGCTCATGGAACGCTACGGGCTGACGCGCTCAATGAGCGCGAAGGGCTGCAGCCCCGACAACGCCGCCGCGGAGGGATTCTTCGGTCGCATGAAGACGGAGTCCGTCTATCCCGAGCATTGGGAGAAACGCACCCGCGACGAGGTGCTTGTCCTGATCGACGAGTACATCCACTGGCACGACCACGAGCGCATCAAACAGTCGCTGGGCTGGATGAGTCCGGTACAATACCGTCAAAGCCAAGGAATGGCTGCATGACTATCTCCAAGAAAATGTCCGCAGCCCCCAACC
>NZ_JFAG01000051.1:0-1188 GCF_006408915.1 Bifidobacterium sp. UTCIF-1
TTCAATTTGTAAGTGCAACACTCGTCTTTGGGTGGCTTGTCTTTGACGTTACCCTGTCGAGCTCGCGGTACCAAACCTCGTTGGGCGTTTCCCACCCGAGGACCTTCAACGGGGTGTCGTTGATCTCCTGGACGATGGCCTGCAGGTCCCCGTCCGACAGGTCGTCGAAGCTGGTTTTCTTGGGCAGGTAGCGGCGGATGCGGCCGTTGCGGTTCTCGTTCGTGCCGCGCTGGTACGAGGAGTACGGGTCCGCGAAATAGGTGAGCATGCCCAATGCCTCGTCCACGAGCAGATGGCAGGAGGACTCCGTGCCGTTGTCCCAGGTGCGGTCGATGCGCGCGGGCGCGGGGATGCGGCTGTAGATGTCGTATTCGGCGCGCGCGGTCGCCAGCGCGCTCTTGTCGGGGATGAACCGGGCGAACAGGCGGCGGCTCTTGCGTTCGACCTGCGTGTCGATGCACCGTCTCGAGGGGGCCGTGCCGATGACCGTGTCGGACTCGAAGTGGCCGAACTCATGCCGCGAGTCGACGCGTTTGGGCCGCTGCGCGATCGGCACGCGCATCGGGATCCTCGGCCCCTTCGACCTGCGGCCCTTGGCGCGCGTGCGGTGCCGTTTGCCGCGCGGCAGGTACTGTCTGAGGTCCAGCGCCTTCTGCGGTGTCGCGTAGATCCACTGGTAGAGGCACTCGTGGCTTATCCGCATGCGCGCGTCGGCCGGGAACTGGACCCTGAGCCGTCCTTCGATCCGTTCGGGCGTCCATCCCTTGCGCAGCGCGTCCATCACCCACGCGAGCAGCGGCGAGTAGGACATGCGCAGGGGCTTGCGCGACCTGCGGGCGCGTGTCTCGGCCTTGCGCTGCGCGGTCATGGCCGAATAGAACGGACGGGCCGTCCATGCGCCGGTCTTCAGGCGTTTCGGCCGGTACGGACGGTAGGAGTCGTTCTCGTTGGACGCGAACCACAGGCCTCGTCTCAGCTCGCGGCTGACCGTGGACTTGTCACGGCCGATCCTCAACGCGATCTGGCACACGCCTAGCCCCTCTCGGTTCCTCAACTCGTCGATCCGGACCCGCTCCTCGGCCGACAGGTGGGAATACACTTTCCTCATGAGCGCAACACCTTCTCCAGTTAGAACCTGAACACTTCCAACCATAGAGCGGGTGTTGCGCTTCTATCTAGAACCCGGAC